>NZ_JBEXCR010000003.1:0-471361 GCF_040605375.1 Nonomuraea sp. NPDC005650
CGGTGCCGACCCCGCCCACCCCGTGACCGTCCCGTCGCTGCGCACCCCGCTCTGGCGCGTGCTGGTGACGCTCATGCCCGACCGCCGCTTCCAGGACGGCTGGCTGGTCGTGGGCGACCTGCACCGCCTGCAGGACCGTACGAGGCAGCTCCTGGCCTCCAGCCCGCCCGACGCGGACGTCGTGGAGTTGATGGGCGAGCTGGGCATCCGCACCCACTCCGCCAGGGCCTGGTACGACGCCCTGCCCCAGGAGTCAAGTGGCGGCGCGGTGGCCGAGGCCCCGTCGCCCGCCCAGCCCCTGCCCCGCCGCACGCCGGGCGCGAACGGCCACCATCACCGGGGCGGCCAGCCCATCCCGTCGGCCTCGGCGGCGGGCTCGATCGACCCGTCCGCGGCCCTGGCGACGCTCTCGGCGCTGTCGGGCGGCCGTTCGCCGATGCTGGCGGGCACTCCCCCGACGCCGCCTCCGCCGTTGCCGAGCCCGTCCTCGGACCCGCGCCGCTGGCAGCGCATCGAGGTGACCCCCGAGCATCTCAGGGGCGGCCCGGTGCCGGTGCCGGAGGGCTACGCGGCCCAGCTCGGCATGCGCCCCGGCACCCTGCTGTCGGTGACCGGCCCGGGGGACAACGCCATCGTCCTGGTCTGGCAGGGTCACCAGCCGGTCTTCGACTCCCTCCAGCCGGTGCTGATGCGGCTGAACGCCCGCCCCGGCGACCAGGTCTACGTCACGGTGGACGGCTACCGCCTGGAAGCCCAGCTGACGGCCTGAGGCCCGCCCAGGCCGCTCACAGAGCCACGTCGAGCAGTGGCCGGCCACAGAGGCAGGTCGGTCACAGAGCCACCTCGGACGGGTCTGTCACAGAGCCACGTCGAACAGGATGGCGCGCCGAACAGGGCGGTCGCGAAGGCACGTCGGACGGCTCTGTCACAGAGCCGCGTCGGACAGGCCGGTCACAAAGGTGCGTCGAACAGCCGCAGTCGGTAGGCGGTGGCGGCGGCCTCGCCTCGGGTGGCGACGCCCAGCTTGGCCAGGATGTTGGAGACGTGCACGCTCACCGTCTTCACCGAGATGAACAGCGCCTCGGCGATCTCCCGGTTGCTCCGCCCGTCGGCCACCTCCCGCAGCACCTCCAGCTCCCGAGCCGTCAAACCCAGCGGCGGCCCGTCGGCCGTCTCCTCCGTGCCCCCGATCCTGGCCCGCCGCCCGAAGGCGTCGAGCTGCTCCAGCAGCGGCGTCGTGCCCAGCCGGCCGGCCAGCTCCCGAGCGCGGCCCAGCCGCGCCGCGGCCTCCTGCCGGTCGCCGCACGCCAGCGCCGCCTGCGCCGCGCCCACCAGGCACCGCGCCTCGGCGTACGGCTGCCGCAGTGCCGCCCACGCCCCCGCGGCCTGGTCCCAGGCCTTGAACTGCCACGCGCCCGGCTCGGCGGCGCCGTCGTCCGGCTCAGGGCCCGTCAACGCCGTGAAGGTGAGGCGGTGGGCGTGCTGGAGGTCCCCGTCGGCCTCGACCTCCCGCCCCAGCGCCCGGAGCCGCTCCAAAAGCGCCGCGCCGAGCTTCGCCAGCGGCGTGGCCCCGCCGGCGGGGGCGGCCGTCGCGGCGCGCCCGGGATGCGGCACCACGGATGCGAGCAGGTCGGCGATGGTCACCAGCACCGGCCAGGAGTAGCGCGGGGTGTCCAGCAGATCGCGCTCCTCCATGGCCCGGGCGGCCGCCTCGACCGCGGCCTCGAGCTCCCCGCGCGCCTGCAGCAGCCGCACCTCCCTGCACAGGTGCGGCAGGACGGTCTGGTCGCGGAAGGTCCCGCGCGACAGCACGCCCCGCGACGACCCCAGCAGCCGCTCGGCCCGGTCGAACTCTCCGCGCGCCAGCGCGATGTCCATGGCGAACCCCTGCAGGCTGGCCTGGTAGGGCGCCGGCGGCGCGAGGTCGAGTGCGTGCTCGACCACCTCCAGCGCCTCCTCCCACTGCCCCAGCGAGACCAGCGGCTCGGCGAGGTTGATCGACAGGAACGCGCCGGACGTGCGGGCCAGCCCGTACTGGCGGGCCTCCTCGATGCCGTCGCGGGCCACCCGCGCGGCCCGCTCGTGGCGGCCGGCTCCCTCCAGCGCGTCGGACTCGGAGATCGCGCAGCGCATCAGCGCGTTGAACGCCCCGTCGCCGCCGGCGATCCTGCGCGCCTCCGCGAACGCCTCCATCTGCGCGTCGATCTCGGAGAAGCCGAACCGCGCCCAAGCGAGGTCGATCAGCGCGTGCGCCTCCACCCTGCGGTCGCCCAGCTCGTGGGCGATCTCCATCGCGAGCCGGCCCGTGGCGAGCCGCTCCGACCAGGACTCGCGCCCGTGGAGCATGCGGGACAGGGTCTCCAGGACCTGGGCTCGCAGGGTGCTCGGCTCGTCGGAGGCGACCAGCGCGGCCGCCTCGCGCAGGTCGTCGAGGAAGCCGGGGCGGCCCAGGTCGTAGCGGGTCAGGCCGCGCTGGCGCAGCAGCTTGGCCGCCCTGATCGGGTCGGCGTCGCGGTCGATCTCGGCGAGGGCGGCGCTCGCCAGGGCAATGGCCCGTTCGTACTCGCCGGCGAGGTGCGCGACCGTGGCCGTGTTCCTGAGCACGTCGGTGCGGTCGCAGCCGATGCGCTCGATGGCGTCGGGCACCTGGTCCCACAGCTCCAGCACCCTGGACAGCATCCCGAGCTGCTCGTCGTAGGCGGTGGACCTGCGGGCGACGCCGGCCGCCTGCCAGGCGCTGACCAGCGCCCAGGTGGAGTCGTGGGCGGAGTGCCAGTGGTGGGCCAGCTCGATCGCGCCGCGCGGGGCGGGCAGGATCGACAGGTCGCGCTCAAGCGCCTCGGCGAAGCGCGTGTGCAGGCGGGTGTGCTCGCCGGGCAGCAGGTCGTCGTGGAGCGCCTCGCGGATCAGCGCGTGCCGGAAGCAGTAGCCCTCGCCGTCGACGGTGAGCACGTTTCCCGCCACGGCGGGCCGCAGCGCGCCGGCGAGCGCGCTCTCGTCGAGCCCGGCTACGGCGGAGAGCAGGTCGTGCTCGATGCGCTGCCCGCCGGCGCTGGCCACGCGCAGCAGCTCCTGCGTCTCGGCGGGCAGCCGCTCGACGCTGGCCAGCAGCAGGTCGCGCAGCGACTCCGGCAGCGCGACGCCGCCTCCGTCGCTGAGCAGCGCCTCCACGAACAGCGGGTTTCCCTCGCTGCGCGCGTAGATCAGGTCCATGTCGGCCGGGGACGGCTCCCGCTCCAGGATGCCGGCCGCCTGCGCGACGGCCTCCTTGCGGGTGAGCCTGCGCAGCTCGATCCTGCGCACCCGCTCGACCCGGCCCAGCTCGGCCAGGAGCGGCCGCAGCGGGTGGGTGCGGTGCAGCTCGTCGGTGCGGTACGTGACCACGATCAGCAGGCCCGTCGCGGTGGGCTGATAGCGGACCAGGAACGACAGCAGGTCGCGGGTGGACCGGTCGGCCCAGTGGGCGTCCTCGACGATCAGCAGCACGGGGCGCTCTTCGGCCAGCCGCTCCAGCAGCCCCAGCACCTGCTCGAACAGCCGCGCCCTGGCCTCCGGCCCGTCCCCGTCCGGCTCCCCGAACTCGGGCAGCAGCCGCGCCAGCCCGCGCGTGCCCCCGGGCACGAGCGCCGCCACCCCGTCGCGGCCCATCTCCCGCACCAGCCCCCGCAGCACGGCGGTGAACGGCGCGAACGGCAGGCCCTCGGTGCCCAGCTCCAGGCAGCCGCCGACGAGCACCAGCGCGTCGTCGGCCCGGTCGGTGAACTCCTTGATCAGCCGCGTCTTGCCGACCCCGGCCTCGCCGCCGACGAGCACGGCGGACGACGCCCCGGCACGCGCTCTGGCGAGCGCGTCGCCGAGGGCGGCTAGCTCACGGGCACGCCCGACGAAGCGGGGGCTGACGGCGTGGATACTCACGCCCTAAGAATGCCATCAGGTGACGACAGAATTCCTGCCGGGCCGCTCGGCACAGAACCTCGCGGGGCCTCGCGGGGGTAGCGCGAGGGGCCGGCGCGGAGGGTATGAACTGTTCTCCATATTCGCTATGAAAGTCAGAGATTCTGCCGTGATCTCTCAGTTCGGTGAGTGTGTTGAGATGGGCAGCGGCCAAGCGTCTGGGCGTGCGGGTCGTGGTGCGACTGCGGGTCGGTCGGGGCCGGATTCGCGTGGTGTGGGTCGGCACGGCTCACCTCGAGGGCTGCTTCGAGGAGGCGGGTCTTGATTCGCTGGCTGGTGTTGCGGCCCTTTTGCGGTACGGGGCAGGTGTGGGTCGGCGACTTGCGCATATCCGGTGCGGGCGGGCAGGAGGCGCCCTGGGCGGTGCGGGAAGACGAAGGGCGTCGCCACCGGCCACACCGGGATCGTGGAGGTCCGCGGGACATGACCCATGGACAGGGCTCGGGCTGTGGAAGGAGCGGCCTGGACAGGCCGCCCGGCCAGATGGTCGGCGAGTGTTCCTGGCCGTGTGGCCTATACGCGTGTGCAGGCATCTGTCCGCGGGGTGGGTTGGGGCGGGCGGACGGTATTTGATATTTATCGCTCACGTGTTCTATCAATGAACGCGAACTCTTGGTAGCGTTTAGGTGACACATCGTGGATGCGGGAGGTGGGGTGGGCGGATGCAGGTCGTGACCTACACGTCCGGGTGCCGCCGCGCAACCGCTTCGCGGCAGGGGCGGCGACGTGAGTAAGCTCACCGCGACCGCGACCTGCACCGCCCATGGAGCGATGGTGGAAAAGACCGGCGAGGTCGTTTCTCAGCCGCTGTCGGCGCAGCGGGTCTCCTGGCTGACCAGCCTGGCGCGAGAACTCACCGCCGGTATCGTCGCGGCCCGGTGGAATACGGCTGATCTGGATGCGCTGGCGTCCGGGGTGGGGCTGGACGGGCGCGTGTTGCCGTCGAAAGGCTGGATGGCTGTCCGGCGGCTGGGCTGGGGCCTGGCCCCCGGCCTCGGCGTGCACGTCTGCGACCGGGTCCTGCGGTGCGCCCAAGAGCAGGCCGCCCGCGCGTTGCGGCTGGCGCTGCACCGCCGCCGAATGGTGGCGGCGATCGTGACGACCTGGCCCGGCAACTCACGGGCCCGCACCGACGCCGAATGGGACGCGCTGCGCGCTGTACTGCCGGACGGAATGACCTCGGCGCAGATCCGCAACCGGACCCGGCAGATCGCCACGTATCTCGACGAGCGTGGCGCGTTCCCGGCGGATCTGACCGACCTGGAGCAGCCCCCGAACATCGCGGCGCAGATCGTACTGGCCGCAGCCGACCGGCAACTGGTCACCTTGGAACGCACCAGCAACCACAGCGCCCGGTTGCGGGTGCGGCTTCCCCTGCTCGCCTCACCCGCCTCCGCCAAGGACTGGGCCTGGCACGTGCTGCCGATCACCTTGCCACCGACCGTGCCATCGGAGGCGAAGCTGTGCACTCCTACCCTGCAGGTGCGAAAAGGCCGGGTACGCGTCGATCTACCGTTCCAGATCCCGATCGGATTCGCGCCCGCCACCGGGCATGTGACGGGGATGGGGTTCGACTGGGGCCTCAACACCCTGCTGACCGGCGCGGCGGGACGTCTGGCTGATGGCCGGGTGATCGGCGACGGGCGGCCACTCACCTACGACGCCAGCAGTATCTCCGCCAAGCTGCACCGGCTGCGGGCCGAGCGGGAGCACCTGGCCGCCAAACACCGGCACCAGCAGCGGCTCCTGGCCGACATCACACCCGCTGACCCCCGCTACGCCGAACTGAGCGTGGCCTGCTGGCGCACTGGTGTCGAACACGAGCGCCTGTGCGCCCGCCTCCGGCAATTGAACAAGGCGCTGGCCTGGTCGGCGGCTCGCTGGGCCCTCGATCAAGCCGTCGCCAACGGGGCGACGGTCATCTATCTGGAAGACTTGGCCACTCTGGAGGCGCGCGGGCGCCGAGGACGCGCGAACGCGCGCCTGTCGGGGCAGGTGCGCGGGCAGGTCGTCGAGGCGATCCGGCACCTGGCGGCCCAGAACGCCATCACCGTGGTCACCGTCCCGGCCCGCGGCACCTCCCGGTACTGCCCTCGCTGCGGGGACGGCGCATCGCGGCTTCGGCATAGCCCGGCCCCGGACCGGCTCGCCGAGCGCGGCTGGGCGTGGGCGTACTGCCCCGTCTGCGGGCTGTCCTGTGATCGGGACTGGGTCGCGGCCGAGCGGATCCTGGCGCGCGGCCTGCTGGGCCAGGACGCCACCCGCACCAACCGCGCCACCGGGGCCCGCACCATCGGCAAGGTCGTGGAGGGTAACGTGGCGCGCGCCCGCCGACCGGCCAAGCCCACACGGGCGGCCCGCCGTGCCCGCCGCACCCGAACCGACCTGCACCCCCGACCGGCGGCGCGGGACAGATCCAAGAACCGTCCCACCCCGAAACGATCGGCCCGCACCGCGAAGAACCCGGCAAACAACCCGGCAAACACCTCGGTGACCACGCCGGTTGATCAGGTCAACTCGGCAGACGATTGGCTGACCTCCAGCCGTGTGCCCGACCGGCGCACGGTGCCCGCCCCCGTCCCCGGCACTCCCGGGGCGAGACAGCGTCCGGCGGGCCATGCACCCAAGCCGGGACGGCGCGAGCCGCACCGGACAGGGCATGTCAGGAATTCTCACCACCGGACCGGCTTCCACCACGCCAAAGCCACCCCCGTGCTCGCGCTTGCCAAGCATGGAAGCAGCCCACAGCAGGCTACGCCCGCCCGAATTACCTGATTCCTTCAGGGAACCACAGAGAATTCAAGACGCTAGCGCAGGACCTTGCGGAAGAACGTGGCGGAGGCCTCGTAGCCGAGCGCGTGGTAGAACTCGGGCGCCCGCCGCGTGGCCATCGCCACGTAGCCCGCCTCCCGCGAACGCGCCCACCGCTCGAACTCCTCCAGCAGGGCCCGCCCGATGCCCTGCCGGCGCGCCCCGGACCCGACCATGGCCTCCTCGACCCAGGCCACCGGCCCGTTGGCGAACAGCGTCAGATGCACGAACCCCAGCAGGTAGCCTTGCACGCGCCCGCCCACGACGGCCGCGAGCAGCATGGCGTCCTCGTTCGCCAGCAGCTCGGGCAGAGCGGCGTCGAAGGCCCCGCGCTCTGGCCTGAACGTCAGACCGAACTCGCGCGCCAGCGCGAACACCTCGTCCGCGTCCGCCTTCTCCGCCCTCCTGATGAGAAGATCGTCAGCCGTCATGACTGATGACACTAGATCGTCCGAGGTGGCGGGCGCAAACTCCCACGACTTCGACCTTCGCCCCGCCACGGACGTTCAGAGGTCGCCCAGGCCGAGCTGGCGGGCGATGAGCATGCGCTGGACCTCGCTCGTGCCCTCCCCGATCTCCAGCACCTTGGCGTCGCGGTAGAAGCGCCCCACGGGGAACTCGTTCATGAACCCGTAGCCGCCGAACACCTGCGTGGCGTCCCGCGCGTTGTCCATGGCGGCGTTCGAGGAGACCAGCTTGGCGATCGCGGCCTCCTTCTTGAACGGCTCCCCGGCCAGCATCTTCTCGGCCGCGTGGTAGTAGGCCAGGCGGGCGGTGTGGGCGCGGGCCTCCATGTCGGCGATCTTGAACTGGATGGCCTGGTAGTGGCCGATCGGGTGGCCGAACGCCTTCCGGTCCCTGACGTACTTGAGGCTTTCGTCCACGCACCCCTGGGCCAGTCCCACGCTGAGCGCGGCGATCGCGACGCGGCCCTCGTCGAGGGTCTGCAGGAACTGCGCGTAGCCGCGGCCGCGCTCGCCCAGCAGGTTCGCGGCGGGGACGCGGCAGTCGGCGAAGGACAGCTCGCGGGTGTCGGAGGCGTTCCAGCCGACTTTGGAGTACTTCTTCGACACCGTGAACCCGGGCGTGCCGCTCGGCACGAGGATCGTGGAGATCTCCCGCTCGCCGGTGAGCGCGGCCACGCCGACGACGGCCGTGATGTCGGTGCCGGAGTTCGTGATGAAGGCTTTCGTCCCGTTGATCACCCATTCGGACCCGTCCAGCACGGCCGTGGTGCGCATCCCGCCCGGCACGTCGGACCCGCCGCCCGGCTCCGTCAGGCCGAACGCGCCCAGCGCGGAGCCCGAGGCCAGCTTGGGCAGCCAGTGCGCGCGCTGCTCGTCGTTGCCGAACCGGTAGATCGGCATCGCACCCAGCGACACCGCGGCCTCCAGGGTGATCGCCACGCTGGAGTCGACGCGGGCCAGCTCCTCCAGCGCCACGCACAGCGCGAAGTAGTCGCCGCCCATGCCGCCGTACTCCTCCGGGAGCGGCAGCCCGAACAGCCCCATGGCGCCCATCTGCCGCACGATGTCGTACGGGAACTCCTCCCGTTCGTAGTAGTCGCCGATCACCGGCGCGACCACCTCGCGGGCGAACGACTCGACGGTCTTGCGCAGCTCTTCGTACTCATCCTTGAGCATGGTCAGCCTTTCGACAGCGCCTGTACGACGCGGGAGGGGCTGGGCCGGCCGAGCAGCTCCGCCAGCCAGGTGCTGGTGGACACGAGCTTGCCCAGGTCGAGCCCGGTCTCGATGCCGAGCCCCCGCAACATCCAGACCAGGTCTTCGGTGGCGAGGTTGCCGGTGGCGGACTCGGCGTAGGGGCAGCCGCCGATGCCTCCCGTGGAGGCGTCGATCGTGGTCACGCCCGCTCTCAGTGCGGCCAGGGTGTTGGCGAGCGCCTGGCCGTAGGTGTCGTGGAAGTGCACGGCGAGCCGATCGGGGCGGCGGAACGCCTTGATCAGCGCGGTCACGTGGCCGGGCGTGCCGACCCCGATCGTGTCGCCGAGCGACAGCTCGTGGCAGCCGAGCCCGAGCAGCCGCTCCCCGACCGAGACCACCTGGGCGATCGGCGTCGGGCCCTCCCAGGGGTCGCCGAAGCACATCGACGCGTACGCGCGCACCCGCACGCCGTTGTCCAGCGCCCTGGCCACGACCGGCTCGAACATCTCGAACTGGCTCTCCAGGCTCCGGTTGAGGTTCTTGGCGGCGAACGTCTCGGTGGCGCTGGCGAAGATGGCGATCTCGTCCACGCCGCGTTCCAGCGCCCGGTCGAGGCCGCGCAGGTTGGGGACGAGGACCGGGTAGCGCACGCCCGGCTTCCTGCGCAACCGGGCGAGCAGGTCGTCGGCGTCGGCGAGCTGCGGCACCCACTTCGGGTGCACGAAGCTGGTCGCCTCGATCACCTTGTGCCCGGCGTCCGCGAGGCGCTCGATGAACTCGGCCTTCACCTCGACGGGCACGATCGAGGACTCGTTCTGCAGGCCGTCGCGCGGTCCGACCTCGTAGATCGTGACCTGCTGCGGAAGCCCTTCCATCGGGTACGGCATCAGTCCTCCTCCCCCACCACGGCGAGGACGGCGTCCATGTCGACCGGCTGGCCCGCCTGGACGGGCAGCTCGGCGACCACGCCGTCGCGGGGCGCGGTGACGGTGTGCTCCATCTTCATGGCCTCCACGATGACCAGCGGCTGGCCCGCGCTGACCCGGTCGCCGGCCTGGGCCTTGACCACCAGGACGGTGCCGGGCATGGGGCTCCTGACGACGCCGTCGCCCGTGGCCGCCGCGCCGGGCCGGTCGCCGGGGTCGCCGATGAGGTGCCGGGTGAGCGCCCACGCCGCGCCGTCCTTGCCGAGCCAGAGCGTGTCGGCGTGGCGTACGCGCAGGTAGTGCTCGGTACGGCCGCCGATCGTGACGGTCAGCTCCCCGTCGGCGAGCCGGATGCGTGCGGCGACGATCTCACCATTTATCAGGACCTCGGCGGATTCTTCGGGCAGGCCGCGGACCTGGACCGCGTGCACCCCGTCCCTCGACTCCAGCCGCCACGTCGTCCAGGCCCGCGTGCCCACCCGCCAGCCGTCCGTGGCCTCCCACGGGTCGTCGCCCCGGGGCAGGGCGGCGTGGAAGGCGAGCGCCGCCGCCGCGAGCACCTCGCCGGGCACGTCTGCGGGCGGGACCAGCTCGGGCAGCACGCGCTCGACCAGCCCGGTGTCCAGCTCGCCCGCCTTGACCGCCGGGTGTGCGGCGAGGGCCCGCAGGAACGGGATGTTGGTGATCACGCCGAGCACGGCCGTGCGGGCCAGGGCGCGGTCGAGCGTCCTGAGCGCCGAGGCCCGGTCCGGCGCCCAGGCGACGACCTTGGAGAGCATCGGGTCGAACTCGCTGCCCACGACGCCGCCCTCGACCAGCCCGGAGTCCACCCGCACGACGGGCGCGGGAGCGCCGGGGACGCCGCCGTCCGGCTCGCGCAGCGCCAGCACGCGGCCGCCCGTCGGCAGGAAGCCGCGGGCAGGGTCCTCGGCGTAGACGCGGGCCTCGACGGCGTGCCCGTCGAGCCGCACGTCCTGCTGCCCGAACGGCAACGGCTCCCCCGCCGCCACCCGGAGCTGCAGCTCGACCAGGTCGAGCCCGGTCACCAGCTCGGTGACGGGGTGCTCCACCTGCAGGCGGGTGTTCATCTCCATGAAGTGGTGGGACCCGGTGGTCCCGTCCACGATGAACTCGACCGTGCCCGCCCCCACGTAGCCCACCGAGCGCGCGGCCTCCACCGCGGCCGAGCCCATGCGGGCGCGCGTCTCGGGGCCGACGAACGGCGAGGGCGCCTCTTCGATGATCTTCTGGTGCCTGCGCTGCAGGCTGCACTCGCGCTCGCCCAGGTGCACGACGTTGCCGTGGGTGTCGGCCAGGATCTGCAGCTCGATGTGGCGCGGGCTCTCGACGTACCGCTCGATCAGCAGGGTCGCGTCGGCGAACGCCGCCCGCGCCGTGCGCCGGGCCGACTCCAGGGCGTCGGGCAGCTCGGCGGCCGACCGTACGAGCACCATACCCTTGCCCCCGCCGCCCGCCGAGGGCTTGATCAGCGCGGGGAACTCGCGCCAGGACTCCAGCGAGTCGCCGGGCTCGGCCCCGCCGGGCACGACGGGGACCCCGGCCGCCGACACCGTGGCCTTGGCGCGGATCTTGTCGCCCATGGCGTCGATGGCCTCGGGCGGCGGGCCGACGAACACCAGCCCGGCCTGCGCGCACCGCCGCGCGAACGCGGCGTTCTCGGCGAGGAACCCGTATCCGGGGTGTACGGCCTGCGCCCCGGACGCCAGTGCCGCCCCGACAATCGCCTCAATATCCAGATATTTCGGCACTTGGTGGGCTACGTCGGCCTCCAGCACGTGACGGGCTCCGGCGTCCGACGCCGTGTGCACGGCCACCGACGTGATGCCGAGCCGGCGCAGCGTGCGGATGACCCGTACGGCGATCTCGCCCCTGTTGGCGATCAGAACACGGTCGAACAACATGCGTCACATCCGGAAGACGCCGTAACCGGCGGGCTCGAGCGGGGCGTTGGCCGCCGCGGACAGCGCCAGGCCGAGGACGGTGCGGGTGTCGAGCGGGTCGATCACGCCGTCGTCCCACAGCCTGGCCGTGGAGTAGTACGGGTTGCCCTGGTGCTCGTACTGGGCCCTGATCGCGTCGGCGTCGGCGGTGCCGACCGTCGTGAGCACGTTCGCGGCCTGCTCGCCGCCCATGACCGAGATGCGGGCGTTCGGCCACATCCACAGGAACCTGGGCGAGTACGCCCGCCCGGCCATCGCGTAGTTCCCCGCCCCGAAGGACCCGCCGACGACGACGGTGAACTTGGGCACCCGCGCGCACGAGACGGCGGTGACCATCTTGGCGCCGTGCTTGGCGATGCCGCCCGCCTCGTAGGCCTTGCCGACCATGAAGCCGCTGATGTTCTGCAGGAAGACGAGCGGGGTCCGGCGCTGGTCGCACAGCTCGATGAAGTGGGCGCCCTTCATGGCCGACTCGCTGAACAGGATGCCGTTGTTGGCCACGATCCCCACCGGATGGCCGTGCAGGTGGGCGAACCCGGTCACGAGGGTCGAGCCGTACTCGGCCTTGAACTCCAGGAAGCGCGAGCCGTCCACGATCCTGGCGATCACCTCGTGCGCGTCGTACGGCTGGCGCGTGTCGGCGGGCACGATCCCGTACAGGTCGCGCGGGTCGTGCCGGGGCGGCTCGGGCGCGATCGTGTCCCAGGGGCGCGGGGCGCGCGGGGCCAGGGTGGAGACGATGTCGCGGACGATGGCCAGCGCGTGCGCGTCGTCCTCGGCGAGGTGGTCGGTGACGCCGCTGACCCGCGCGTGCAGGTCGCCGCCGCCCAGCTCCTCGGCCGTGACCTCCTCGCCGGTGGCCGCCTTCACCAGGGGCGGGCCGCCCAGGAAGATCGTGCCCTGGCCGCGCACGATGACGGCCTCGTCGCTCATCGCGGGCACGTACGCGCCGCCCGCCGTGCACGAGCCGAGCACGGCGGCGATCTGCGGGATGCCGCGGGCGGACATGGTGGCCTGGTTGTAGAAGATGCGGCCGAAGTGCTCGCGGTCGGGGAACACCTCGTCCTGTTTGGGCAGGAACGCGCCGCCCGAGTCGACGAGGTAGACGCACGGCAGGTGGTTGTGCAGGGCCACCTCCTGCGCGCGCAGGTGCTTCTTGACCGTGATCGGGTAGTACGTCCCGCCCTTCACGGTGGCGTCGTTGGCGACGATCACGCACTCGCGGCCGGAGACCCGGCCGACCCCCGTGATGATCCCCGCGGCGGGCGCCTGGTCGTCGTAGAGGCCGTTCGCGGCCAGCGGCGACAGCTCCAGGAAGCGGGAGCCGGGGTCGAGCAGGCCGTCGACGCGGTCGCGCGGCAGCAGCTTGCCGCGCTCGACGTGGCGCGTGCGCGAGCGCTCGGGGCCGCCCCTGGCGGCCGCCTCCAGCCGTTCGAGCAGCTCGGCGGCGAGCCGCTCGTTGAGCTCGGCGTTGCGCTTGTACGCCTCGCCGCCGGGATCGGCGGACGATTTCAGCACCGGCCACTCGCTCATGACACCCCTCTCATGGCACGAGATGTTAGTCATCATTAACGTAGTCGTCTAGCATGTGAGACGTGACCACTACCGCCCCTACCCGGAATCGCCGCAACAGGCGCGGGGAGATCCTGGAGGCGGCGGCCCGGCTGTTCGCCGCGCGCGGTTTCCACGGCGTCTCGATCGAGGACATCGGCGCCGCGGTCGGCGTCTCGGGCCCCGCGCTCTACCGGCACTTCAGCGGCAAGGACGCGCTGCTGTCGGAGATGCTGCTCGACGTCAGCACGCGGCTGCGCGAGTCGGCCGCGGCGGTGGTCACCTCGTACCCGGATCCGCAGGAGACGCTGGACGCGCTGCTCAACGTGCAGATCACGTTCGCGCTCGAACAGCCGGCGCTGATCACCGTGCACGACAGGGAGCTGGGCAACGTGCCCGAGCCGGAGCGGCGCCAGATCAGGCGGCTGCAGCGGCTCTACGTCGAGGAATGGGTGACCGTGCTGGCCGAGCTGCACCCCGCGTGCCCGGCCGCGCGGCTGCGCGCCGCGACGCACGCCGTGTTCGGGCTGCTCAACTCCACGCCGCACAGCGCGGGCGAGCTGGGCGCGGGTGACATGCGGCCGCTGCTGCACGCCATGGCGCGGGCGGCCGTCACCGCCGCTGTTAGCACTCACTAACTTCCAGGGATCTGCCCGAAATGCCCTTCCCACGTCAACTATCTAGATATATCGTCAAGCTATCTCGATAGTTGGAGGAAATAGTGGAAGAACCAGACTTCTGGGATGCCCCGCCCCCCTACCCTCCGGCGCCGTTCCCGCCCGGCGCGCCCCCCGGTCCACCGCCGGGGCCGGGCCACTTCGGCCCCCCGTTCGCGCCGCCCCCGCCGGGCGCCCACTTCGGCACCGTGGTCCACTGGGAGACTCCCGCTCCGCGGGTCCGCCGCGGCGACGTCCGGGCCGCCCTGCTGGCGCTCCTCCTCGAAGAGCCGCAGAACGGCTACCAGATGATCCAGAGCATCGAGGAGCGCAGCCGCGGCGTCTGGCGGCCCAGCCCCGGCTCCGTCTATCCGGCGCTGCAGCAGCTCGAGGACGAGGGCCTGGTGTCCAGCGACGAGTCCGGCGGGAGCCGTACGTACCGGCTGACGGAGGAGGGCCGGCGCCACGCCGGAGACACCGGCGAGGCGCCGTGGGACGAGGTCGCCCGCACGGCCGTGCCGCCCGACCACCACGAGCTGCGCCTGCTGTGGGCCCAGCTCAACGAGGCGTTCTCCCATCTGGTCCGCACGGCCGACGAGCGTCAGATCGCGGCGGCGAAGGAGCTGATCAAGAAGACGCGCAAGTCCATGTTCCAGATCCTGGCGGAGGGCTGAGATGGCGGCGGACGCGGCGGTCGCCGTACGCGGCCTGCGCAAGACGTACGGGAAGGTCGAGGCCGTCAAGGGGGTGGACTTCGAGGTGCGGCCGGGCGAGGTGTTCGGCTTCCTCGGCCCCAACGGGGCCGGCAAGACCACCACCATCAGCATGCTCTGCACGCTGGTGAACCCCACCGGCGGCAGCGCCACCGTGGCGGGCCACGACGTGGTCAGGGAGCGTGACGAGGTCCGCAGGAACATCGGCCTCGTCTTCCAGGACCCCACGCTCGACGGCTACCTGAGCGCCGAGCAGAACCTGCGCTTCCACGCCGAGCTGTACGGCGTCCCCAAGAACGCCGTCGGCGACCGGATCCGGCAGGTCATGGAGATGGTCGCGCTGTGGGACCGCAAGGACGCCAAGGTAATGACGTTCTCGGGCGGCATGAAGCGACGGCTGGAGATCGCCCGCGGCCTGCTGCACTCCCCGCGGGTGCTCTTCCTCGACGAGCCCACCGTGGGGCTCGACCCGCAGACCCGCTCGGCCATCTGGGGCTACATCAACCAGCTGCGGCTCCTTGAGGACATCACCATCTTCATGACCACGCACTACATGGACGAGGCCGAGTACTGCGACCGGATCGCGATCATCGACCACGGCGAGGTCGTCGTCATCGACTCGCCCGAGGCGCTGAAGGCCAGCATCGGCAAGGACCGGGTGCAGATCCAGACCGGCGACGACACGGAGGCGATCAAGGCGCTGCGGGAGCGGTTCGGGCTGGAGGCGGCGGTGCGCGAGGGCTCGGTGACGTTCGCGGTGGCCTCGGGCGAGGAGTTCGTGCCCAGGCTGTTCGCCGAGCTCGGCATGCCGATCAGGTCCGTGAGCGTCTCGCGTCCGTCCCTGGACGACGTGTTCATGTCGTACACCGGTTCCACCATCCGCGACGCCGAGGCCGGTGACGGCAACATGGCGTTCATGAGAGCGATGGCGAGGCGATAGCCATGGCGACAGGGGCCATCAGCGTCCGCGTGCCGGTCCGCGGCGCCGGTCACGACCTGCGGGCGGTCAAGGTCGTGCTCCACCGGGAGATGCTGCGGTTCGTCAACGACCGCACCCGCATGGCGTCCATGCTGGTGCAGCCCGTGCTCTGGTTGTTCGTCATGGGCACGGGGCTCGGGTCGCTGGTGCGGGGGGCGATCCCCGGGATCGACTACCGCACGTTCATGTACCCCGGCATGATCTCCATGACCGTGATCATGACCGGGATGTTCTCGGCCGGGTCCATCGTGTGGGACCGCGAGTTCGGCTTCCTGAGGGAGATGCTGGTCGCGCCCGTCTCGCGCGGGGCGATCGTGGTCGGCAAGTGCCTGGGCGGCGCCATCGTGGCCACCGGGCAGGGCATTCTCATCCTGGCCATGGCGGGGCTGGTGGGGGTGCCCTACTCGCCCGCGCTCTTCGTGACGCTGCTGGCGGAGATGTTCCTCGCGGCGTTCACGATCACGGCCTTCGGGGTGATGCTGGCCGCCCGGATGAAGAACATGCAGACCTTCTTCGGGCTGATGCAGATGGCGATCATGCCCATGATGTTCCTGTCGGGGGCGATGTTCCCGCTGGCCAACCTGCCGTCGTGGCTGCACGTGCTGACCGTGGTCAACCCGATGACGTACGCGGTGGACCCGCTGCGCCAGGCGGTCTTCTCGCACCTCGACGTGCCGGCGCAGGTCGACGCGGTGCTGAACCCCGGGGTCCGATGGTTCGACTTCCAGGTGCCGGTGGTCCTTGAACTCGGCCTCGTGGCGGCTCTGGGGCTGGTGCTGCTGGGGGTGGGGATCGCGGAGTTCAGGCGGGCGGAGTAGACGGCACGAGGCCCGGGGCGGTGCGCCCCGGGCCTCGTCCTTCCGTCAGATCAGCGCTTCACCCGGACGTAGTCCGAGCGGCTGGTGGCGCCGTAGGTGTCGTCGTCACCGCCGAACACGAACCGCCAGCGGCCCGAGTTCCAGCCCTTGACCTTGGTGTAGAGCCCGCCGCCGCCGTTCGACCAGGTGGTCTTCACGTACTGCCACTTCTTCGAGCCCGCGGGCTTGAAGAACAGCGCGACCTTGCCCTTGTAGCCCTCCCATGAGCCCTCGTCGAAGATCTGCAGGCTGCCCTTGAACTTCAGGTACTTCCCGCGCTTCACCGGCTCGGGGTACGCGTTGAACTTGATCAGCCGCGTGTCCGCCTTGGCGGGCGGCGGCGGGGGCGCCGGCTCGTTGACCTTGACCCAGTCGCCGTCGCTGACCGAGCCGCGGACGCCGCTGGTGCCCGCGTACTCGGCCCGCCACCAGCCCGAGGCCTGCGCGGTGGCGGAGGCCCAGAAGCGGCCCTGGCGGCCGGTCACGTCGCTGGTGACGTACTCCCACCGGCCCGAACCGGCGGCCTTGAAGAAGATCGAGACCCGCTCGCCGGCCACACCGCCGCGGTCCTCGACCAGCAGGGCGCCGGAGAACGTGAGCCGGTCGCCCTTGTCCACGGGCTCCGGTCGGGCGTCGAAGCCGGCGATCCTGCTGCCCAGGTCACCGCGCTTGACGTCGACCCGGTCGGTGTCGCTGACCGAGCCCTTGGCCGCGGACGTGGCCGTGAACTCGGCCCGCCACCAGCCCGTCTCGCGGGCCCGTACGGTGGCGCTGAACCAGCCGTTGCCACCGGTCGTCACCTTGGCGATCTCGCGGTAGGCGTCGGTGCCGCGCTCGCGGAAGGTGATGGCGACGCTCTGGCCGCCGTACCCCTTGCCGTCGGCGAGGAGCTGCCCGGTGACCTTGATCAGGTCGCCCTTGTCCACGAGGTCGGGGCTGGCGTCGAAGTCGACGATCTTGGTGTCGAGCACCTTCTTGACGCTGACCTCGAACGTGCCGCCGCGGGAGGCGCCCCCGGCGACGGCGAGCCAGCTCCAGGTGCCGACGTTGGTGGAGTCGAAGGACCGGGTGCCGGTCCACTTGGTCCAGTCGCCGTCCTTGGCGGACGTCAGGTCGACGGGCTTGCCGACGCTGACGTCACCCGGGGGCTTGAGCTGGAGCTCGGCCTTGTCGGCCCCCTTGGTGGCGAAGCTGAAGGTGGCCGTGACCGCGCCACCGGTGACGTCGATCGGTGGGCCGGGACTGATCCCCACTCGGGTGATGACGGGATCCGTGGCCGCTGTCGCGACGGAGGGAGCCAGGACCACGGCTCCGGCGCCGAGCGCTACGGCGAGGGCGGCCACACGGATGCGTTGTAACATACGGGTTCCTTTCTGGAGACCCCAGTCGTTCAACGCGGCATTGAGGGTGCCACGTGTGTCACCTAAGTAGACGTACGCGCGGGCCGGAAGGTTGAGGATTCTGACAAACCGTTTATTTCGGGGTCAAACGGACCGGTCCACAACATGTCAGCCACGTCCGGCAGACGTCGCCGCCGATGAAAGACATAATCGAGTTGTGGCGCGCGACACAGTTGAGACTCATTTCACCCAGGCGGTTGCGACGCTGAAGGCAGGACCGCCGCGAGATCCGGCGCTGCCGGTCCACGAGGGCGGCGCCCTGACCGGCGAGCAGTGCATGACGCTGTTCCTGCGCCAGCTCGACAGCCGCCTCCTGGACATCGCGGCCCGCTGGCTGCGCGAGCGTGACGAGGGCTACTACACGATCGGCTCGGCCGGCCACGAGGGCAACGCGGCCGTCGCCGCCGCCCTGCGGCCCACCGACCCGGCGCTGCTCCACTACCGCTCCGGCGCGTTCTACCTGACCAGGTCCGAGCAGGCGGGCAGGCTGCCCGAGCAGGGCATCCGCGACGTGCTGATGGGCCTGACCGCGGCGGCCGACGAGCCGATCGCGGGCGGCAGGCACAAGGTGTTCGGCCATCCCGACCTGGCCGTCATCCCCCAGACGTCGACGATCGCCAGCCATCTGCCCAGGTCGGTCGGCGTGGCGTTCGCGATCGAGCGGGCGGCGGCGGTCGTCACGCCGCCCCGCTGGCCCGCCGACGCGGTCACGGTGTGCAGCTTCGGCGACGCCTCGGTCAACCACGCGAGCGCCCAGAGCGGCTTCAACACCGCCTCCTACGCCACCTACCAGGGCCAGGCGCTGCCGCTGCTGTTCGTGTGCGAGGACAACGGCATCGGCATCAGCGTCCGCACGCCCAAGGGCTGGGTGGAGTCGGCCCTGCGGCGTCCCGGCATCGAATACTTCGCCGCCGACGGCTGCGACCTCGCCGAGGCGTACGACGCCGCCGTCCGCGCGGTCCGGCACGTACGCGAGCGCCGCTCCCCCGCCTTCCTCCACCTGACCACCGTGCGGCTCATGGGGCACGCCGGCTCCGACGTCGAGCAGGCCTACCGCACGCAGCGCGAGATGAAGGCCGACCTGGAGCGCGACCCGCTGGTGCGCACGGCGGCGCTGCTGGTGGAGGGCGGGCAGAGCACGCCCGAGGAGTTGCTCAAGATGTACGAGTCCCAGCGCGAGCACGTGCTGCGGCTCGCGCTGGAGACGACGCGCAGCCCGCGGCTCGGCTCCGCCAAGGAGGTCATGGAGCCGATCGCCCCGCGCAAGCCGGAGCTGATCGCCAAGATCAGCCCGACGGCGGCCTCGCCCGCGGAGCGGGAGAAGGCGTTCGCCGGGGCGCTGCCCGAGAACGACAAGCCGATGACGCTCTCGCAGGCCGTCAACCGCACGCTCGCCGACACGCTGACCGTCTACCCGGAGATGACCGTGTTCGGCGAGGACGTCGCCAAGAAGGGCGGCGTCTACGGCGTGACCAGGGGGCTGCAGAAGCGGTTCGGCCCCGGGCGGGTGTTCGACACGCTGCTGGACGAGCAGGCCATCCTGGGGCTGGCCCTCGGCGCCGGGGTGTCGGGGCTGCTGCCCGTGCCGGAGATCCAGTACCTCGCCTACCTGCACAACGCGCTCGACCAGATCCGGGGGGAGGGCGCCACGCTGTCGTTCTTCTCGCGCGGCGCCTACCTCAACCCGATGGTGGTCCGGGTGGCCGCGTACGCCTACCAGAAGGGCTTCGGCGGCCACTTCCACAACGACAACTCGGTGGCCGCGCTGCGGGACATCCCCGGCCTGGTCATCGCCTCGCCCGCGCGCCCCGACGACGCGGCCGCGATGCTGCGCACGTGCCTGGCGGCGGCCCGCACGTCCGGGTCGGTGTCCGTCTTCCTGGAGCCGATCGCGCTCTACCACACGCGCGACCTGTTCGAGGAGGGCGACGGGGGCTGGCTCGCGCCGTACGCGCCGCCCGGGCGCTGGCCGGAGACGCACGTGCCGATCGGGCAGGCGCGCTCCTACGGCGACGGGCGCGACCTGACGATCGTGACGTTCGGCAACGGGGTGCGGATGAGCCTGCGGGCCGCGGTGCGGCTGACCCAGGAGGGCTACGGATGCCGGGTGCTCGACCTGCGCTGGCTGGCCCCGCTGCCGATGGAGGACCTGCTGCGGGCGGCCGAGCTGACCGGCAACGTGCTGATCGCCGACGAGACCCGGCACACCGGCGGCGTGTCGGAGGGGATCATCGCGGAGCTGGCCGACGCCGGGTACTCCGGGAAGCTCGCGCGGGTGACCTCGTCCGACAGCTTCATCCCCCTGGGCGGGGCGGCCGATCACGTACTGCTGTCGGAGGCGGAGATCGAGCAGGCGGCGCGCAAGCTCCTGGGGTGAGCCCTCAGGACGAGCGGGCGACGGCGCCTCTGATGCACGTCGGCTTCGACCAGGCGACCGTCGATCTCTCCGAGATGCTGAGCGGGACGCCCACCAGGAAGCAGTAGCCCCTGGCCGGGTCCAGTCCCGCGACGCGGGTCGCGGTGGTGCCCTGGCCCAGGGCGGTGATGGCCTGGTCGCCCTTCTTGATCGGGGAGCGCTGGAGGACCACCGGATAGCGGCGGGCGCCGGCGGGGAGCGTCCAGCGCAGCTCGACCAGCGCGCCCTGGTCGGCCGTCACCTTCAGGCCGCGGGGGGTCAGCGCGGCGATGGAGCGCTTGTCGATGGGCTCGGTGTCCTGGGTGCCCGGCTCGGACGCCTCGGGCTGGGTGGCCTGCGGTGTCTGGTTCTGCTGGAGCGACAGGTAGACGGCCGCGCTCGTGCCGCCTATGACGACGGCCGCCACGGCGGCGCCGATCACGAGGCCCCGTGGCAGGCGCGCCCCTCCGCCGGGGGCGGTCACCGCGCCCCGCGACGGCGGGGCGTGCATGCCTCCGGTGCCCGCCGCCCGCGCTTCCGGTGCGAACGGCGACGGCTGCGCCTCGGGGGCGAACGGCGACGGCCGGCCGGGGCCGCCGGGCAGGTGATGGCCGGTGGAGGGCAGGTGGTTGCCCGTCGTCGGGAGCCGGTGGCCGGTGGACGAGGGCTGGGAGGTCGCCGGAGGCCGGGGATCGCCCGGGGGCGGGGGTTCGCCGGTCGGCGGGTCGTCGAAGCGGGGGCGGGGCACCGTGGCCATCGCCGGTCCCGGGCCGGGGTCCTGGCCCACCAGGTCGGTCACCGGCAGCCCCAGCTCGGCCTGCACCTCCTGCAGCCGCCGGGCGAACTCCCGCGCCGACCCGTACCGGACCTCCGGCTGCTTGGACATCGCCCGCAGGACCGTCTCGTGGACCGGCGGCGGCACGTCGGCGCGGTTGATCGGGGGCGGCTCGATGCTGAGCACCCGGTACATCAGCGGCGCGATCGACGGGTCCGTCGGGTTGTGGAACGCGGGCTGGCCGGCCAGCAGGTGGTAGAGGGTCGAGCCGAGCGAGTAGATGTCGGTCGAGGCGGAGTGGGGCTGGCCGGTGAGCACCTCGGGGGCGGCGTGCAGCGGCGTGAACGCCTGCGACGTGGCCGAGATCTCCGAGGAGTCCACGACCCTGGCCACGCCGAAGTCGGCGATGGCCAGCTCGCCGTACCGGGAGATGAGGATGTTCTGCGGTTTGATGTCGCCGTGCAGGACCCCGGCCTCGTGTACGGCGGCCAGCGCCCCGGCCAGCTTCACCCCGGCGCGCAGCACGTCGGGCACCGGCAGCGGCCCCTCCTTGCGGACCTTGTCGCGCAGCGAGCCGTTCTCGAAGTAGTCCATCGCGATGTACGGCTTGCCGGAGCGGGTGACGCCGGTGTCGAAGACGGTCACCACGTTGGGGTGGCCGGTCAGGCGGCCGGTGAGCTGCAGCTCGCGCTGGAACCTGCGCATCGTGCGCTGGTCGACCCGGTCGACGGACAGCACCTTCAGCGCCACGACCCGGTCGAGGCGCTCCTGGTAGGCGCGGTACACGACGGCGAAGCCGCCCTGGCCCGCCTGATCGAGTACCTGGTAGCCGGGCGCGTCCTCGACTGGCAGCACGGCACTCCCCCCTGTTGCAGGCGAGTTTAGTGAGTATTTTGGGGGTTAGAGCGGATTCATGAGGTACGCGCCGAAGGCCGCGGACACGACCGAGACCAGCAGGAAGAAGAACACGTAGAACCCGCCGGGCAGGACCGTCAGCCGGGCCAGCTGGTCGGCGTCGGAGTCTCGCGCCTGCCGCCTGCGCCGCTTGCGCTGCAGCTCGATGATCGGCCTGATCCCGCCGAACAGCAGGAACCAGACCGCGACCAGGGCGACGACCTGCTGGGCCGCGGCGGGGGCGTACATGATCAGGGCGAACACGGCGCCGCCGGTGACGAGCAGGATCAGCGCGCCGTACAGGTTGCGGATCAGCAGCAGCATGCAGACCAGGAACAGCAGCACGCTCCAGATCAGCAGCGTGATGTGCCCCATCTCGGTCAGCCAGGCGGCGGCCAGCCCCAGCAGCGAGGGCGCCAAATATCCGGCGAGCGCGGTCAGGACCATGCCGGGCCCGGTGGGCCGGCCTCTGGTCAGCGTCACGCCGGAGGTGTCGGAGTGGAGGCGGATGCCTTCGAGTTTGCGCCGGGTGACCAGCGCCATCAGCGCGTGGCCGCCCTCGTGGGCGATCGTGATCAGGCCTCTGGTCACCTGCCAGGGCATGCGGAAACCGACGAGCACGAACGCGGCGAGAGCCGAGACCCCAACGACCCAGGGGTCGGGGTCAGGCTGAACCTTGATCAGGTGGGCCCAGAGCTGTTCCATCGAGGAGAAACCCTATCCAGGTAGAGTCTCGTTCGTGGCCACAGAACAACATTCTGACGCCCAGGTTCCGGACTGGTGGCGCGGGCTGGGTCTGCCCGGCCTCATCGACCTGCACGTCCACTTCCTGCCGGAGCGGATGGAGCGCCGGGTGTGGCACCACTTCAGGCACGGCGGCCCGCTGATGGGCGACGGCTGGAAGATCGAGTACGAGTGGCCGGCGGCGGAGCGGGTCGCGCGGCTGCGGGCCATGGGCGTGCGCGCCTTCCCCGCCCTCGCCTACGCGCACAAGCCGGGCATGGCGCTCGATCTCAACGCCTGGACGCTGGAGTTCGCCCGCCGTACACCTGAATGCATCCCTTCGGCGACCTTCTACCCCGAGCCTGGGGTCGTGGAGTACGTGCGCCGGGCGCTGGACGGCGGGGCCAGGATCTTCAAGGTGCATCTGCAGGTCGGCGGGTTCGATCCGCGGGCAGGCGAACTGGACGAGGTCTGGGGGCTGCTGGCGGACGCGGGGGTGCCGGTGGTGACGCACGCCAGCTCGGTGCCGGTGCCGGGCGGGCACGTCGGCCCCGGGCCGATCGGCGAGGTGCTGCGCAGGCATCCGCGGCTGCGGGTGGTGATCGCGCATCTGGGGATGCCGGAGTACGACCCGTTCTTCGAGCTGGCCGCCCGCTACGAGCGGGTCGCGCTGGACACCACGATGGCGTTCACCGACTTCAGCGAGCTGGGCATGCCGTTCCCCGGGCGGCTGCGCCCGGCATTGCTTGATCTGGGCATTTCAGGCAAGGTTGTGCTCGGTAGTGACTTCCCGACGATTCCGTACCCCTACGCTCATCAGCTCGACGCGCTCGCCCGGCTTGACCTGGGCGATTCCTGGTTGCGGGCAGTGTGCTGGGACAACGGCGCGGCCATGATCTGATAGAGGGGTGAACGATCGGCACGTGGCGCTCATCGGCGCTTTCTACGACGCTCTGGGGCGTGCGGACCTCGCGGCCATGGAGCGCTGCTATCACCCCGAGGTCAGCTTCGGCGATCCGATCTTCCAGGAGCTCCGGGGGCGTGACCGCGTGATGAGCATGTGGCGGCTGCAGCTCGGCGTGCGCGACGGCCTGGAGTCCGCCTACCGCGACGTGACGGCCGACGACTTCACCGGCACCGCGCACTGGACGGCCCGCTACACCTTCTCCGGGACGGGGCGCCGGGTCGTCAACGAGATCGACGCGCTGTTCAGGTTCGAGGGCGGCCTGATCGTCCGCCACCACGACGAATTCGACTTCAAGCGCTGGTCGAAGATGGCGCTGGGCAGGCCGCACGGGCCGGTGTTCGGCTGGACGCCGATGTGGCGCAAGACCATCAGAGACCGCGCCGTGCGACGACTCGACGAGCTCTCGTAATTCCAGGGGGTGACATGGCCAGGGTGAAGGGGTTCAGGCGCAGCGCCGACGTCCACGAGGAGGCGCCCGAGCACTCGATGGACCCGCGCGCCACGGAGGAGCGGCCCGCCCGGCCGACCGTCATCGACAAGGCCGTCTACCTCAACGGCGAGCGCGTCGCCACCCCCGGCTCCCTCGCCGACGCCTTCGAGCGGCTCAAGGAGATGCCGGACAGCATGGCCTGGATCGGCCTCTACCGGCCGGAGGAGTGGGAGCTGGTCAAGCTCGGCGAGGAGTTCGAGCTGCACGAGCTGGCGCTGGAGGACGCGATCGTCGGCTCCCAGCGGCCCAAGGCCGACCGCTACGGCGACACGCTGTTCGTGGTGCTGCGGGCCGCGCGCTACCTCGACGACGTGGAGGAGGTCGCGTTCGGGGAGGTGCACGTCTTCGTCGGCCCCAACTTCGTGATCACCGTACGCCACGCCGAGGCCCCCGACCTGCAGGCCGTCCGCAAGCGCATGGAGTCCGAGCCCGAGCTGTTGCAGCAGGGCCCGCAGGCGGTCCTCTACGCCATCCTCGACGCGGTGGTCGACGGCTACGCGCCGGTGGTGGCCGGGCTGCAGAAGGACATCGAGGAGATCGAGGCCCAGGTCTTCGGCGGCGACCCCTCGGTCTCCCGGCGGGTCTACGAGCTGTCCGGCGAGGTGATCGAGTTCCAGCGGGCCACGGCGCCGCTGGTGGGCATGCTCCACGCGTTCATCGCGGGGGCCTCCAAGCACGGGATGAACGACGAGTTGCAGAGCTACCTGCGTGACGTGGCCGACCACGCGATCACGGTGGCGGAGCGGATCTCGGCGTTCCGGCAGATGCTGCAGGACATCATGCTCGTCAACTCGACGCTGGTGACGCAGGCGCAGAACGCCGAGATGGCCAGGATGACGGAGGCGAGCATCCGGCAGGGCGAGGAGGTCAAGAAGATCTCCGCCTGGGCCGCCATCCTGTTCGCGCCGACGCTGGTGGGGACCATTTACGGGATGAATTTCGACTTCATGCCCGAAACGCACTGGATATTGGGCTACCCGTTCGCGATCGTGCTGATGGCGGCCGTCTGTCTGACGCTCTACCTCGTCTTCAAACGCCGCGACTGGCTCTGAGCGTCACCACGTGGCCCCGATCACGATCCCGACCACGATCAGGGCCACAAGGGTGACACGGACGGCGGCGGCCACCTGAGGATCCTCAGGCGTCCAGGCCCGCCTGCGCCTCCAGCCGCTCCAGCCGCTGGACGAGTGGCTGGAGCTCCTGGCGGATGGCGGCGGACAACATCGCCTGGACGGCTGCGGGCCGGTTCTGCCCACCCTGGGCGGCCTCGCCGCTCTGCGTCTGCGCCCGCAGGTGGACGTACCCGGCCAGGGCCGCCACCACGGCGCGCCTGGTGAGCCTGGGCTCGGCGCCCACCCCGCGCAGGACCTGGCCGGCGGTCCCGTCGGGCTCGGCGACCAGGCCGAGCAGGAGGTGCTCGCAGCCGACGTAGTTGTGCCCGAGCGAGGTCGCCTCCGTGACGGCGAACTCCAGCGCGTTGGCCGCCACCCCGCTGAAGTGGCCCGGCTCCGGCGCGCCCGCCTCGCCAGAGGCGGGCGTGTGGCGGGCGAGATCGCGCTTGACCTGCTCGGGGTCGATGTCCATGGCCCGCAGGACATGCAGCCCGAGGTTGCTCCCCTCACTCAGCATGGCGCCCAGCAGGTGCTCGGTCCCGACCGCCGCGGCCCCGTCCGCCCGGGCCTGGTCGCGGGCCATCTTGAGCACGGTGCGGGTGGTGGGCGTCAGGTGCCTCAGCGCCCCGGTCGGCTCCTCTTGGTCGAGGTCGCTCAGGGCCGCCTCCCTGATGGCGGTCACCCGGCGCACCGCCTGCTCCAGTGCCCGCTGGCACACCGCCGACACCGGCACCCCGGCCTGCTTGACCGCTTCGGCGAGTTCGTCCGGCAGATAGACGTTTATCTTTGGCATACCCCTACGATAACCCCAATGGGGTTACAAGAGTCAAGCGTCCGGGAAGTCGATCAGAACCTGTTCGGCCTCCCTCACCGCGGCCTTCAGCCGGGCCGCGAAGAACCCCACCCGGTCGGGCCCGAAGCGGGCCGAGGGCGCCGAGATCGACAGGGCGGCCAGGGCGGCGCCGTTCCCGTTGCGCAGGGTGGCCCCGATGGCGGAGACGCCGCGCTCCGTGCCGTCGACGTTGAGCGCGTACCCGCGCGCCCTGACGTCGTCGAGCTCGCGGGCCAGGGTCGCGCGCTCGTGGTCGGGAAGGTCGGGGTAGAGGTCGCGGAGCTGGTCGTGGGGCAGGGTGGCGAGCAGGACCTTGCCGCCGGAGGCCCGGCGGGCGGGCAGGATCGTGCCGCGGCGGTCGCCGACGTGGAGGATCTGCGACGACTCCACGCTGTCCAGGAAGCGCACCTCCGTGCCGACCCGGATCATGAGGTTCACGGTCTCCGCGGCCCGCGCGCACAGGGCCTCCATCGTGGGCCGGACCCGGGCGCGCAACTCGCGCAGGACCGCCCCGCCCGCGCCGGCCTGCGTCGAGGTGAGGAACGGCCCCGGCAGGTACGTGTGCTGCTCGTCCTGTACGGCGAAGTCGCGGTAGACGAGCATGGCCAGCAGGCGGTGGGCGGTGGAACGGGCGATGCCCAGCTCCCTGGCGACGTCGGCGACCTTGAGGCGGCCCTGGTCGCGCAGCATGTGCAGGAGCAGCAGCACGTTGTCGACGGAGCCCAGGGCGTACGCGGGCCTGTTCTTCATAGCAGAATGCTAGTGCCGTATGCAGAATCACCTCCTAGCGTGGGCTCCATGAATCCAGAGGAGAGGCTCTACGCCGACTTCGCGGCGGAAGACCTGATCCCGTTGTGGACGCAGGTCGGCGACCTGATGCCGGAGCATCCGAAACCGAAGGCCCGGCCGCGCGTGTGGGAGTGGAAGACGCTCTACCCGCTGGCCGAGCGGGCCGGCGAGCTGGTGCCCGTCGGGCGGGGCGGGGAGCGGCGGGCGATCGCGCTGGCCAACCCCGGTCTGGGCGGGCTGCCGTACGCGACGCCGACCCTCTGGGCGGCCATCCAGTACCTGGGCCCGCGCGAGGTCGCCCCCGAGCACCGCCACACCCAGAACGCCTTCCGCTTCGTCGTCGAGGGCGAGGGCGTCTGGACCGTCGTGAACGGCGACCCGGTCGCCATGCGGCGCGGCGACTTCCTGCTGACGCCCGGCTGGCACTTCCACGGGCACCACAACACCACCGACGCGCCCATGGCCTGGATCGACGGGCTGGACATCCCGTTCGTGCACTACACCGACACCTCGTTCTTCGAGTTCGGCCCCGACCAGGTCACCGACGTGACGACGCCGAGCGCATCGCGTTCGGAGCGGCTGTGGGCGCACCCGGGGCTGCGTCCCGTCTCGGCGCTCCAGGCCACGCCCAGCTCACCGATCGCCGCCTACCGGTGGGAGCACACCGACCGGGCGCTGGACGAGCAGCTCGCGCTGGAGGACGAGGGCCATCCCGGGGTCGTCGAGCCCGGCCACGCCGCCGTCCGCTACACCAACCCCACCACCGGCGGCGACGTCATGCCCACGATCAGGGCCGAGTTCCACCGGCTGCGGGAGGGGACCGCGACGGCCGCGCGGCGGGAGGTCGGCTCGTCGGTGTACCAGGTGTTCGACGGTGAGGGGTTCGTGACCCTCGACGGCGAGGAGCGGCGGCTTTCGCGCGGCGACCTCGTCGTGGTGCCGTCGTGGTGCGCGTGGTCGTTCCGCGCCGAGACCCGTTTCGACCTGTTCCGTTTCGCCGACACGCCCGTCTTCGAGGGGCTGCACCAATATCGGGAGGAGTACGCGTGAGGGATCTGCACCGGCTTCGGGAGGAGAGCTCGTGAAGCTCGCGACGCTGCGGCTGCCGGGCCGTACGACCGCCGCCAGGATCGACGGCGACCAGGCCGTGGAGGTAGACGCGCCCGACGTCGGGGCGCTGCTGGCCGACCCGGGCTGGCGGGAGCTGGCGGCCGCCGCCGACGGGCCCCGCCACCCGCTGTCCACGGCCGACCTCGCCCCCGTCGTGCCCAGGCCGGGGAAGATCATCTGCGTGGGGCTCAACTACCGCAACCACATCCTGGAGATGGGGCGGGAGCTGCCGCAGTATCCGACGCTGTTCGCCAAGTTCACCGAGGCGCTGATCGGGCCGTACGACGACATCGCGCTGCCCGCCGTCTCCCAGTCCATCGACTGGGAGGCCGAGCTGGCGGTGGTCATCGGCACGGCGGCCAGGAACGTGTCCCCCGAGCAGGCCACGGCCTCCATCGCCGGCTACTCCGTGCTCAACGACGTGACGGCGCGCGACTACCAGACCCGCACGCTGCAGTGGCTCCAGGGCAAGACCTTCGAGTCGAGCACGCCGTTCGGCCCGTACCTCGTCACGCCCGACGAGCTCGAAGGCGTGACGATGACCATGCAGTGCGAGGTGGACGGCGAGGTGGTGCAGGAGACGGACACGGCCGACCTGGTCTTCGGCCCGGCCGAGCTGATCTCGTACGTGTCGGAGATCATCACGCTGCGGCCCGGGGACGTCATCGCCACCGGCACGCCCGGAGGCGTCGGGCACGCCCGCAAGCCTCCCCGGTACCTCGCCGACGGGAGCAAGGTCGTCACCCGCATCGCGGGCCTCGGCGAGCTGGTGAACGTGGCCCGCCGTGCTTCCTGACCTGGGCTGGATGGACGCCGGCACCGCGTACTTCGAGGCACGGGTACGCGGCGCCGACCTCGAACGGCCGAGCCGGCTGCCCGGGTGGACGGGGCGGCACGTGGTGGCGCACGTCGCCGCGAACGCCCGCGCTCTGGGCCGGCTGGCGCACTGGGCGCGTACGGGCGAGGAGCGTCCGATGTACGCCTCGGCCGAGGCCCGTGACGCCGAGATCGAGGACCTGGCCGCCCGGCTGGACGGCGCCACGCTGGAGAGCCTGGCGCGGGAGACGTCCGAGGAGCTGCGCAAGGCCCTGGGCGAGCTGTCCGGGGCCCGGTGGGACGCGCTGGTGCGGACCGCCCAGGGGCGGCTCGTGCCCGCGTCCGAGGTGGTGTGGCTGCGGACGCGCGAGGTGTGGGTGCACGGCGTGGACCTGGGCGGGCGGTTCGAGGACCTGCCGGGCGAGCTGGTGGACGCGCTGATCGCGGACGTGACGACGCTGTGGGCACGGCGCGGCCAGGAGCCGGCGCCGGTCCTGCGCCCCACCGACCGCTCCCCGGTGGGCGGGCGGCCCGAGGTGGACGGCCTGCCGGAGGTGCGGGGGACGGCCGCCGAGCTGGCTGCCTGGATCACCGGCCGCGGCCCCGCCCCCGACCCCGCCGCCCCCGCCATCGGCCGCTGGCTCTGAGGCGGGCGGGGCGATCGCCGGAAAGGAGCGTCCGTGGCCGAGGTGGTCGTCGTCGGAGGCGGCATCGGCGGGCTGGCGGCCGCCTTCGCGCAGGCGAGGGCCGGGCGGACGGTCCGGGTGCTGGAGCGGTCGGCCGAGTTCGGCGAGGTGGGCGCCGGGTTGCAGCTCGCCCCCAACGCCACCCGCGTGCTCCATCGCTGGGGCCTGCTGGACCAGGTGATCGAGCGGGGCGTGCTCCCCCGGCGCCTGGTCTTCAGGGACGCCCTGACCGGCGAGGAGCTCACCCACCTCGACCTGGGCGAGGGGTTCAGGCGCCGCTACGGCGCTCCGTACGTGGTGGCGCACCGCGGCGACCTGCACGCCGTCCTCCTCCGGGCCTGCGCGGACGCGGGCGTGGAGCTGCTGAACGGCCGGCACGTCGAGCGGGTGGACGCCGATCGCGCGACGGCGTACTGCACGGACGGCTCTGAGCACCGGGGCGGCGTGGTGGTCGCGGCGGACGGCCTGCAGTCGGTCCTGCGGGCGCAGCTCGTCACCGACCAACCCCACGATTCCGGATTTGTCGCCTATAGAGGTACGTGTCAGCTTCCGGAGGGCTTCGACCTCTCGGACGTGGTCGCGTACCTGGGCCCCGAGTGCCACTTCGTCCAGTACGCGCTGCGCGGCGGCGAGCTGCTCAACCAGGTGGCCGTCTTCCGCGGCCCCGGCGACCTGGAGGCGGCCTTCGACGGCTGCTGCGACGCGATCGGCAAGGGCCTGCCGTACCTGTGGCGCGATCGCCACTGGCCCATGCTCGACCGCCCGCCCATCGGCACCTGGGTGCGGGGCAGGCTCGCGCTCCTGGGGGACGCCGCCCATCCCATGCTCCAGTACCTGGCCCAGGGCGCCTGCCAGGCCATCGAGGACGCCCACGAGCTGGCCGAGCAGTCGGCGGCCGGCGACTGGGACCGGGCGCTGGCCGCGTACCAGCAGATCCGCGCGCCGCGGACGGCGCGCGTGCAGACGACGGCGCGGTTGTGGGGCGACATCTGGCACGTGGACGGCGTGGCCAGGGTGCTGCGCAACGAGCTGTTCCGGACGAGGGATATGTCCGGCCACGCCTACGTCGACTGGCTGTACGGGGGGTGAAGCGTGACGGGGCCGTCCGGGGCGTGGATGGTCAGGGTGTCGCCGGAGGCCGTGACGCGCGGGTCGTCCGTGCCCGGCACGATCACGGTCAGCACGGCCGCGGCCTCGGGGGACACCACGGTCGCCACCTCGGCGGTCCGCAGGTAACCGGTCGAGACCAGCCCGGGGCGCACCCCCTGCCCCTCCCCCGGGAACTGCAGCAACGTCACCCGCCAGTCCCCGTCCCCGAGCACCACCCGGCCCTCGCCCTGGAAGACCACCTTCAGCGACGGGTCGAAGTGCCACAGGCTGCGCAGGGTCCCGCCGGCGACCGAGTCGTGCACGGCCAGCAGGTCGGGCCCGTGGTCGACGAGCACGTGCCGGGTCCTGGCGGCCCCGTACGCGTCGTCGGCCAGCTCGAAGGACTGGCGGGACGGCTCGACGGACGACCCGACCAGCCGCGTCGCGGTCCCGGGGCGGAAGGGCCCGGTCACGACGGGCACGTTGTGCGCCTCGGGCGAGCGCGTCCACTCCACGTACCCGGTCCGCTCGTAGGAGTGGAACCCGGCCTCGACGAGGATCCGGCGGCCCTGGGCGCTGTAGGTGACGCCGAGGTGGTCCTCGTGCCCGTGCAACCGCCGGCCGGGCCCGAACCTGATCGAGTAGAACGCGGCTCGCGGGTCGTCCCAGGCGGTCCTGCCGAAGACGTACCCGCCGTCGAACACCCGCACCACCGGGCCCTCGTGCGGGAACCCGGCGGCGCCGGTGTCGGCCGGGCTGTCGCCGATCGGGGCCAGGCGGCCGTCGGGCTGGGTGGCGTGCGCGACGTACGTTTCCAGGGCGGTCCGCCGGGCGATCAGCCGCTGGGGCGGTTCGGCGCCGCTCTCCTCGATCGCCCGCAGCGCCGCGCCGAGCCGCCGGTGCACGTACAGGCCGTAGCGGGGCGCCTGCTCCTGCAGCACCCCCTGGGCGTCGATGACCAGCTCGGCGGAGGCGGTCATCCTGCGGACGGCCAGGTCGCGCCAGCGCGCCCGGCCGAGCCGGCAGCCGACGACGAGCAGCGCGATGTCCTGGTCCAGGCCATGGTTGTGGCCCGCGCGGTAGAGCGCCGAGTCCGCCAGGATCTCCCCGTGCTCGGCGAGGCTGTCCCACAGCGTCCGGCTCCGCACGTGTTCGCTGAGGCACACGAGCGCCGGGGCCCGTAACGCGACCGCGTGCTCGGCCCACGCCCACGGGCTGACCCCGTGGCCGCGGCGCGGGTTCTCGCGGATCCAGTGCTCGGCCAGGGCTCTGGCGCGGTCGAGGTAGGCGGGCTCGCCTGAGCGCTCGTACTCGGTGACCAGCCGGCCCATCCAGCGCAGCGCGTGCAGGTTCAGCGCCCAGGAGCGGTTGCCGTGCGGGTTCGCGGTCCAGTCGACGTCCGCGCCCAGCTCGACCGGCGGCAGGCCGACGAACACGACCCGCCCGCGCATCACCTCCTCCACCTTGATCAAGGGAAACTGGTCGCTCAGGCAGATGGCCTTGCCCGTGGTCGTACGCCAGAACACGTCGAGGCTCCTGTTTCAGGGCGCGCGAAACCCACGCGCCGGCGTCGGAAAGCTCTAGCGGGGACCCCGGTCGGTCCAGCCCGCCTCGATCACGCGCTCCGAGCGCGGGGACCGGCCGTCGTCGGTGCAGGAGAGCACCTGCGAGGTCGCCGGGTCGATGACGAGCGTGCGCTGGGTGCCGTCGGGCAGCACGTACGAGAACGCCTCCCCGCGGTCACGCTCGCCCAGGTACCGGACCTCGGGCAGGTCGGCGAGCGCGCGGTACGCGGCGGCGCGCACGGCGGGCGGGGACGGCTTGGTCCACAGCAGGCCGCTGAGCGCGTCGGCGAGCAGGCCCCTGGACGGCAGCATCCCCGCCACCCGCTCCCTGAGCGCGACCGGGTCCGTGGGCAGGCTCTCGATCTGCTGGAACGTCAGGTCGCGCCCCGCCATGCTGAACGCCGACCGCCCCGTGACCGGCGCGATCCGGCCCTGCACCGAGGTCCACGCCCGGCCGTCCCTGGCCGCCCAGAGCTCGATCACCTGGGACCCGTCCCTGACCTTCTTGATGCGCCAGTAGGTCCCGCCGGGAACGTGGCCGGAGGCGGCGGTGGTGGCCGCGGCCAGCAGCACGGACCGTCCGGAGGCGGCCGGCTGGTGGATCACGAACGCCGCCGCCAGGGCCATCGCCACGGCGGGGACCGCCAGCCACGACAGCCGCCTGCGCCTGCGGGCCGCCGCGACCTGCCGCCACACCCTGGCCTGGGCGTCCGGGTCCGGACGCGGCCGGCCGTACAGCTCTCTGATGTGCTCCGTCTCATCCATGGACGGGCACCTCGATCTCGCCGAGCAGGGCGCGCAGCTTCTTCCTGGCCCGGCTCAGGCGGGAGCCGACGGTGCCGTACGGGATGCCGAGCGCGGTGGCGATCTCGTCGTGGCTCAGCCCGGCGAGCGCGACGAGCAGCAGGACGTCGCGGTCGCGGCGGTCGAGCTCGGCCAGGGCGGCGGCCAGCTCGGGGCGCAGGCTCTGGGCGCTGACGCGGCGCGCGACCGAGTCCTCGTGCCCGGGGGACTCGGGGTCGGGGCCGCAGCGGCCGAGCGCGCGCAGGGTGCGGGCTTCGAGGCGGCGGTGCTTGCCGATGAGGTTCGTGGCGATGCCGTACAGCCAGGCGCGCACGTTCGCGCGGGCGGGGTCGTACCGCGCCCGCTTGCGGAACGCGGTGAGGAACGTCTCGGCCACGACGTCCTCGGCGTGGTCGGGGCCGAGGCGCTGGGCGACGTAGGTGTGGATCTCGCCGAAGTGGGCGTCGAACACCGCGGCGAACCCGTCGGCGTCGTCGAGAACGTTCGGCGGCGAGCTGCCCGTCCCCCCGTGGACGTGCGCGCGAGCAGCCCACGGTGCCCGCGTCGCGATGGTCTCCCCCGTCATGTGCAGCCTTCCGGTGAATCAGTGGTCATCTCTTATCACCCGACGCACCGGTTTGCTTTCACGGATTCATTCGAGAAAACGGCGGACGTCGGCGATCTCGGCGTCGAGCAGGCCGTCCGGCAGCTCGTCGAACGGCTGGACGTCCGCCTTCGCGCCCTTCCGCCCCCACACGCCCCTGATCACGCCGCCCACCAGCACGACCGGCCGCAGGACGCCGCCTCCCGGGAACACCTTCTTGGTGTGCTCGGGCGCCAGGATCGGGTCGCGGCCGCGCCAGCCCATCAGGAACTCGTCGAAGGCGGGCAGGAGGCGCGCCACGGGCTCCTCCGCGGCGGGTGGCGGCTGGGCGGCGCTCAGGCGCCAGGCCGCGCGGGCCTCGCCGAGCGGCAGGCCCGACCAGGCGGCCAGGTCCTCGGGCTCGGCGGGGTGGTGGGCGCGGCGGTAGCGGGTGCCCAGTTCCTTGAGCGCGCGCTCCCGGTCCGGCTCGGGGGTGACGGGGGCGCCCAGCCAGTCGGCGGCGTGCACGTACGTGGGCTTGCCCGCGCGGAGCGGGCCCAGCACCGCCAGGCCGTGGTGCGCGGCCAGCCCCACCAGGTGCACGACGCCCTGGCCGGTGGCCCGGCCCGCCAGGCGCTCCTCCAGGTCGGCCTTGGTCAGCGGGCCCTGGCCTTCGAGCGCGGTGGTGATGAGCACGAGCAGGTCGTCGCCGGTGACGCCCTCCTCGTGGAGGCGGCGCAGGGTGTTCGTGGCGCCGCGGGTGAGGGCGTGCAGCCAGGGGAGGTCGTCGGCGTGCGCGAAGTGGAGGGTGCCGCGCGGGCCCCAGGTTCTGACGATCTCGCGGGACCGTACCGCGGCCTCGACGTCCTGCCTGGTGAGGGTGGCGGAGCGGGCGCGGAGGGCGAGCATGGCGGAGGGGACGTCCTGGGCCTGCATCGCCGCCAGGCGCCGGACGATCTCGCCCGCGGCCAGGCCCGGCGGGCGGTGCAGGAGCTGGGACTCCACGCTTCTCATATTCGTCGTCATCTCAGGAGGAGGCGGTTGCGGAGGCGGATGGTGAGGGGGGTTCTGGCGCGTACGGCCCTGCGGATGGCGTCGCTGCGCCGCCAGGCCGCGGCGGCGGCGTCCTCGGTGACGGCGTCGGGGGCGTACCGGACGAAGTTCGAAATTTCGGCCAACGGCTGGATGTGAGCAGAAATATCCCCCGAGCCCGCCTGCCTGGCGACGACGTCCTCGGCCGTCAGGGCGGGCTGGTCCCCCAGCCCCAGGTCGTCGCAGGTTTGGCGCCACGCGCCGAGCACCCGCCGCTCGGGCCCTTCGGCATTGCGGCGGTTCCGCCTGCGCCACCACGGCACCGCCACCACCGCTCCGGCGTACGCCACCAGCAGCGCCCCGCCCGCCACCGTCGCGATCAGCCAGATCGCCGGGCCGCCCGACGGCTCCTCGCCGTCCCTCGTGGCCTGCGGCCGGGACGTCTTCGGCCGGTCACCGCCGCCCTGGGTGAACTCGCCCTCCAGCTCCTCGCTCTCCTCGATGGCCGAGGACACGACGTCATGGTCGTCCTTGGCGCCGCTGCGCCCCGGCGTGGGATAGAACGGCTGCCAGCCGAGCCGGTCGAACTTGATCTCCGCCCACGCCATCACGTGACCCGATTTGACGTGATAAATCCCACCGGACTTCTCGCCCGGCCTGAACCCCACCACCACCCGCGACGGCAGCCCGAGCGTCCTGGCCATGAGCGCGAACGTGGTCGCGAACTGCTCCGACGTCCCCCGGTGCGTGGTCTGCAGGAAGAACTCCAGCCCCTTGAGCGAGTGCCCCGGGGGCGCGGTGACGTCGTAACTGGCGTTGGTGCGCAGGTACTTCTGCAGCCGGTACGCCCGCGTGATCGGCGAGGTCGCGCCCTTGGTGGCCTCCTGGGCGAGCCTGCGGAACAGCCGCTGCTGCGGCCCGGCCGGGAACGCGGTCAGGCCCGGGTCGTCGACGGGCGTGGCGTCGAGCAGCTCCTGTTTGGACGGCCGGGGGACCTTCGAGGTCACCTCGTAGCTGAACCCCTTGGCGGGCTTGGCCCCGGCCAGCAGCGCCCCGCTGTCGGGGTCCACCACCAGCCCCCGCACGCCGCTGACCTGCTCGGGCCGCTCGGCCGCGGGCAACCAGGTGCCCGGCAGCCCGTCGAACGTCACCTTCTGGTGGACGACGTCCGCCTTCCCCGTCCACCCGGTCTCGGGCACCCGGCCGCCGGTGGGCTGGAACCGGGCTCCGGACGTCCATCGGACGCCGTCGTACCGGTCGAGCACGGCCAGCCGCCAGTTGAGCGGTTTGTCGGCCTTGACGGTGAACAGCTCCCTGTCGGGGATCTGCAGCCACGCCGAGACGCGGTCCAGCGGGCTGACGCTGTCGACGCGGCGCGGCGGCGGCAGGTCGGCGTCCTGCCGCGGGTTGTACGGCTGCGCGGCGATGGGCAGCAGCGGGCCCACGACCAGCGCCAGCGCGGCCAGCGCGGCGGCGACCGGCAGCCCGCCCAGCAGCCAGAGCGGCGGACGGTCGTCGCGCAGCACGGCCAGCGCGGCGATCAGCACGAACAGCGCGCCCGCCACGGGGAGGTTCGAGCCCTCGCCGTCCACGCCCAGCAGGAGCGCGGCGCCGAAGACGAGCAGGGCCGGGAGGGCGGCGGCGATCCTGGTGCGGGTGCGGGCCAGCGTCTCGGCGCCGACGACGGCGGCCGCCCAGACGAGGGTGTGGACGAGGACGAGCAGGTGCGGTTCGGGCTGGGCGGGGAGGAGGGTGGTGAGCAGGGCGTGCCACGCGTTCGCCACGTCGGCGAAGACCGCCGGGGCCGGGGCCTTGTAGAGCAGGACGGTGCCCGCGAACCAGAGGACGACGTCCAGGACCAGGGCCAGCCAGAGGGGGCGCCGGGCGAGGGTCGCGGCGACCACGGCGGGGGCGGTGGCCGCGGGGATCACGGCGGTCAGCAGCTCGGTGCCGGGGAACACCCGATGGAACCCCCACCCGGCCACCCCGGCGAGGGCCGCCACCAGCGCCGGCCCGGCCAGCCGCCGCCACAACGGCCCCTCCGTTCGGGACCCGCCCTGCCCGGGAGCACGCCCCGCCGCCCGCCGCGCCCGCCCTCGCCCCGCCCCACCCGGCACGTCGCCTTGGGACGCCCCCGCCGCGCCCATCACGCCGCCATGGCCCGACCCCGCCGTGCCCAGCACGTCGCCCTGGGGCGACGCCGCCCGAGCGGTGGTCGTCTCGCCGGGGACCGAAGCGGCCGGCGCGCGCCCGTGCCGGCCGGCCGGGCGAGGCGTGCCGAGGGTGGGGTCCGGGGCATGGTGGGTCATCGGGAGCCCCACGCCAAGGGAAGCAGGTCAAGGGAGTCGATCGGCAGGACCGCGACCCCGGGGACCGCGACCGCGCCGGGGCCGACGTACACGCAGATGACGCGGTCGAAGCGGCGGCGCACCCCCGCGACGCGCCCCGCCTCCGCGGGGTCCGGCGTGACCAGGACCAGGGAGCCGCCGCCCCGCGCCAGGCGCAGCGGCTCGGTGACGGAGCCCGTGCCCGTCCGCACCAGGGCCAGGCGGTCCAGCACCGTCTCGGGGTCCTTGGCGTCCGGTACGGGGCCGTCGCCGGTGACGAGGCGTACCGGGAAGCCCGCCGTGGCGGCGGCGAGCGCGACCGAGGCGGCGGCGTCCACGGCCAGCTCCGTGAGGTCGCGGGTGTCCAGGACGACGGTGGTCGTGGGGAGGCTGGCGTCGATGAGCTGGCGGACCATGAGCGTCCCAGTGCGGGCGCTCGACCGCCAGTGGACGTGGCGCAGGTCGTCGCCGACGACGTACTCGCGCAGGGTGTGGAAGGTGACCGTGCCGCTGGGGGCGTTGTCGCTGGTGGGGCCTTCCAGGTGGTGGGCCCGGCCGGATGGGGGGACGCCGAGTGCGACCGTGCGGGGCCGTACCAGGAGGGTGACGGGCGACCCGTACGACCTGACGCGGCGCGTGAGCCCGAACGGGTCGGCCCGGACGAGCAGCAGCGGCCCCACGGGGATCTCGCCGCGGACGTCGGTCGGCAGGGGGTACGACACCGCGCGCACGGCCCCCTTCGGCAGCCTGGGCAGGTCCACGGTGTGCTCGGCGGCGCCGATCCGGTCCTGGGCGCGCAGGCCGGACAGGCCCCGGCGGCCGAGGTTGGTCACGTTCAGGACGGCGACGGCGGCGTCGCCGCGCGGCACCTTCAGTGGCGTGACCTCGCGCCGCACCTCCAGCCTGGGACTGGGGGCGGTCCAGGCGAGCGCGGCGGCCAGCGCGAGCAGGCCGCCGGTGGCGAGCACGACGGGCTCGGGGTAGCCGAGCGCGAACCCCGCCGCGTACAGCGCGAGGGACCCGGCGAGGGTCCCCCAGCCCAGCGGGGTCAGCACCGCGGTGAGCCGCTGCCGGGCAGCCGGTTGCGGGGTTCGCACCTACGCCGCCTGCGGCACCGGCATCCCGGCGAGGATCTCGCCGAGCGCGGCCGCGGCGGTGACCTCGCGCAGCTCGGCCTCGGGCGTCAGGATCAGCCGGTGCGCCAGCACGGGCGCGGCCAGCGCCTTGACGTCCTCCGGCACGACGTAGTGCCGGCCGGCCGCGGCCGCCTTGACCCTGGCCGCGCGCAGCAACGCCAGGCTGCCCCGGGGGCTGGCGCCGAGCCGCAGGTGAGAGCTGGTACGGGTGGCCGAGCACAGCGCGACGATGTAGTCGTACACCGCGTCGGCCACGTGGATCCGCGAGGCGAAGTCGATCATCCCGGCCACGTCCGACGACCGCGCCACCACCGGCAGCCGCTCGACCTGCGGCCCGGTGGGCATGCCCTTGAGCACCTCCACCTCGGAGGCGTGGTCGGGGTAGCCGACGGAGATCTTCATCAGGAAGCGGTCGAGCTGGGCCTCGGGCAGCGGATACGTGCCGTCCATGTCGACCGGGTTCTGCGTGGCCACCACCAGGAACGGTCTGGGCACCGGATGCGGCTCGGCGTCCACCGTGACCCGGCGCTCCTCCATGACCTCCAGCAGCGCGGCCTGGGTCTTCGGCGAGGCGCGGTTGATCTCGTCGGCGAGCACGATGTTCGCGAAGACGGGACCGTGGTGGAACTCGAACTTCTGGTGCGCCTGATTGAAGATCGACACGCCGGTGATGTCGCTGGGCAGCAGGTCAGGGGTGAACTGGATGCGCCGCCACTCGGCGTCCACGCTGGCCGCCAGCGACCTGGCCAGCGTGGTCTTGCCGGTGCCGGGCACGTCCTCGACGAGCAGGTGCCCCTCCGAGAACAGGCAGATCAGCGCCAGCTCGATCGCCTCGTGCTTGCCCCGGATGATGCGCTCGATGTTGCCGGCGAGCAGCTGGAAGCGCTGCGCGAACTGCCCGGCCAGCTGCGCGCTCTGCTGCGGCGGCTGCTGGTAGGGCTGTTCGGCCCCTTGCTGCTGGTACGGCTGCACGGTCTGCTCGAACTGGTCCTGGTAGTTGTACTGGGTCAACTGAGCCCCCCTCCTCAGTCGGTGCACTCGAAGAGCGGCCCCTTGGGGAACCCGCCGTCCGGAGTCGCCACCAGAGTGTCGCTGAGCCACCCGTTCCCGTACTGCGTTTCAACTTTGTTCCAAATGTCACTCGTGCTGCCGTCTTGCGACTCGGTGACAGATTGGCCCTTGACCTGGCAGATCACCGTAACCGTGATGTACTGCCCCTGCGGGATCTTGCCGACGTTGGCGTCGCCGTTCTTGGCGGGAGTCGGCCGGATCAGCGTGTTGGTCTGGTCGTTGTTCTTGTTCTTGTACTGCTGCCTCGGGTAGGCCAGGTCCACCTCGGCCGTGGCCACGTCCGGGCTCTCCCCCGCCGCGTTCTTGGCCTTCAGCTTGAACGAGTACTTCTGGTTGTTCTTCAGCCCGTCCACCGCGAACGACGTGCCCTTGATGCCGTTGCCGGTCGCATCGCCGGTCAGCTCGTACGTGACGCCGTCGTCGGCGTTGGCGGGGGCGCTCCAGTTCAGATCTGCGCCCCGGTTCTTGGCCTTGGCGGTGAAACCGGCCGGCGAACCGGGCGCCACGCAGGGCTTGGCCCCGGCGCTCGGCTCCGACTCCACCTCGCCGCCCGCCCAGTGCGCGACCACCACGAACGTGTACTCGTTCGCGCAGTCCCCGCCCGTGAACTCGAACTGGAACGGCCCGTTCGCGTCCACCGACTGCGGCACGGACCGGCCGGCGCCGGACGAGGTCTTCAGCGTGTACCGCACGACCTTGCCGCCGGTGGACGGGCTGAAGCCCACCGTCACCTTGCCGGGCCCCGACCGCGCGCTCACGGCGCCGGGCGCGGACGGCGCGCTGGGCGACGGGGTCGGCGTGGGCGACCTGGTGGGCCCGCGGCTCGGGGTCGGCTCGGCCTCACGGGTCGGCTCGGCCTCACGGGTCTCCGTGGGGCGCGGCTCTGTCCTCGTGGGCACGGGGTCGGGCAGGGTGTCCGTCCTGGACGGCTCCGGGCGCGGCGTCTGCTTGGGTTTGGGGGTGTTGGTCGGGCCCGGTACGTCGGAGTCGTCCTTGTCGACGTCGTGCTTGCGGCCCTCGGGGTCGATGACGACCGCCTTGTCGCCGTTCTCGTCGTTGGCCCAGAGCAGGCCGTCCTTGACGAACACGTCCACCGGGCCGGGCGCCCGGGCGACCTGGAGCGTGGTGGGCCGGCCGCCGTCCGCGCTGTCCCAGACGATGAGGGAGCCCTTGCCCTGGTCGGGCACGTACACCTTGGTGCCGAGCACCTGCGGAACACCGAGCTTGGCGGGGTCGTCCGACTCGAACTTGGTGCTCAGCACCGCGTTGGACGAGGTGTCGATCACCACGAGCAGCCCCGAGTCGCCGGCCGTCAGGATCGGCACCAGCGAACCCTCGGTCGTGGCCGGGGTGAGCGCGCCGCCCTTGGCGGCCTGGGCCACGCCCTTGGGCAGGGTGATCTCGCCGACGCCGCCGTCCGCGCCGATGACCACGGCGGTGGCGGCCCGGCTGTTGACCACGACGGGCAGGCCGCCGGCGATCGTGACCGAGAGCTCCTCGCCCGGCTCGCCGACTTTGAGCGGGCTCGCCGCGGTGCCGTTCGACACCGGTACGACCTGGCCCTTCGCGGTCACCGGAACCCACAGTCGGCCCCCGCCGTCGATGCGGGCCGCGCCGAGCGGTCCCGGCAGGGTGATCGGGGCGCCGACGGCGTTGAGCGTGGCCGGGTCGATCCGCTGGACCTTGCCGGAGGCCGGGTCCACGGCGTACCCGGTGTCGCCGGACACCGCGAGCTGCAGCCCGGCCGCGCCGAAGTCGCGGGTCTGGGAGACCGTGAGCTGGCTTGGGTCGATGCGGCTGACGTTGCCGGTCTCGTCGTCGACGAGCAGCACGTTCCCGCCGTCCTGCACGACGCGCAACTGCCGGCCGGCCTTGTCGCCGAGGTAGCCGTCGACCTCGCCGGACAGGCCGTTGACGTGCACGATCTTGCCCTTGGCGCGGGTCCAGAGCCAGGCGCCCACGTCAGCCAGCTTCGGATTGGCGCTGGACACGCCCACGCCGAACCACGCCGCCGCGGCCACCAGGACCACGGCCGCCACGCCGGCGATCACGGCGGTGGATCGGTCACCTCGGAGCATGCGCAACTGCACGCGTAACTCACCCCGTATGTACGATTACAGAGCGTTTGCCCCCGTATTATCGGGCATCACACTAGCGCTCACCGACCGCTTGTGCGTATGTACCGGCTGGTAGCGCTCGTGGGGTTGTTGTGGCGTGCCGAGACTGTCGGTTCGAAGCCGTACCTTAGTGCCCGTGTCCGAACAGCCCCTGACCCTCGACGCCGTCCTCACCGACGAGGCGGTCCTGTCGACCTACCGCCGGATGTTCGCCGCGCTGGCGCGCGACAGCGGTGCGGTCGTCGACGACCCTGCCCTGGTCGACATCGCCGAGACGCTGTTCTCGGCGTTCGCGGAGGCGGGCGAGGAGTGGCTGACGCACGAGCAGATGCGCTTCGCGTGCCGGGCCTATCCGGGCGACCAGTTCGACAACCGGCTACGGGTGCTCAAGGGGCTCGGGGCCATCCGCGAGGTGTTCCCCAAGCCCAACCAGCTGCGTTACCGGGCCTCGTTCACCAGCGTCGTCGGGCTGATGTTCATCCGGCGGATGATGTCCGACGGCGGGCAGTCGGAGATGCACCGGCTGCTGGCGCTCGAAGACCTCAACGTCGCCGACCCGCGCACGACGATGGAGGAGGCCAGGCAGAGCGCGGTCAACCTGTCGCGGGCGTTCCGGCTGTGGGCGCTGGAGCTGATCACGCTCACCACGGGCACCATCGAGGAGCTGCGCGAGCAGGCGCCCAAGCTGTGGGGCACCGAGGAGATCGCCCGGCGCGCGCAGGGGCTGCACGGCACCATCCTGACCCGGTGGCCGGAGCTCGACCGGACCTGCACCGACCTGCGGGCGGCCATCTACGCCTACAGCGACGCCTCGCGCCGCGCCGCCGGACGCCTGGCCGACTCGGCGGGCACCACCCGCAACCTGACGTTGCTGCCCACGGAGACGTGGCGCACGTTCTCGCAGACCGCGTCGCGGGAGCAGCTGGCGGCGGTGCTCGACGGGTTCGTGTTCGACGCGCCGGCGCCCTGGCACGATCCGGCCGCCATCGCCCGCGCCGTGGACGAGGCCCCGCGCCCCGCGCCCGCCCAGCCCACTCCCCCTCGTTCCAACCTCCCCGACCCCGGTCCCGGCGACTCCCTCGACACCTCGCTCAGCGCGGCCATGGAGCGGCTGCGGGAGGTGGCGGAGTCCCTGCTGGGCGGCGCCTCGCGGGTGGCGCTGGCCGACGTGCTGGGCTCCGACTGGCCCTCGGCGCGGCGCGTGCTCGCCGACCTGACGACCGTGGACCTGCGGCCTGAGCTGCCGTACCGGCTGGCGTGGTCCGACGGGCTCACGATCGACCCGGACCGCGAGCCGGCCTGGCTCTCCCAGGGCTACTTGGAGCGCACCTGATGTCCACCACCACCCGCCCAGAGCCCGACCACCCGGACCCCAAGGACTTGGAAGCCGACCACACCCAGGCCAACCACACGGAGGCCGCCCGCTCTGAGGCCGATCACACGAAGGCCGACAGCGTAGGAGCCGCCCGACCGGGGTCGGCGGCACGCATCTCGGAGACGCCCGCGCGAGTCGGCGGTGAAGTGCGTGCCTCGGAGACGCCCACGCGGATCAGCGACGAAGTGCGTGGGCGCTCGGCCGCCGCTGGTGAGCCCGATGGCCAGGCGGTGGAAGTGCGCTCACCTGCGCCGGGAGGCGAGCAGCCGGATCCGGGCAGAGGCGAGCAGGCAGATGCCGTTGGCCGTCAGCGCGTAGCCGGGCCGGTGCGCGGGCGCGCGGGGGGCGCTCAGGAGGACGGCGCACGTGCGGGGGCTCGTTCGAAGGGCGTCGCGAGGGCGCGGGCTCGGGCGGGTGCCCTTGACGGGCCCGGCGCGCACGTTCGGGTGCGGTCGAGTGGGGCGCTGTGGCTGGCGGCCGGGGAGCCCGCGCCTGCGGGCATGGTGCGGTTGACGCGGCCCGACTCCACCGGGGAGGCGCTGCCGGTGTGGCCCGACGGGGTCACGCCTTCGCTGCTGGAGGAGTACCAGGTCGCACCCGTACCGGTGGAGCGGTCCGGCGAGACCAGGCGGGTGCTGGCGGCGGTGCTCAAGTGCTGCTGGACCGACCTGTCCGTGGACCCGTGGCCGGGTGAGGCCGCGCCCGTGGAGCTGGTGCTCGACACGTACCGGGCGCTGATCGGCCGCACCGACGACCTGATGCGCAACTGGGCGATCGGCGCGATGCGGCGACTGCACGACTCGGCGTGGATCGTCGTGGACGACGGTGTGGTCACCCTCGGCCCGCGTTGTGCGCTGTGGCCGGTCGAGTCGCACGCGCAGTTGCAGGAGCTGGTGCGCCGCCTGCCCGAGCCCGAACGTCCCGAGCTCACCGTGGTCGCCGACGCCGACATCGTGGCCGCCGCCCACCCGGCCGAGGCCGCCCCCGATCCGGAGGCGGGGTTCGGGGGGCGGGTCGAGGGCGGGTCCGCGGAGTTCGACGATCTGCTCGGGGGCTATGACGAGCGGCGGCGGGCGGAGCTGGTGGCGGCGTTCATGGTGGTGGAGCACGCCGCCGAGCCGGTGCAGGAGGTCCGCTTCACTGCCCTGCGCGACCCGGCGCTGCGCCACACGCTGAGCGAGATGCTGGCCAGGCGCGGCCGTACGCTCATCCACCAACGCGACCGCTGGACCTCGGGCTACGACGACGCCCAAGCCGCCGCACTCACGGCGTCCATCACCGAAGCACCACACATGGTCACGAACGAGGCCATGCACGGCACCCCAGGCGAAGCCACGCACGAGGCCGCCCACGAGGCGCCGCACGACAACCAGCGCAAGGTCCCACGTAGGGCCTTGCGTAAGGCCACGCACGCGGCCCTGGGCGAGGGCACCGCAGATGAAGCTCCTCCCAGTGCCGGCTCGGCCCCGGTGGATGGCCCCTCGACCACGGGCGCAGCCGTAGCCGGGGAGGTGGGCGAGGACGTCGATCGGGCGGCTGGCGGCGGTCCGGTGCCCACGCAGGCGGTGGCTCCCGCCGTGCGGTCCGCCGCCGCTGCAGATGGTGACGATCCGGCATCCGCACGGGCGACGGCTCCCGCCGGAAGGTCCGCTGCCGTTGCGGGTGGTGGCGGTCCGGTGTCCGGGCGGGCGGTAGCGCCTGCCATGCGCCCCGCTGCCGCTGCGGAGGCGCGGCTGGGGGTGAGTGAGCGGGCCGTGCTGACGCTCGTCCTGGTGCACTCCGTCGCCATCCCGAGGGCCGAAGGGCTGCTGCCCGAGGACTCGTGGTTGTCGCCGCACCCCACGCCGGTGGACGAGCTGCGCCGTCACACCCAGCTGCCGATCGGCGAGCTGGAGGCGGCGTTGCGGGTGTTGCGGCACGCGGGGCTATTGGGGCAGGTCAAGGCCGGTGAGGAGGCGGGCGGTTACGTGCCGGGGCCGCAGTTCCACCGGCTCACTCCGGCGGCCCGGCGGCGGTTGCAGGAGGAGCTGATCCTGGCGGCCGGGCCGAATACGCCGCTGGCGGCAGCCGTACGAGCCCGAAGGTCGGCGAAGTGACCGCGGCCGCACACGAATTCAGCGTCATGACGGATGGAAGGACTACGGGGGTTTCAGGTGTCGCAGGTGGAGAACGTCGTCGGGGACCGGGTGCTGATCGCTGTGCAGGCGGTCAACATTTCGCGGCTCTCGACCCATCCGGTGCCCACCGTCCCCGGCACGCTCATCGTCGTCGCGGGCGCCGGGCCCAAGGACTCCAACGGCGCGGGCAAGTCGTCGTTCATCGCCTCGATCACGGCGTTGCTGGGGGACGAGCAGTGGCGGTTCGCCTCGGGCGCCAAGGCGGTGTCGGAGCTGCTGTTCAACGCTGAGCTGGCCAGCGGCGCCGGGTCCCGCCAGTGGGCGAGCGCCGACCACGGCTACATCGTGGGCGTCTTCGGCCCGCCCGGTATGGATGGCTTCGCCCCGTACGAGACTCCTCCCGGGCTCCCTGACGACGCGGCTCTGACCGGCGCGGAGGACGGTGTCCCGTCCGACCGCGCCAGGGCCACCGACGTGGCCCAGGGTGGCGAGTTCGAGCTCGAGAGTCAGGTGGCCGGGGCCGAGCTGAGCGGCGAGCTGTTCGAGGTGCCCGACACCTCGGGCGGGGCGCTCACCGTGTGGCTCAAGGTCAACCAGGAGGCGCCGCACCTGGAGATCCGGTGGCGGGAAGGGGTGCATCTGGCGGCCTCACAGTCCGAGGCCGAGCGGGTGGCGCGGGCCGACGAGATCTGGGCGTCCCTGCCGAAGTCGGCCGGGCGGCGTGACGTGGTGGCGCGCGACCTCACCAAGGTGCTCTACGGCGACCGGGTCAGGTGCGTGTCGTTCCTGTCCACGTCCGTACGCAGCAAGGTCGCGACCAACCTGCTCTCCCAGCCGCTCAACGAGATCTCGCCCGAACGCGTCTTCGAGGCCATCGCGGCCCTGACCGGCCTGGACGCCGAGCTGGAGCAGGAGCGGGAGGCCCGCCGCGACGAGCACGCCAAGCGCGTACGCGCCGCGCAGGCGGCCGAACGGCTGGCGGAGTTCGAGACGGAGTCGAAGGCGCTGGTGACCACGTTCGACCGGCGTGATCAGGCGAGGATCCGGCTGGCGGACGCGCTGCGGTGCTGGCGCGGCAGGCAGGCGCGCAAGCTGGCCGATGCGGCGGGCAAGGACGAGGCGCTGGCCGCCGAGCTCGAACGCCACCACGCGGCCGGTGAGGCGGCGACCGAGGCGATCGCCATGGTGAAGGCGGAGATCGGCACGCTGCGGGAGGACACCCTCGACAGGCAGGTCTCGCAGGCCCGCAAGGAGCTGGCGGCGCTGCAGGCGCGGGCGGCCAAGATGGACGCCGACCGCGCGGTGGCCGAAAACTCCGCCGACGAGCTGCGTGGCCTGATCCCGGCGTTGGAGGAGACCCGCCGGTTCGCGGACGGGCGTGACGTGCCCACGGCGGAGCGGGAGCTGCGGGAGGTCCGGCTGCGGCTGAACGAGGCGCTCAAGGCGCTCGGGGTGGCCGACCAGGAGGTGTCCTCGGCGCAGGCCGCGCTGGACGACGCCGAGGGCGGCCCGGCGGCGGCCCAGCTCAACACGCTGACGGCGGCGGGCATCGGCGCGACCGGCCTGCTGGACGCCCTCGACGTGGCCGAGCAGGCCCGCGACGCCGCCCACACGCCTCCGGCGCAGCCCTCCCCCGGCGGCCGGGCGCTGCGCGGGGCCGCCGGGGCGACCTCGGCCACCCCTGTGGCGACCGCTGCGGCCTCCGGGGAGGGCGACGTCGAGACGCTCGGCGCCGCCCTCAAAGCACGCTACGGGAAGGCGTCCGACGGCGATGCGGGTGAGGTGGCCGGGCAGGCCACCGGAAGCGACCCGGCGAACGGCGACAGCGACGGCGGGCAGGGCGCTGGTCGCGGTGCGGTGAGTGGTGGGCGGTCGGTCGGGCTGTCGTTGGGGGATTTGCGGGGGTGGCCGAACGAGCATGCGGTGATCGTGGACGCCGCGCAGCTCGACGCCGCCGCTGCCGCCCTGGTCGAGTTGCCCGGGTCCGTGCTGGTCAGTTCGGCCGGGGTGAGCGTCGTGGGGGCGTTCGACGGGGTGGCGACCGGGCGGGAGGCGCGGATCAAGGCCGCCGAGCTGCGGCTCAACCGGGCCAAGGACGTCCAGGAGACGGCGGCGCAGGCCGTACGCGACGGGGAGGAAGACGTCGCGGAGGCGCAGCGGCGGCTGGAGGGGGCCAGGGCCGGGGTGCGCCTGGCCGAGCTGGAGGCGAAGCTGGGCGAGCGGCGGGCCAGGCTGACCGAGCTGAACGCGGCCATCGAGGAGCTGGCGCCGAAGGTGGCCGAGACCGAACGGCAGGCCGGTGCGCTGGACTTCCGGGCCAGGACCAGGGACATGGAGATCGAACGTCTGGAGGGGCGGCGGCACCGGCACGAGGCCGAGCGGACGCAGGCGCGCGACCAGGAGGCCAAGGTCGGCGCCGAACGCGACGGTCTCAAGCTCGACGCGCTGGCCGCCGACTGGGGCGGCACGGTCGAGACGGCCCGCGAATGGCTGAACGCGCTGCCCGAGGAGGAGCGGCCCCGCGCGGCCGAGGAGTGGTGGCGGATCGCCGAACGCCTCTTCGACCAGGCCCTGCGCGACACGTTCCCGGAGGAGGACGCGGAGATCCCCGAGGAGCTGCGGTTCCTGCTGAGCGAGCGGGGCGGGAGCACGGCGCGGGAGCAGGCGACGTTCGCGGCGGTGTGCGGTGCGCTTGCCTCCTACCTGCGCGGCCAGGAGGAGTACGAACGGCACCAGCGCCGCCAGATCGAAGCCCAGGTCGTGTCCCGGCAGCGCGACCTGTCGGCGGCGGCCAGGGGCGCCGAGGAGGCGGCGCAGTCGACGGCCGTGCACCGGGCGGCGCTGACCGCGGCGATCAAGGCGCGGCTCACGCGGGTGGCCGAGGAGTTCGAGAAGCTCGACACCTCGTACGGGGGTTACGGGGCGACGCTGGAGTTCCCGGTGCCGCCCGCCCCGGCCGATCCCGAACAGCGCTGGCAGTGGCGGGTGACGCCGAAGTGGCGGCGCGGCGAGGGGCAGGGGTTCGTGCCCTACAACCGGCGGGCCAACACCGCGCTCATGGACGAGAAGGCCGTCAAGCTGGTGTGCGCGGCGGCCATCGCCTCCTCCGGGGGCGGCCACCTGTGCCTCGTGCTCGACGAACTGGGCCGCAACCTGGGCAAGGAGCACCGCAGGGAGGCCGTCGCGCTCTTCAGACGGATCGGGGAGACGTACGGGATCACGGTGATCGGGGCGCTGCAGGACGACATGGAGCCGTACGCGATCGACGCCTGCGGGCAGTACATCAAGCTGCGGCGGTCGTCGGACGCGATGGCGTACAACGACCCGCCGGTGATCGTCGGGCACGACCAGCACGCCGACCGGGTGCGCGCCCTGGCCGCCTACGTCGACAGGACGGTGGCGGCGCTCACTTGACGGGCGGACCCGTGTAGGAGGCGCGCAGGCGGAGGAGGGCGCCCCGGTCGTACTCCTCCATCGCGTGCGCCAGCCACCCCGCCACCCTGGCCACCGCGAAGATGGCCTCGCCCGCGCCGCTCACCATGCCGCTCACGGCGGTGAGGGTGGCGAGGGCGAAGTCGACGTTGCGCTCCGGGAGGCGGCGCCTGCGCATCTCCTCCAGCACGGCCACCCCGGCGGCGATCCGCTCGTGCCCCGGCGCCGCCTCCTTGACCAGGTCGAGCAGGAGGGCGCTGCGCGCGTCGCCGTTCTTGTAGACGCTGTGACCGAAGCCGGGGATGCGCTCGCCGCGGCGTACCCGCTCCGCGATCGCCCGCGCGGCCTGGCGCGGCTCGGCGACCTCCGCGAGCAGGCGTTCCGCGCCGTACGACGCGCCGCCGTGCAGCGGGCCGCCCAGCACGCCGAGCCCGGTCAGCACGACGGCGTACGGGTCGGCCTTGGCGGAGGCGGCGACCCTGGCGGCCAGGGTAGAGGCGGCGAGCTCGTGGTCGGCGAGCAGGACCAGGGCGGCCTGGACGGCGTTCAGGAGAGCGGGGGTGGCGGGGTGCGGGCACAGGCGGGACCAGAGCCGTTCGGCTATCGAGTCGCCTTGGGGCTCGCTCAGCTGCGGGAGCGCGTCGACCAGGCCCGCGATCAGGCGGCGGCCGGTGGCGGCCACGGAGGCGGGGTCGAGCTGGTAGCGCAGGGAGTCGGAGGCGCCGAGAACCGTGGTGATGACCTGCAGCCGGTCGAGGGGCAGGAGGTCGTCGGGGAGCCCGCGCTGGGCGGTCACGGCTGCTCGCAACGCGTCGGCCTCGCACCGCCACGGCTCAGGCCACCGGAACCGCACCCCTCGGGCACCCGCCACTTCCCCGTCATCCCCGGCGACCGCCTGGCCGTGGGTCGACGGGCGTTCTCCGGCGGGTGGAGGCGGGGACGTTGACGGGGTGGGTGGAGGCAGGGCCGCAGGGGTGGCAGGGGGTGGGGGGTGCCAGACGGTTGGGTCGGCGGTCCAGAGCCAGGCGGCGACCGTTTCGAAGTCGCTGGTGAGCGCCAGCCCGAGCGCGTCGAGGCCACGGTAGTGGGGCCGGTCCACGCCCAGGGCCGTGATGGCCGACTCGATGACGAGCTCCGGCGGCTGGCTCCGGGGCCGGCCGCGGCGGGCGAGGCGCTCGATCTCCTCCGCCGAGAAGAGGCTGCGCCGCCCGTCGTCGCTGTGCCGCCGCTGCAGCACCCCCCGGCTCACGTACGCGTACAGCGTGGCCGGTTTGACGCCGAGACGCTCGGACGCCGTGGCCGCGTCGATCCACTCCACTCCGGTGAATCCTCCAAGCAGACGTTGATGAAAATCAATATTGATACACGTTGAAAACGCATGTCAACGTGAGAGCATGCCAAAAGTTCACTTCCTCGATGTGACCAACCGGGACGGCGTGCAGACCGCGCGCACCGGCCTGTCGAAGTTCGGCAAGACCATGGTCAACTTCTATCTGGCCAAGCTCGGCGTGGCGCAGTCCGAGATCGGGTTCCCCTTCCTGTTCCACGAGGTCCCGTACGTCAAGGCGCAGGTGGCGCTGGCCGAGGCGGGGGCGTTCGGCGGGTTGCGGCTGTCGGGCTGGTGCCGGGGCGTGCCGCAGGACGTGGAGAAGGCGGCCCCGCTCGGGCTCAAGCACTACAACCTGTCCATCTCGACGTCCGACTACATGATCCAGAACAAGTTCCGCGGACGGCTGGACAGGGACGTGATCATCAGGGAGATGACGGCCGCCGTGCGCACGGCCAAGGCCGCGGGCGCCGAGACCGTCGGGGTCAACGCCGAGGACGGGTCGAGGACGGACGACGGGTTCCTGCTGGAGTTCGCGCTGGCGGCCAAGCAGGCGGGCGCCGACCGGGTGCGTTACTGCGACACGATCGGCGGCGACACTCCCGACCGGATCCGCGAGCGCTTCGCCAAGCTGGCCGCCGCCATCGCGCTGCCGGTCGAGACCCACTGCCACAACGACCTGGGCATGGCCGTGGCCAACTCCGTCTCCGGCGCCCTCGGCGACCTCGACGCGGAGCAGGACGCGTGGATCAACACGTGCGTGAACGGCATCGGCGAGCGCTCCGGCAACGCCGACCTGCTCTCGACCATCCTGGCCTTCAAGCACGGCTTCGGGCTCAACGCGGAGATCGGCGACGCCCTCGACCTGTCATGGGCCCGCCGGTTCAGCCTGTGGGCCGGATACGCGTTCGGGCAGCCGCTGCCGTACAACCAGGTCGGGGTGGGGCGCAACGCGTTCGCGCACGAGAGCGGCATCCACGCCGACGGCGCGCTCAAGGACCACGGCAACTACGAGCTGTACGACGAGGCCACGCTGGGCCCGTTCCCCGAGGACTGGCACGCGCGGAACGGCCGGGTGGTGCTGACCGGAGAGTACGGCGGCAAGGCGGGCTTCCGGCACGTCATGGACGGGCTGGGCGTGGAGGTCGGCGAGGAGGACCTGGCGTTCCGGCTGGTGCAGCTCTGCAACGCCATGACCGGCCGCCCCCTCACGGACGACGAACTCCGCCTGATCGCCGCCTATCCACGTGAGCTGTCCCTGCTGTTCCCCGGCAACGAGGCCACGTGAGGACGGACATGTCTCGGCCCCGGACGCTGGATACTCACCCGGCTGAGTGCCGTGGCGGCGACGTCTTCGAGGAAGGCGCGGTTGGAAGGGGTGAGCTGGTGACCGTTGACCGCCACCTCGGCCGTGACCAGCACGTTCGCCCGGCGGGCCCGGACGATCCCGGTCCCGGGCCGGCCGGACGCCGCCACGTACGATTCCTCCCCCAAGCTGCGCGAGGTCTTCCCCGGACGCAGTCCCGCCGCACCGTCCCAATCGCGGTACTCCGCGAACTGGCCCGCGGCCCGTTGCGCGCCGGAGCGACGGGGATCCCGCTCGAACCGCTCGAGCCATAGGGTCACGGCGCCGCCGCCGGTGAGTATGAGGACGTTGACGGGCCACCTGCACCTGCTGATCTGCGAGGTGAGCGTATTGTCCGACGGAGATGTATCGATCATGAGCCCCATAGACAGGTCGAGCCTCTTGATCATGTCCGCGTCGAGGACGTCGCAGGCGCGTGGCAGGGCCGCCGCCTCCGGATCGGTCACCCGGGTCCAGGGCTGGTCCACCGCGGCCAGCAGGGCCAGGACAAGCGCGACCGCGGCCAGCACGCGGCGGCTCGCCGCCCACCGGGACAGATGCAGGACGGGCGCCGGAGAGCCCTGGGCGTAGCTCCAGTCCCGGATCTTCTCGATCTCCTCGGGACGCCGAGGACCCGGGAGCGCGCGGCGATGCATCAGGGCCGTGTCCGCCCGGCGCACGGCGATCCGCCTGCCGAGCAGGCCCGGCCATACCTCGATCGCCAGCACCGACGGCCAGCGCACCAGCTCCGACACAGCCGGTCGCACGCGGACGCCCTCGCGGCCGACGCTCGTCGAGCCCAGCTGCGACATCGCCAGCCAGACCAGGCCGCGGCCCGCCAGCCACCCGCCCCCCAGCACCATGGCGATCAGCTGTGCCCAGACGCCGAACCAGACCAGCCCGGCGCCCGCGGCGACAGGTAACCCGGCGAGCAGGCCGGTCCAGCGGGGCGGGCGGAACTCATCCGGCTCCGGCGCGGGCACGCGCGGCGGATCTGGCGTGGGCCCGCGGCGGCGACTGATCACGAAGCGGCCCTGGCCGCCGAACACCCAGCAGCACGGCGTCTGCGCTGGGTTCTCCTGTTTGACCTGGTTGAAGACGTAGCCATAGAGCTCGTCGAGCGTGATGTCCTGGTCGTGGTCGAGGTCGGCCGCCCCGGTGTCGAGGCCCTCGATCAGCGCTCGGGTGAAGGTGGAGGGACGAGGGTCGGTCTCGGTGAGCACGCCGTCCTCGAAGGCGTACTCGATGGCGGAGGACGCCGTGATGATCGCGAAACCCCGGCCGTGGAAGCGCTCCTGCACATGCACCGCCCGGTCACCCCGGACCACGATGCCCCGCGCGAACGCGCCGCTGTAGCAGCAGTCGAGAATGATCACTATCCGGCGTGAGCGGCAGCGCTGGACGCACGCGTTGACGAAGTCGGACGTCACGCCGGTGCCCGCCAGGTCGGTGACGAAGCTGTCGCGAGCGGCCAGGTAGAGCGCGCCGGTGGCGTCCTTGAGCCCGTGTCCGGAGAAGTAGAGCAGGAGCACGTCGTTAGGGCGGCGCCCGGCGAACAGGGCGGCGATCCGGTCGCGTACGTGCGAGGCCGTCCCGTCGTGCAGGATCTCGACCTCGAAGGCGCCGACCGCGGGGTCGGCCAGGACCCGCTCCAGCTCGACCACGTCCGCGGGCGGAGCGCCCAGCCGCCGCAGCCGCGGGTCGTCGTACGTCGAGTTCGCGATCAGCAGGGCCCGGCGGGTCATGGCTCGGCTTTGACGTGCCGGTCCACGAACAGGTCGATCAGCCGCTCCAGGTCTTCCTTGCCCGCGCCGTTGATCTCGAGGCGGTCGCCGTCGAGCTCGAGGACGACCGACCGGGCCGAGGAGCGCTCGGTCCACGCCTTGATGGCCGCGACCGCGTTCTCCAGCAGCTGGCGAGAGGCCGTGACAGTGAGCACGAGGACACCGAGCACGACCTCGATACCCTTCGCTCCGGCGGGATCCCGGCCGGGGGCGGCCGTCCCCTCGACTCTGCCGAGCCGGCTTAGCGCCTGGGCGAGCGAGGCGGCCTCCTCGTCGATCTCCTCCGCTTCGAAATCGCCGGGCAGACTCAGCGTGAGCGCGAGGCGGAACCGCGGATCTTCAGGCATGTTTCTATCCAGAGCCATAGATCGCGTGCTGTCAAACGACCGCGCTCAGCCCCGTACGCGATCGTCCGGCCGCACCCGCCCGGATCAGAGGGTGTCGTCGCCCGTCTCGGGGAGGGCGAGCAGGCAGAGCAGGCTCAGCAGGGCCATCGCGGAGACATACGCGCCGACGCCCATCACGCCCACGCCGCCGGCCTGCAGGCTGGTGGCGACCAGCGGCGGCACCGCGCCGCCGAGCACTCCGCCCAGGCTGTAGGCGACCGAGGCGCCGCTGTAGCGGAACTGGGTCCTGAAGAGCTCCGGCAGGTACGCGCCCATCGGCCCGAAGACCAGCCCCATCAGGCCGAGCGCCCCCGCCAGCGCCACGCCGACCAGGAACACGGACCGGGTCTCCATCAGCGGGAACATCACCAGCCCCCACACCACGGCCACCCCCGTCCCGGCGAGCAGGGTGCGGCGGCGGCCCAGCCGGTCGGAGACCAGCGCGGAGGCCACCGTGCCCGCGGCCATGAACACGACCCCGACCAGGGTCAGGCCGAGCATGGTGGTCTTCGGGATCTTGAGCGCGTTGGTGCCGTACGCCAGGCAGTAGGTGGTGGCGGTGTAGAAGAGCGTGTAGGCGACGGTCATGGCGCCGGCCCCGAGCAGCACGCGCCGCCACTGTTGCCGCATCAGGCCGGCGAACGGCACCTTGGCGATCCGCTGCTGGTCCATGGCCGCCTGGAAGACCGGCGTCTCGGAGATCTTGAGCCGTACGTACAGGCCGACGATCACCAGCAGCAGGCTCGCCACGAACGGCAGCCGCCACCCCCACGCCCCGAACTGCCCGTCGCTGAGCGTCTCCCCGAGCACGAGGAACAGGCCGTTGGCCACGATGAACCCGACCGACGGGCCGAGCTGCGGGAACATCGCGTACAGCCCGCGCTTGCCGGGCGGCGCGTGCTCGGTGGCCAGCAGCGCCGCGCCGCCCCACTCGCCCCCGAGCCCGATGCCCTGCGTGAACCTCAGCAGCACCAGCAGCACGGGCGCGATCACGCCGATGGCCGCGTAGCCGGGCAGCAGCCCGATCGCGACCGTGGACAGGCCCATCACCAGCAGCGACACCACGAGCATGGACTTGCGGCCGATCCGGTCGCCCCAGTGGCCGAACAGGGCAGAGCCGAGCGGGCGCGAGAGGAACGCCACCGCGAAGGTCGAGAACGACGCCAGGCTGCCCGCCACCGGGTCCATGCCGGGGAAGAACGCGGTGTTGAGCACCAGCGCCGCCGCGGTGCCATAGATGTAAAAATCGTAGAACTCGATCGCCGTGCCCACGAGGCTGGCCACTGCGACCCTTGACCGGCTGGGCGCGGCGATTTGGGGGGACGTTGTCATATTTGTCTCATTATGCGGAATAGCGTCTTGTGAAGCGATACGAAGAAGCTATCACCTGCGAAAAGACACTTCCGAAAGGAACGGGTTTGGCTGTCGATCTTGTCATCTTCGACTGCGACGGGGTTCTCGTGGACAGCGAGCCGATCTCCGTACGCGTGGGCACGGCGGCGCTGCGCCGTCTGGGCTGGCCGATTGACGAGACGGAGTACATCGAGCGGTTCGTGGGCTGCACGAACGACTACTGGGAAGAGCAGGTGGGCGAGACGCCGCCGGGCTGGCGCGATCAGCTCAGAGCCGAGTACACGGCGGCGGTCAAGGCCGAGCTGTGCGCCGTCCGAGGCATCGAGGAGGCGCTCGAACGGCTCACCGTGCCGAGCTGCGTGGCCTCGAACGGCCGGCACAGCGTGATCCGCCACAACCTGGAGCTGACGGGGCTGGCGGGGCGGTTCGACGGGCGGGTGTTCAGCGCCGAGGACGTCGCCAGGGGCAAGCCGGAGCCGGACCTGTTCCTGCACGCGGCGGCCACGATGGGGGTCGATCCTGAGCGGTGCGTGGTGGTGGAGGACAGCCCGTTCGGGGTGACCGCGGCGATGCGCGCGGGCATGCGCTGCCTGGCCTTCGTCGGCGGCCTCATCCCCACCGTCCGGCTCACCGGTCTGGGCGCCACCCTGTTCCACGACCCGGCCACGCTGCCGGAGCTGATCGGCTCCCTCGAAGGCAAGGACGGCGACACTCCGTGAGGCCACTGCCCGGGCGGGCGCCGCCCGGGCAGTGGTTGCGCTATCAGCCCTGGCGGGTGCGCCCGTTCTCGTCCAGGTAGTCGCGCCACGACCGCTTCGGGGTCCAGCCCAGCAGGCGGTGGGCCTTGTCGCACGAGATGCCGGAGGAGTCCGGGCGGGACAGCGGCCGCAGCTCGATCTTGTCGCCGTAGTGCTCCCGAAGCACGGCGGCGAAGTCGTGACTGCCCGCGTTGTCGGGCGCGGCGATGTAGAACACCTCGTGACCGGGCAGGTCGGACTCGACGGCCAGGACGATCGCGTCCGCGAGGTCGTACACGTCGGTGTAGCTCCACAGCCCCGCGCCGATCACGGAGGCGTCGCGGACCTGCGGGCCGATGTTGCGCTCGTAGTTGCCCTCGTGCTGCACCCAGCTCGGCCGCAGCGAGATGCACCTGATGTCGGAGCGGCGCACCGCGGCGTCCATGAGCTGCTCGCCGAAGTGCTTGGACAGCGCATACGGGTCCTGTGGCCGGGCCGGGTGCACCTCGTCCACCGGCGCGTAGTCGGGCAGGAAGGGGCGGTCGGCGAAGAAGTAGCCGGGGACGGTCTCGCTGGAGATGTTCACGAAGCGGGGGACGCCCAGGCGGACCGCCGCCTCGATCAGGTTGAACGTGGCCATCAGGTTGTTCTGGAAGACCACGTGCGGCGCGTTGGCCGTGGGGTCGGGGATGGCCGCGGCGTGCACCACCGCGTCGGCCCCGTGCACCACGGCGAACGCCTGCCCGGCGTCGGTCAGCTCGGCCTGCTTGTAGGCGGGCTCGTCGGCCTCGTGCCGCTCCCAGACCGGGCGCGTGAGATCCACGCCGGTCACCTCGTGACCGGCCTCGGCCAGCGCCTTGACGGCCGCACGGCCGACCTTGCCATGGGCTCCGGTGACGACGACGCGCATGGGCTCTACTCCTTCACGGGTTCGGTGGGGAGCAATCTACGCGAGATCGCGCCGTCGCCGCCGCTCAGCCCACCCCCGCCAGCGACACCTTGGACCCGGTACGGGTCTTGGTGACCTTGAGCTGCGCCGTGATCCTCGACCGCAGCTCGGCGACGTGGCTGACGATGCCCACGGCCCGCCCTCCGTCGCGCAGCCCGTCGAGGATGTCCAGCACGCCGTCGAGGGTGTCCTCGTCGAGGGTGCCGAAGCCCTCGTCCACGAAGAGTGTGCCCAGCTCCGTGCCCCCGGCCTCGGCCGTGACGACGTCCGCCAGCCCCAGTGCCAGCGCCAGCGACGTGATGAAACTTTCGCCGCCGGACAGCGTGGCCGGGTCGCGGTCGACGCCGGTCCACCCGTCGGCCACCCGCAGCCCCAGCCCGCCCCCGGAGCGCCCCCGGGACCCGGCCGTCTTCCGCAGGTCGTGGCGCAGCAGGTAGCGGCCGGCCGACATGTGGTCGAGCCGTTCGTTCGCGGCGTCCACCACCTGCCGCAGCCGCTCCCCCAGCACGAACGACGACAGGCTCATGCTCCACTGGTTGTCGCTGGACGTGCCGCTGGCCAGGGACGCCATGCGCTCGGCCAGCCGGTGCCGCTCGGCCGCCGGGCGCCAGCGCTCGATGCGGCCGGACAGCTCGCCGTGCAGCTCCGCCAGCCGCTCCGCCCTGGCCACGGCCCGGTCGCGCGTGCTCGACAACCTCGTGTGCGCCTCCTCCAGCCGGTCGCGCTCGCCCCCGGCCGAGGCCAGGTCGGGCGCGGGCGCGGCGGCGGCCGCGATCAGCTCGGGGTCGGCCAGGACGCTCGTGACGGCGGCGTGCTCGTCGTCCAGCCGCCGCAGCGCCTCGGCCCTGCGCTCCCGCTCCCCGGGGCTTCGGTACGCCGCCTCCGCCTCCGGCACGTCCGCGAACCCCGCCTCGGCCGCCGCCTCCTCCGCGGCCCGCCGGGCCCTGGCCAGCTCGTCGTACGCCGCCACCGCCGCCTGTGTGGCCTCCAGGGCCTCCCGCAGCAGCTCGGCCTCGTCGTGCAGCCTCGACAGGCGCGCGGTCAGGGTGGGGTCGTCGCCCCGCGCCGCGTCCAGCCGGGCACTGAGCCGCCCGGCGTCCCCGCTCAGCTCCTCGTGCCGGGTGCGGCACGCCGCCAGCCGCGCCGCGACCCGCCGCCCCTCCTCCTCCAGCTCCAGCCTCTCCCGGTTGAACGCCGCCGCCTCCCGCGCCAGCACCTGCTCCCCGCCCGCCGACGCCCGCAGCCTGCGCAACTCGCGCTCGGCCCGCGCCAACACCGCCGGCCCGTCCAAGCGGGCAGCCCCAGGGTCCCCGCTGAACGCGGTCGGACCGTCCACGTGTGCGGACTGCGGGTCTCCGGTGAGCAGGGCCGTCTGGATGAGGCGGGTGCGTTCGGACTCCAGGTGGGTGCGGTGGGCGCGATGGCCGGCGAGGGTCTCGGCGATCTCCCTGGACTGGTCCCTGACCCGTTCGCGCTCGATCTCGACGCGTTCGAGCGCCGCGGCCAGGACGGGCTCGCGATCGGCCACCGTCTGGAGACGGGCCAGCTCCTGCTCCGCCCCCAGCACCTCCGCCTCAGCCGCACCGACGTCCAGGCCCCCGGTGGACTCGACCGCGTCGGCGTGCCGGGACTCCAGGGAGGCGAGGGCGCGTTCGGCGGCCTCGCGCTGGGTCAGAGCGGCTTCGTGGGCGCTCTCGGCCTCGTGCTCGTCGTCGGCCGAGGGCGCGCTGGGGGCCGGGGAGGCGGGGTGGGGGTGGTGGTCGGAGCCGCAGACCGAGCAGGGCCGGCCGTCGGACAGGTCGCGGGCCAGCTCCGCCGCCATGCCGTCGATGCGGGCCTGGCGCAGGTCGAGCCAGCGTTCGCGGAGCGACTGGGCGTGGTCCACGAGCGCCTGGTGGGCGGCGGCGGCCGCCTCCAGCTCGGCGGCCAGCGCCTCGCGGCGGTGGGTGGCCTCCAGTGCGGCCCTGGCGGCGTCGAGGCCCGCGGACGCCGCGGGGATGGCCGCCGCCTGCGCCTGCACCTCGGCGAGGGCCGCGCCCGCGTCGGCGATCCGCTCGGGCAGCTCGGCCTCGGCGGCGGACACCTCGGCCTCGCGCTGTGCCAGCGCGTCGAGCTCCGCCGCCAGCCTGGCCAGCTCGTCGTCGATCTCGATCAGGTGGGCGGCGGCGTCGCGTACGGCCTGCGCGGCCGGGATCCTGGCGGCGTCCATGCGCGCCTCGGCCAGCCTGCCCTCGGCCTGTTCGATGAGGGCGGGCAGGGCGGCGAGCCGCGCTCCGACGGCCTCGTCGGCGCCGACCAGCCCGGCCAGCTCCTTCTCCACGCGCAACAGGTCACGCCGGACCACCGACAGCCGGGCCTCCTCGGTGAGCAGCTCCGACAGCCGCGCGATCTCGGCCTGCCGCTCCCGCTCCAGCCCGGCCAGCTCGGCCGCCGACGGACCACCCGCCGAGCGGGCCCCGGGCACGGGGCCGTCGCCGGACGAACCGCCCGAAGTGGAACCGCCCGGAGACGAGACGGCCGTGGTGGTGCCCGCTGACTGCCTGGCGAGGAGGGGGCGGGCTCGGGCGAGGGCGTCGGCGGCCAGGGCGCGGGCCTTGGCGGCGGCCTCCGAGCGCTGCCTGACCGCCGTGACGAGCGGCAGCACGCGATCGGCCCTGGCGGCGTCGTCGAGGATGGCCTGCAGGTCGGCCCGTTCGTCAGCCCGCTCGTCGAGGGTGCGGCGCATGGTGAGCGCCTCGGCGTGCCGGCGCTGCCGGTCGGCCAGCGCGGCGGCCCGCTCGAACCGCAGCCGCGCCGAACGCGCGGCCTCCCCGGCCGCCTCGTGCTCCTGGCTCGCCCGGCCCACGACGGCCCGCGCGGCGTCGAGCAGCGCCCCCGCCCACCGCAGGGGATCGTCCTCGGGCTCGAAGGCCCCGTCGAGGTCGTCGCCCGCTGCCTCCTCCACCCGCTGGACGGCGAAGTCGACCTCCTGCCGGAGCTCCTGCGCCTCCCGGAAGGCCAGCTTGCGGTGCTCGGCCAGCCACGACTCCGCCTGGGTGAAGACCTTCACCGAGAACAGCCGCTCCAGCAGCTTGCGCCGATCCTCCCCCTCGGCCCGCAGGAACCTGGCGAAGCTGCCCTGGGGCAACATCGCGACCTGGCAGAACTGGGCGGCGTTCATGCCCAGGAGCCCGCCGATGAGGTCGCCCGCCTCGTCGAGCCGGGTGGTCAGCCCCTGCCAGTCGGATCCGTGCCGCTCCGAGACGACGACCTTGGGCTTCTCCTCGGTGAACCCCGTCCCGCGCAGCTTGGGCCGCTGCCAGGACGGCGAACGCTGGATGCGGAGTAACCGCCCCCGGATGGACACCTCCAGCGTGACCGAGGGCCCGGCCGAAGGCGGGGCGTGGTCGCAGCGGAGGCTGCGGGCGTCGTTGCGCTGCTGGTCGGGCACCTGACCGAAGAGGCCGAAGCAGAGCGCGTCGAGGATCGTGGTCTTGCCCGCCCCCGTAGGCCCCTGGATCAGGAACAGGCCCGCCTCGGCCAGCGCGTCGAAGTCGACCGTCTCGGTGCCCGGGAACGACCCGAACGCCGTCAGCGTGAGCCGGTGCGGCCGCATCTATGCCATCGTCTCCTTCACCCTCGACGCCTCGATGGCCTGTCTTAGCAGGTCTTCCTCGTCACGTGCGGCAGGCTCGCCGCGCACCTCCCTGACGAAATCGAGGGCCACCTCCGCCTCCGGCCGCCCGCTCAGCCGTACGGGCGCGGCGCTGGGCACCGCGCCGACCGGGTCGAAGGCGAGGGCGAGGGTGTGCGGGAAGCGGGCGCGCAGCCGGTCCATGGCGGACTTGGGGCGGACGGCGTCGGTGAGGGTGACGTGCAGCCAGTGGTCCTCGTACGGGGTGTGCCGGGAAGCGGTCAGCAGCTCCTCCAGCTCGCCCCGCAGCCGCCCCACGGGCCGGGGCACGGGCGCCGGCACGAAGTCCACCACCCCCGAATCCACCGGCCCCGGGCCGAGCGTGACCAGCCACGACCCCTTGACGTGGCCGACCTCCGAGAACGAGTACGCCAGCGGCGACCCCGAGTAACGCACCGTCTCCGACATGCGCTGCCGCCCGTGCAGATGACCCAGCGCCACGTAGGACACCCCGTCGAAGGCCGACAGCGGAACGTGGGCCACCCCGCCCACGCTGATGTCGCGCTCGCTCTCGCTGGCCTGGCCCCCGACGACGAAGCAGTGCGACAGCACCACCGAGGCGCGGTGGCGGGCGGCGTCGGCCCTGACGCGGTCCATCGCGTACGTGATGGCGGCCGTGTGGCTGCGGTCGGGCAGCTCCCAGGCGTGGCGGACCAGCTCGGGCTCGAGGTAGGGGATGCCGTAGAAGGCCACGCCGTCGACCAGCACCGGCTCCCAGGCGAGGTCGGGCGAGGTGCGCACGTGCACCCCCGCGGCCTCGAAGAGGGCCGAGCCGAAGCGCAGCCGCAGCGCCGAGTCGTGGTTGCCGCTGATCAGCACCACCCGGGCCCCCGCCGCGCGCAGCCGCCCGAGCGCGTCGTCCAGCAGCGCGACCGCGTCGACCGGCGGCAGCGCCCGGTCGTAGACGTCGCCCGCGATCGCCACCACGTCGACCTGCTCCGCCCGCACCGTCTCCACCAGGTGGTCGACGTACGCCGCCTGCGCCGAGAGCAGGCTCTCGCGATGGAACGAGCGCCCCAGATGCCAGTCTGAGGTGTGCAGGATCCGCATGTCGCAGGAAGCTAACAGTTCTCACCGACAAATGCGGCCTCATCTGTCCCGCGGGCCGGGAGTAGGCTAGAAGATCGGCGGGCAAACCAACGCACATGGGGAGGCCGATGCGCAGTGGCCGTGGCGCCTTGAGCGTCGCCGCCGGTCTGGTGCTGGTGGCTCTCGCAACGGTCGGATACGTGCTGCCGCCCGCGTTCGATCCGCCGCCGCTCAAGGTGGATCCAGCCTTCCAGACGATCCCGGCGCAGCCGTCGAGCGAGCTGCGCCCGGTGGTGGCGGTCGATCCCGTCCGCAGGGAGGAGATCTCCGTCGCGGGGGAGGGCCAGCGCCTGGACGGGACGCTCCGGGCGCCGCTGACGCCTGGGCGGCATCCGGCGATGGTGTTCGTGTCGGGGTCGGGCAACGGGTCGCGGACGGAGTTCACGCCGCAGGCGGAGTTCCTGGCCAAGGCGGGCGTGGTGACGATCGCGTTCGACAAGCGCACGATCGGCTACAACTTCCGCCACCGCGACTTCTCGCTGCTCGCCGACGACGCCCTGCGCATGGTGGAGCTGCTGCGTACGCGCCCCGAGGTCGATCCGGCGCGCATCGGCCTGTGGGGGGTCAGCGAGGGCGGCTGGGTGGTGCCGATCGCCGCGGCGAAGAGCACGGCGGTGGGGTTCGTGATCCTGGTGTCGTCCCCGAACGTCTCCCCGCTCCGCCAGGTCGCCTGGGCGCTGAACGAGCAGCTGCTCCGGCTGCGGGCCCCGATCGGCGCCCGCGACCTGCTGACCAGGGCCATGGGCGGGGTCGGCTTCAACTTCCTCCGATATGACGCGCTGCCGGCATTAAGCGGGATCAAGCAGCCGGTCCTGGCCTTCTACGGCACCACCGACCCCTCGATCCCGTTCGTCGAGTCCACCCAGGCGCTCATCAAGGGCATGAACAAAGCGCACAACGACGACTACACCATCCGCTTCATGGCCAAGGGCGACCACGCCATGCGGGTGAACGGCGGCCCCTTCACCAAGGGCTACCTCGAGACCCTGGCCAACTGGATCACCGGCCTGCCCGGCACCGCGCGGCCCGCCGTGCACATGGCGGGCGCCACGCCGGTGCAGCGGTTCGAGGCCAGCGACGTGCCGGCCGCCCCCTGGTACGCGGGCGGCACGATGCTGGGGCTGACGATCTGCCTGGCCGCCGTCGGCTACGTGGCGGGCCCGGTCGCCGCCATGGTCGTACGCCTGCGCGGCCGCACCCACGTGCCCGTCGAGACGAACGCCAGGCTGTGGCCCCCGATCAGGCGCCGGCTCAGCCGGATGGTCTGGACGGGCCTGGGCCTGCTGGCCTGGGTGGTCGCGTTCATCATGTTGCTGGTGCTGTTCTCGGTCAACCAGGCGGGCGCCTGGCCGGCCGTGCTGGCCGGCTGGCTGATCGTGCGGCTCCTCGCGGTGCTCATGCTGCTCCAGGAGGTGACGGCCGTGGCGGCGTTCGTGTCGGCCCTGCGCGAGGGCATGCGGCCCGGCCGCTGGCAGCACGTCGCGGTCGCGGGCGTGCTGGGCGGCACGGGGCTGCTCCTGGTGGCCGCGGCCTACTACGGGTTGTTCTCCTTCCCCTGGTAGTCCTGCCGGTGGACGAAGGCGTTCATCCAGCGGTCCAGCTCGGCGAAGACCTGCTTGCGCGCCGGCTCGGCCGACAGCACGAGGTCGTGCAGGCCGTCCTGGATGCGCACGCAGGTGACGTGCGGGCCGACCGAGGTGGACCAGCGGGCGATGTGCTGGGGATCGAGCACGATGTCCGCCGAGCGGGCCTCCGGGACGAGGTCGCGTACCCGGAGCCCGTTGCTGGAGGCCAGCACGAGGACCGGCACGTCCACCGCGAGCCCCGCGTGCAGCCGCCGCTGCGCCCGGCGGATGGCGGCCAGCCACATGGCGTGCACCGAGAAGCCGCCCAGCGGCTTGAGCTCCAGGTCGTAGTCCCACTCGCCGCCCTCGCTGCGGTGCAGCGTCTGCCCGTAGACGGTGCTCATCCCCAGCGGCAGCGCCCACCGCGTGTACGAGAGGGGCGTCTTGAACAGGTCGGCGGCCAGCCGGAGCGGGGTGGGCACGTTCAGGTCGAAGAACGGGCTGTTGAGCGCCATCCCCTGCACCAGCCCGCGCCCGCGGACCCGGTCGGCCCAGAGGGAGGCGACGAGGCCGCCGGTGGAGTGGGCGTTGATCGTCAGCTCGTCGTGGTCCCGCCTGATGACGCGGACGGCCTCGTCGATCTCGGGGAAGTAGTCGGTGACGCTCCTGATCAGGCCCCTGGTCTGGTGCGGCAGCAGCGAACGCCCGTATTTGCGCAGGTCGAGGGCGTAGAAGTCGATGCCGCGCTCGACGTAGTGGTCGGCGAGGTGGTCCTGGAAGAAGTAGTCGGTGAACCCGTGCAGGTAGAGCACCGCCCTGCGGGATCCCGTCTTCCTGGAGACCAGCGTCGCGACGACCTCGCCCTCGAAGTCGTCCGGCAGCTGCAGCACGGTGATCTCGTACATGCTAGACACCATATGGATTGTCCGGCCATGACGGGACACCGGCCGGCAGGTCCTCGCTCACCCGCATCGGAAAGTCCGCCGGGCGCTTCTCCAGGAACGCCGTCACCCCCTCGACCGTGTCGGGCGCGCCGCCCAGCTCGGCCATGATGCGCGAGTCGGCCGCGTGCGCCTCCCACGGGGATGACGCCGACAGGCCCGACCACATCAGCCTGCGGATGGCGGCCACGGAGACGGCCGAGGTGTTGTCGGCGATCTCGCGGGCCAGCGCGTACGCCGCCGGCAGCAGTTCGTCCGGCGGATACACCCGCGAGACCAGCCGCCCTTCGAGCGCCTCGGAGGCGGGGAAGACCCGGCCGGTCGCGGCCCATTCCATGGCCTGGGCGATGCCGGCGATCCTGGGCAGGAACCAGCTCGACGCGGCCTCGGTGACGATGCCGCGCCGCGCGAACACGAACCCGAACCTGGCCTGCGACGAGGCCAGCCGGATGTCCATGGGCAGCGTCATCGTCAGCCCGACGCCCACGGCGGGGCCGTTGATCGCGGCGATGACCGGCTTGAGCGAGCGGGCGATCCTGAGCGCGACCGTGCCGCCGCCGTCGCGCGGCACGCCGTCCACCAGCTCCCCGCCCGCCGACTCGGGGTGCTCGCCGTGCGCGAAGGTGTCCGCGCCGCCGCTCAGGTCCGCCCCGGCGCAGAAGGCGCGGCCCGCGCCGGTGACCACCACCGCGCGCACCCCGTCGTCGGCGTCCGCGCGGTCGAACGCCTCGATCAACTCCCTCCGCATCGCAAAGGTGAAGGCGTTCAGCCGCTCCGGGCGGTTCAATGTGACGATGGCGATCTGGTCGGTGACCTGGTACTCGATCTCGGTGAAGTCTGTTCGGCTACTGATGTTCATCCTCCGATAAAGACATATTTCGGATTGAGTGCGTAGGCTGCCGCCTCTGTAAGAGGCCTAGGGTTGAAAATCGGGGAAACGGGGAAGCGTGCGCCAGGCAAAGGAATCCTCGAGCGCCGGAGCGGTCCTCGGATGGCTGGTGCTGGCGGCGCTGGCGCCCGGGGCCGCCCATCTGCGCGCCGGTTGGCGCAAGACCGGCCTCGTCCTGATCTCCTGCTATATCGTGGGCATCCTGGCGCTGCTCGCGTTGGCGCTGACAACCGACAGCGTCGTGGGCCTGCTCGTCGAGCGGATGACGACCATCGTCGTGGCCGCCGCCGTGCTCGGGGTGGCCTGGTTCGCCGTGATCGTGCACTCGTTCATCGTGCTGCGGCCGGGGCGGCTGCCACAAGGCGGGCAGATCGTCACCGGCACGCTGGCGGGGCTGCTCGCCGTCGCGGTGGTGCTGCCGTTCGGCGTGGTCGCGCAGTACGTGTGGACCGCCCAGAGCACGGTCAACGACATCTTCCAGGAGACCCCGACCGAGGCCCCGTCGTCCAACGGGGCCGCGGAGCGGCCGGAGGACCCGTGGACGGGCCGCCAGCGGGTCAACATCCTGCTGCTGGGCGGCGACGCCGACGACAACCGGATCGGCGTCCGCACCGACAGCATGAACCTGGCCAGCGTCGACGTGAAGACCGGCAACACCGTGCTGTTCAGCCTGCCGCGCAACCTGGAGAACGTGCGCTTCCGCCCCGGCACGCCGATGGCGCAGCACTTCCCCAACGGCTTCCGCCTGCCGCCCGACCCCGGCGGCGGGCGCAGCGACCTGCTCAACAGCGTCTGGGAGTACGCCGACGCGCACCCGGAGATCTTCGGCGGCAAGCAGCGCCAGGGCCCCAGGGTGCTGATGGACACGATCGGCTACACCCTCGGGGTCAAGGTCGACTGGTACGCCCTGGTCAACATGTGGGGCTTCGCCCGGCTCATCGACGCCATCGGCGGCATCACGATCACCGTCGAGAAGGACGTGGTGTTCGGCAAGTACAACGAGGGCCTGGTCAAGGCCGGCACGCGCAAGCTCAAGGGCGCCGACGCCATGTGGTACGCCCGCTCGCGCACGTTCAGCGATGACTTCACCCGGATGCGCCGCCAGCGCTGCGTGCTCGGCGCGCTGCTCAGCCAGGCGGACCCGGCGACGGTGCTGCTCCGGTTCAACCGCATCGCGCTGGCCACCAAGGAGCTGATCAGGACCGACATCCCGCGGGACATGCTCAAGAACCTGGTGCCGCTGGCGCTGAGGGTCAAGAGCGCGAAGGTGACGAGCGTGCAGTTCGTGCCGCCGCTGATCAACACCGGCTATCCCGACTGGGAGAAGATCCGCACCGTCGCGGCGAAGGCGCTGCGGGACTCGGGCGGCGCGAACCCGCCCGTCGCCGCCACCGCCTCCGCCGACCCCTCCCCCAAGAAGACGGCGGGCGCCAAGCGAGCCACGCAGAACCCGGCCAAGAGCCCGGCGAAGGGCATCACGGAGGGGTGCGACGGCTCGCTTTGAGCGCGCCGCTACCCGCGGGCGGCGATCCGGCCCACCGGGACGCCGCCGCCCAGCACGTCCACCTGCTCGAACGCCGCCGCCGGCGTGACGTCGCAGCCCATGCGCCGCAGCACCGCCAGGGCGATGGCCGTGGTGGCGCGCGGGCTGCCGTCGATGACCTTGACCGCCACCGAGTGGCCCGACTGCAGGGCCACCACCAGCACGCCCTCCGCGCCGCCCTTCGCCACGGCGCCCGGCAGCGCCCGCATCAGCTCGGTGTTCTGGTGCCCGGACCCGCCCACGTACTCGGGGTGCGCGCGCATGGCGTCGGCGACCTGGCGGGGCGCGCTGCCCGGCGCGGCCAGCACCAGGCCCTGCACGGCCCGCGCCAGCCCGGTCAGCGACAGGCCGAACAGCGGCGCGCCGCAGCCGTCCACCGCAACGTGGGCGGCCTTCTCCCCGGCCAGCTCCTCGGTGACCGAGCGGACCTGGAGCTGCAGGGGATGGCCGGCCGACAGGTAGCCGGGCACGTCCCAGCCGTTGGCGACGGCGGCGGCGAGCATGGCGGCGTGCTTGCCGGAGCAGTTCATGCGCTCGCGGGAGGGGTCGGCGCCCTGCCTGATGAGCCCGTACATGGTGGAGGTGTCCTCCGGCCACGACGGCGGGCAGGCCAGCGCGCCGAAGTCCAGGCCGTAGTCGTCGAGGATCTCGCGGACCAGCTCCACGTGGAAGTCCTCGCCCGTGTGGCTGCCCGCCGCGATAGCCAGCCGCGGCCCCGCCAGCGCCGCGCCGGCGGTGAGGCAGGCCAGCGCCTGGAACGGCTTGGCGGACGAGCGCGGCAGCACCGGCTCGTCCGCCTTCCCGAGGGCCACCTCGGCCCGGCCGGACGGATCCAGGCCGACGGCGCTGCCGTAGTGGACGCTCTCCACGAATCCGGAGCGGATCACCTCGGCGAGCACGGCGTAGTCAGGCACGTACGGCCCTCCTTCTGGGCGTTGCGGGCTGTCTGGCCTCCAGCATGCGGGCCAGCTTGGACAGGGACAGGTTGACCGCCAGATAGACCAGCGCGACGACCAGGTACGTCTGGATGAGCAGGCCGTTGTAGGCGGCCAGGACCTTGCCGCTGTAGAGCAGCTCGCCGTAGCTGACGACGAAGCCCAGCGAGGTGTCCTTGAGCAGGCCGACGGACTGGCTGACGATCGACGGCAGCACCCGGCGGGCCGCCTGGGGCAGCACGACGAGGCGCATCGTCTGGAGCGGCGTGAGGCCGACGGCCAGGCCCGCCTCGGTCTGGCCGCGTTCGACGGAGTTGATGCCGGCGCGGAAGATCTCGGCGAAGGCGGCCGCGTTCGACACCGTCAGGGGCACGGCCAGCTTCCAGAACAGCGGCAGGTCCAGGCCGTAGCGCGGCAGCGCGAACAGCACCACGTACACCAGCAGCAGGGCCGGCACGACCCTGACCACCTCGACGTAGGCGGCGGCCGGGAGTCGGACCCACCGCCGGTGCGAGAGCCGTCCCAGGGCCAGGACCAGGCCGAACGCCATGGACAGCGCCGCCGACACGACGGCCGCCAGGAACGTGGACCACAGGCCCGTCAGGAGGTAGCGCCACATCGGCCAGGTCGCGTACGGCTGCCAGCGGGCGGCGTCGAGCTGCCCGTTCGCCGCGAACTGCCGCACGGCCAGGACGGCGAGCGCGACGGCGGCCAGCACGCCGAGCACGGTCGCGACGCGGATGCGCCTGCGCGCCCTGGGGCCGGGCTCGTCGAAGAGGACGGTCACCGCAGGATCACCAGCTTGCGTTCGAGCCGGCCGGTGGCGAATCCCACCACCGCGGCGATCAGCGCGTACGCCAGGCCCGCGCCGACGAAGATCGGGATGGGCTGCGCCTCGACGAGGTTCACCCGGTTGGCGGCGGCCGTCAGGTCCACGACGCCGACGGCGGCGGCCAGGGCGGTGTTCATCGTGGTGGCGATGAAGATGTTGCCGAGCGGCTGGACGACCGTGCCCAGCGCCTGCGGCAGGACCACGTGCCTGAGCGACTGGCCGAACGTCAGCCCGATCGCCCGCGCCGCCTCGCCCTGTCCCCTGCTCACCGAGTTCACGCCGGAGCGCAGGGCCTCGCCGACGTACGCGGCCTCGTACACGGCGATGACCACGATGGCGGTGACCAGCGGCTCGGCCTTGACGCCGATCTCCGGCAGGCCGAAGAAGGCCAGGACGAGCAGGACGAGGAGCGGCAGGTTCTGGAACGACTCCACGTACGCGGTGCCGATGGCGCGCAGCACCCGTACGGGGCTCACGCGCAGGGCGCACACCAGCGCGCCCAGCACCGCCGCGCCCGCGAAGGACGCGGCGGTGAGCTGGAACGTCACGATCAGCCCCTGCCACAGCTCGGGCAGGTGATCGAGGAGAACGGACATCAGGACCCCGGCACGGAGCCGATCTGCGGCGGCTGGGGAGCGTCGCCGGTCACCACGGTGCCGATGGACTTCTTCCAGATCTCCTGCCAGACCCCGGTGTCCTGGGTCTTCTTCAGCCAGTCGTTGACGAACTTCTTGAACTGGTCGTCGCCGTGCTTGAGCCCGATCCCGTACGGGTCGACGGTGAACGGCTTGGTCACGATCTCGATCGACGGATCCTTCTTGGCGTCCGCGATGAGGATCGTCTCATCCTGCACGTAGGCGACGCCCCGGTCCTGCTTGAGCGCCTGGACGCACTCCGGGTCGCTGCCGAACGTGATGATCTCCGCCTGCGGCGCCAGCTTCTTGATCGCGGGGATGGCCGGGGTGTTCGCGCCCGCCAGGACCTTCTTGCCGTTCAGGTCCTCCGGCTTGGCGATGCCCGCCGTGCCCTTCTTCACCGCGATCGTCAGCCCCGAGGTGTAGTACGGGCCCGCGAACGCCACCTGCTTCGCCCGCTCCTCGGTGATCGTGTACGTCTGGAAGACGACGTCCACGGTCCCGTTGGCGAGCAGCGCCTCCCGGGTCTCCGACGCCGAGTTGACGATCTTCACCTTGGGCTCGCCCAGGATGTACTTGGCCAGCGCCTTGCCCATGTCCGCGTCGAAGCCCTCGACCTCGCCGGTGGCGGGGTTCTGCTGGGAGAGCAGGGGCGCGTCCAGCGAGCCGCCCACGAGGAGCTCGCCGCGCTGTTTGATCTTCTCCATGGTGGAGCCGGGCAGGATGTCGGCCGCCGCCGCGACGGGCGCCTTGGCCAGGACGTCGCCGCCCTTCTCGGACGGCGCGCCGGGCACGGCGGGACTACTCGACTCACCACAGGCCGCCAGTCCTAACAGAGAGACGGCGACGACGGCGACAAACCTCTTCATGAACGGTCACTTCCTTCGATTTCGAAGATAGGCCGGACCGTAGTGGGAGATTTCGTAGCAAGTCAATACGTTGTCGGCGTAAGTCGGGGCATGGTAGGTATCTCACATGAAGCAGCGGCTGCCCGTGCAGGGGGCACAGGGCGACCTGCTGAGACTCGTCGCCACCGGCAAGGCCGAGTCCCGCGCCGACCTCGCGCGCTTATCGGGTCTGGCGGCCTCCAGCGTGTCGCTGCGCGTGGAGGAGCTCATCGACGCGGGCCTGCTGGCCGAGGAGGGCTCGGGCACCTCCCGCGGCGGCCGCCGCCCCCGCCGGCTGCGGCTCTCCCCCGGCGCCGGCGTGCTGGCCGTCGCCGACCTGGGCGCCCACCACGTACGCCTCGGCCTCCTGGACCTCAGCGGCGCGCCACTCGTCATCGAGGAACGCGGCTGCGAGATCGCCGAAGGCCCGCAGGTCACCCTGGACCGCATCGCGGACGCGTTCGACGAGCTGCTGGCCGCCCACGTCCCCCCGTCGATCCCGCTGCGGGGGGTGGGCACCGGCATCCCGGGCCCGGTGGACCCGTCGACCCAGCGCGTGGTGACGCCGTCGCGGATGCCCGGCTGGAACGAGTTCCCGGTCGCCGACCACCTGGCCACCCGCTACGACCTGCCCGTCCTCGTCGAGAACGACGCCAACCTGATGGCCGCGGGCGAGGCGCGGTGGTGGCCGGGCAGCCAGAACCTCATGGTCGTCAAGGCCGGCACGGGCATCGGCTGCGGCGTCATCGTCAACGGCCACCTGCATCGGGGCAGGGGCGCGGCCGGCGACATCAGCCACGTGCGGGTGCGCTCGGACTCCTCGGTCGTGTGCGCCTGCGGGCATCCGGACTGCCTGGAGGCGTACGCGAGCGGCGCCGCCCTGATGGCCGCCCTGCGGGACGCCGGCGTCGAGGTGCGCCGCACGGCGGACATCGTCACCCTGGTCAACGACGCCATCCCGGAGGCCACGAGCCTGGCGCGCACCGCGGGCCGGCGCATCGGCGAGGTCCTGACGGTGCTGGTGAACTTCTTCAACCCGGACGTGGTCGCGGTGGGCGGCAGCCTGTCGGCCGCGGAGCCGCTGATCACCTCGATCAGGGCGGCGGTGTGGGAACGCTGCCTGCCGCTGGCGACGCGCGATCTGGAGATCGCCCCGGCGCGGGGCGGCCGGGACGCGGCCCTGCTGGGCGCGGGCACCCTCCTGCTGGAGGCCGCCCTGGCCGGATAAAACCGTTTGCCGCGGGTCGGCGGGGTGATCGAGGATGGGCGCCGATGGGCACGACGAAGATGCATGCCGACGAGGTCCTGACCGATGTGGCGCTCGTGCGCCGGTTGCTCGCGGGGCAGTTCCCGCAGTGGGCGGAGCTGCGGATCGAACCGGTCGACTCCTACGGCACAGACCACGACATTTACCGACTTGGCGACGAGCTGTCCGTGCGGATGCCGCGCATCGGATGGGCCACCGGGCAGGCGGCCAAAGAGGCGCGGTGGCTGCCGAAGCTGGCGCCCCACCTGCCGCTCGCCGTTCCGGTGCAGGTGGCGATGGGCGATCCGGCCGAAGGCTATCCCTTCGCCTGGTCCGTGTACGAGTGGCTGCCCGGCGCGAACGCCAACGGCACGATCCGCGACCTCGACCAGGCCGCCGCCGACCTCGCCGCGTTCGTGACGGCCCTGCGCCGGATCGACCGGACCGGCGCCCACCCGCGCGCCCGCGGCGCCCGTGGGGGGCCGCTCGCCGAGGGCGACGAGTCGGTCCGCCGCTCGATCGCTCAGCTCGGCGACCGCATCGACGGCGCCGCGGCCCTGCGCTCGTGGCAGGAGTCGCTCGACGCGCCCGCGTGGGACGGCCCTGAGGTCTGGGTGCACGGCGACCTGCTGCCGGGAAACCTGCTGGTCGTCGACGGCCGCCTGTCGGCGGTCATCGACTTCGGCGGCCTCAACGTGGGCGACCCCGCCTGCGACCTCCAGCCCGCGTGGAACGTGTTCGCGGGCGACAGCCGCCGGCGGTTCCGGGCCGAGCTCGGCGTCGACGACGCGTCGTGGCTGCGGGGGCGCGGCTGGGCGCTCTCCCAGGCCGTGAACGCGCTGCCGTACTACTGGGACACCAACCCGGGGATGATCCGCCAGGCCTCCAACGCGCTGGCGCAGGTCCTCGCCGACGACCGGGAGGCTTGAGCCCGTTCGCTTGACCGGCGGCTCCCCCGCCCGGCCGCCCCCGTGTCCGGCGGTCGAATTCCTGGTGAACGGTTCGCACCATCCGGCTCGCATGTCCCAACAAAGCGAGAATTGAACCAGTTCTCGAAGGGGGCATCAGTGGCGCTGCTGCGGCTGCTGGAGCAGCTGGTCGACTTCCTCGGAGGCGTGGGGCCCGTCCTGTTCGGGATCGCGCTGCTGGTGGTGACCCCCTATGTCGACCGGCTCGTCGTACGCCGCAAGCGGATCAGCTTCCGCGTCCTGTACAACTCCAAGATCGGCGTCGGGCCCGAGACGCTGAGCGACGGCGAGGGCCCGCCCCAGCTGCACCAGGTGGCCCGGCTGCTGGAGCGGATGAGCATCGTCGTCATCCGCCTGCGCAACAGCGGCAGCTACGACATCGACCCGGACGACTTCGACCGGCCGCTGTCGTTCACGTTCGGCGACCGGGTGGTGTGGAACGCCCGCGTGTCGGACGCCAGCACCGGCGACCTGCGCGAGCTGCTGCGCGAAGGGCTGCGGTTCTTCCCCGAGGAGGACAAGCCCGCCCGCGACAACCTGGTCACGGTACGCCGGCGGCTGACCGACCGGCTGGCCCGCTGGATCGGCGGATCCGCCGCCAACGGCACGGAGGCCGCCGAGCCGTCCTGGCACGGCGTACAGCTGACCAAGCTCAAACTCAGGCGCGGCGAGAAGGCCAAGCTCGTGGTGGTCCTGCGCGAGCCGGGCCAGCGCGAGATCACCAAGCTCGTCGAGCACACCGGCAAGCTCAAGGACGCCGGCGTGATCAGGGACGAGGGCAAGGTCCGCAGGGTCACGCTCCCGCGCGTCAGCGGCGCGCTGGTGATCGCGCTGAGCGCCCTGCTCGTGCTCAGCCGGCTCGCCCAGCCGGAGGACCGGTCCATCGCGTGCGGGTCGGGCCAGTTGCGGATCGAGGGCTCCAGCGTGTTCATGTCGACGATGCGGACGATCGCCGACGAGTACGTCAAGGTCTGCGGCGACGCCCGGATCGAGACCACGCCGAACGGCTCGCTGGGCGGCGTGCGTACCGTGCTCGAATCGGGCTCGCCTGACGTGATCGCGCTGTCGGACGGCAAGAGCAACTACCACGACCAGTTGTACGGCGAGAAGCTGGCCGTCGTCGTCTACTTCGTCGTGGTCAACAAGGAGGTCGGGCTGACCACCATCGGCATCGACGACCTCCGCAAGATCAACGACGGCACGTGGGTGGACTGGAAGCAGGTCCGGGGCGGGGCGTCCCTGCCGATCCGCATCATCAGCCGGAACCAGAACTCCGGCACCCGCCAGCTCTTCGAGCACCAGGTCCTGGGCACCGGCGAGAACATGCTCTCCTCCGACGAATGCCGTGAGAAGGACCGTAACCCCACCGCCCCGGTCATCCGCTGCGAACGCGACGACAACGCCGAGGTCATCCGGCAGGTGGCGACCGTGCCCGGGGCGATCGGGTACGCGGACGCGCTGTCGATCGTCGAGGAGCGCAGGTCGGGCGGCATCACGGCGCTGACGCTGGACGGCAAGGCGTTCGACGTCTCGACCGCGGCGACGTCGGGCTACCCGTTCTGGACAGTGGAGTACCTCTACACCAGGACCCGGCCGGCGCCGGGCTCGCTCGCGGCCGACTTCCTCCAGTTCGCGCGCACGCACGAGCGCGCCCAGCTACGGCTGACCGAGGCGGGCTTCCGGCCCTGCACGACGAAACAGGGCATGCTGGAGCCCTGCGTCCTGCGCTGACCGCTCGCTCTTGAGGACGTCGCTCACCACCGGTCCCAGTGCAGGATCTCCTTGCGCGGGACGCGGGGAGCGGGCTTGAAGTCGGTGCCGATGGTGAAGGCCAGCGGGATGAACGCGGCCAGCATGATCTCGTCGTACGGCACGCCGAGCACCCGGGCCAGCTCGCGTTCGAGCGGCCCCTGCGCGGTGGTCCACACCGTGCCCAGGCCGCGTGCCCGCGCGGCCAGCATGAAGCTCCAGACCGCGGGCAGGATCGACCCCCAGGTCCCCGCCTGCACGGCCACCGGGGCGTCGTCCGTCCGCCCTTCCACGCCGGGGATGACGAAGGCGGGCACCCGGTGGATGTTGGCGGCCAGGTAGCGCAGGCCGTCGAAGACCCGCCGGGTGGAGCCGGAGTGGTAGTTCATGCGCCACAGGTCGCGCTCGGTCAGCGGCTGGCCGGTGGCCAGCGATTGAGCCCGCAGGAAGATGTCGGCGACGGCCCGCCGCCGCTCCGGCTCGGTGACGACGAGGAAGTGCCAGCGCTGCCGGTTGCGCCCGGTGGGCGCCTGTACGGCCAGGTCCACGCACTCCTCGATCAGCTCGCGGGGCACCGGGCGGGCGAAGTCCAGACGCTTGCGCACGGCGCGGGTCGTGCTCAGCAACTCGTCGGGGGTGAGGTCCAGCGTCATGAGGCATCTCTTTCAGGAAAGGCGGAGGTGGCGCGGGCCGAAGCCCATCTCCATCTGAGCACAAACAATTGGCGGACAGATGATTCAGACCGTATGCCCGCCAATCATCTGTCGTCAAACTTTCTGAGCAGAGATAGACTGGCGACCCACGCGGAAGGAGAGCGATGGCGACGACGACCAGGGCGACGGACCGCGGGACGGCGTACTTCCCACGGCTCGCCGCCGAGCGGCTGGACATCGCGCTGTGCCGGGCCTCGGCAGCGGTGGCCCGAGCCGCGGACGCGCACGCCACCGAGGAAGGTCTCGGGGTCGGCCAGCACCTCGTGCTCCAGATGCTCGACGCCGTCGGCCCCAGCTCCCAGCAGACGCTCAGCGAGGAGCTGCGCATCGACCGCAGCGTGATGGTCGGCATCTGCGACGACCTGGAGCGGGAGGGCCACGTCCGCAGGGAGCGCAACCCCCGCGACCGGCGTTCCTACGCGGTCACCATCACCGACTCGGGCCGACGGCGGCTCGCCGCGGCTCAGTCCTCGATCCCGGCGTTCCTCGACGACACCTTCCACGCCCTCACCGACGACGAACGCGGCCAGCTGAGCGCGATCCTCGCCAAGCTGCTGCGACAGCGCCCATAGCCCTACCTGCTCCTCCGGGCGCGAAGCGCCTTCTGGTGGCGGGCTCCACCCAGGAGGGCACCGGCGCACCTACCGGTGTCCGGTGGTGGCCGCCCATACTGCGGCCGGGGTCAGGGGCATGTCGATGTGGTCGAGGTCGAGGGCGTCGCAGACCGCGTTGACGAGGGCCGGGGGGATGCCGATGCAGCCCGCCTCCCCCGCGCCCTTGGCGCCCAAGGGGGTGTTGGGGTTGGGGGTGGCGGTTTCCAGGAGGGTGACCGGGGGCATGTCGGCGGCGGTGGGCAGGAGGTAGTCCAGGAGGGTCGAGGCGTACGGCATGCCGTCGGGGCCGATGACCGCCTGTTCGTAGAGGGCCTGGCCGAGGCCCTGGGCGATGGAGCCGTGGCTCTGGCCGGTGACGATCATCGGGTTGACGACCACCCCGTAGTCGTCCACGGCCACCAGGTGGCGCACGTGGACGGTGCCCAGGTCCGGGTCCACCTCCACCACGGCGACGTGGGCGCCGTACGGGAAGGCCTGGGGCGGGGCGACGATCTCGTCGGCGCGCAGGGGGCCGGTGCGGGCGACCAGTTCGCCGATAGGCAGTCCCGGCAGGGGGCCGGTCTCGACGTTCGGCGCCAGGGTCTCCTCGGCGTCCGCCTGGAGGGCGGCTCGTGGGTCGCCGCCCACCACCAGCCGGCCCTCGGCGTACGAGACGTCCTCCTCCCCCACCCCCAGGAGTCCGGCGCAGCGGCGGCGGGCGGCGGCGACGAGGGCTTCGGCCGCGCGCCACAGGGCCGCGCCGCCCACCTGCATGGAGCGGCTGCCGAAGGTGGCGAAGCCGTAGGGCACCTCGCCGGTGTCGCCCTCGACGACGCGCACCCGGTCCATGTCCACGTCCAGGACCGAGGCCACCACCTGGGCGAACGCGGTGAAGTGGCCCTGGCCGGTGGACGTCGAGCCGACGCGGGCGATGAACGTCCCGTCCGGGCACGCCTCCACGCTCCCGAACTCGTCGCTGTCCGGCGGGCCGCCCGAGCGTTCGACGTACGTGGCGATTCCCACCCCGAGCGGCGGGCCACCGTCCTCGCGGCGGCGGGCCTGCTCGGCGCGGATCTCGTCGTAGCCGACGGCGGCCAGGGCCCGGTCGAGCGCGGCCGCGTAGTCGCCCGAGTCGTAGGTGCGGCCGGTCGGCGTCAGGTAGGGGTACTGGTCGGGGCGGATCAGGTTGCGGCGGCGCAGCTCGGCCGGGTCCAGGCCGAGGCGGCGGGCGAGCCGGTCCACGGTGCGTTCGAGGGCGTAGGCGGCCTCGGGGCGGCCGGCGCCGCGGTAGGAGGTGGTGGGGGCGGTGTTGGTGAGCACGCATCGGACCCGCGTGTGCACTCTGGGCGTGCGGTAGGCGCCGGTGCTCATCGCCCCGGTCATCATCGGGACGAAGGCGCCGATGTGCGGGTAAGCGCCGATGTCGGCGTCGACGAGCAGTTCGTACGCGAGGAAGGTGCCGTCCTCGTCGGCCGCCAGCCGTACCCGCTGGTGCTGGCCACGGCCGCGCGGGCCCGCCAGCATGGCCTCGGCGCGGTCCTCGCACCAGCGCACCGGGCGGCCGAGATGGACGGCGAGCAGGGCGGCGACCAGATACTCCGGATAGGTCTGGCTCTTGGCGCCGAACGCCCCGCCGGTGGCCGGGACGATCACCCGGATCCGCGCCGGGTCGAGGCCGAGCGCCCCGGCGAGCGCGTTGCGCAGCCGGTGCTGGGCCTGGTGGGAGACCCACACGGTGAGGCGGTGATCGCGCCCCGGATCGACCAGGATCGCCCGTGGCTCCAGGGACGTGGGGAGCAGGAGTTGCTCTCGGTAGGCGGCCTCGACGACCACCGGCGCGGTCGCGAACACGTCGTCGGCGGGGTGGCCGAAGGTGCGTTCGGCGGCCAGGTTGTCCCGGTCGTCGAACAGGCGAGGCGCCCGCGCCCCCAAGAGATCGCCGGGCGCGTCGGTGCGGGTGAAAGGCAGGGGTTCGAGGGACAGCCGGACGGCCTCGGCCCCGTCCTCGGCGTGGGCGCGCGTACCGGCCGCGACCACGGCGAGCGCCTCGCCCGGGTAGCGGACGCGGCCGGTGGCGAGCAGCGGCCACGGCGGCAGGCCCTCCTCGCCGGGCACCGCGCGGGCGGCGAGGTACGGCAGGTCGGCGGCCGACCACGCGCCCGCCACCCCCTCCTCCTTGAGCGCGGCGGCGACGTCGACCGCGCGCACCACCGCGTGCGGCACCGGGCTGCGGGTGAACGCGAGCTCCAGCGTCCCCGGGAGCTCCAGGTCGGCGACGCGGCGCGCCCGGCCGGTGACCAGGTCGCGATCCTCGCGCCGCGCGAGCGGCATCCCGATGTACCGCAATGTTTGAGACACCCCGCTTTCGGTACCAACGTCGATATCGGATGCCCGGGATGGGGGACATGAAACCGGCACAATTCGACTACGTCGCGCCTGCCTCCGTACCGGAGGCGGTGGCCGTGCTGGCCGAACGCGGGCCGGAGAGCCGCGTGCTGGCCGGCGGCCAGAGCCTGCTCATCGAGCTGCGCTACCGGACCACGCGCCCGGCCCTGGTCGTGGACGTCAACCGCATCCCCGGGCTGTCGGAGATCACCGTCGAGAACGGCTCCGTCCACGTCGGCGCGCTGGTCCGGCACGCCCAGCTGGAGCACGCCCGGTTCGACGACCCGCTGGCCGAGCTGTTCCGCCAGGTGGCGCCGTACGTCGGCCACCCGCCCATCCGCGCCCGCGGCACCTTCGCGGGCAGCCTGGCCTGGGCGCATCCGGCGTCGGAGTGGTGCGCGCTGGCCATGGCCCTGGGCGCCGGGATCGAGGTGGACGGCCCCGCCGGGCCGCGTACGGTATCCGCCGACTCATGGTTCCGCGGCGCGTTCGCGACGGCCTGCCTGCCGGAGGAGCTGGTCACCGGCGTCCGGCTGCCGCGCCCGCCGCCCGGGGCGGTCGCGGCCTTCGCCGAGCACCGCCGCACGCACAGCGGCTTCGCCCTGGCCGCCGTCCTCGTGATGCTGCGGCTGGCCGCGGGCCGCGTCGAGTGGGCCCGCATCGGGCTGGCGAACGCGGCCGACGTCCCTCTCCGCGCCGTCGAGGCCGAACGCCTGATGACGGGTGAGCGGGCGGAGCCGGAGCTGTTCGCGGAGGCCGCCGTACGGGCCGCCGCCGAGGCGGACCCGCCGGGCGAGCCGCACGCGCCGGCCGCCTACGTCAGGCACGCGCTGTCCACGCTGGTACGGCGCTGCCTGGCCCGAGCCGTCCACGACGCGGTGACCCCATGAACGTCCAGCTCACGGTCAACGGCCGGACCCACCGGATCGACGTGGAGCCGCGGACGAGCCTGGCCGACGCGCTGCGCGACCGGCTGGGCCTCACGGGGACCACCTTGGGGTGCGAGCACGGGGTGTGCGGCTCGTGCACCGTCCTGGTCGACGGCACCGCCATCCGCGCCTGCCTGGCCCTGGCCGTCCAGGCGGAGGGCGCTGACATCCGCACCGTCGAGGGGCTGGCCGACGGCGACGAACTGCACCCGCTGCAGGAGGCGTTCGCCGCCGAGCACGCGCTGCAGTGCGGCTTCTGCACCCCCGGCTTCCTCATGCTGCTCGCCGGCGCCCTGGAAGAGGAGCCGGAGCTGGACCGGGACGAGCGGCGGCTCGACGCCCTGCTGGCCTCCAACCTGTGCCGCTGCACGGGGTACGCGGGCATCCGCCGCGCCGCGGCCCGCGCGGCCGAACGCCTGCGCGCGAACGGCGGCTGAAGAAGGCGTGCGACGCGGCCGAAGCGCTCCCGCGCGGGTCAGCCTTGGCGCTGCGGCGCCCGGGACTCCCTGGCGGAGGCGGCGAGGCTGCCCAGCAGTCTCAGCCCCGCCTCGGACGTGCTCCCCGGCTGGGCCAGCAGCGTGAACAGCTGCACCCCGTCGGACCCGCTCACCGAGAACACCTCGCAGGTCAGCTCCAGCTCCCCAACCTCCCGGTGCCGCATCCGCTTGACCTCGCTCACCCGGTTCAGCACGTCGTGCCTGGCCCACAACCGGCGGAAGTCGGGGCTTCTGACCGAGAGCTCGCCCACGAGCTCGGTCAGCCCGGGATCGTCGAGGTACGAGCCGGCGATGTGGCGGAGATAGGCGACCTTGGTCCGGCTCGAGCGCTCCCATTCGGCGTAGAAGTCGCGGGCCGCCGGGTCCAGGAAGAACATGCGCAACAGGTTGTCTCGGTGCGCGAGCCCGTCGTACAAGGCGTCGGCCAGGGAGTTGACGGCCAGCACGTTCATGAGGCGGTCGCAGATGAGCGCGGGCGTGTCCACCCAGCTCTCGATGAGCCGCCGCAGGTCAGGGCGGACCCGCTCGGTCCGGTGTGGCGGCTGAGGCACGGGATGAACCAGCAGGTGCATGTGCGCCGTGGCCTCGGGGCTGAGGTCGAGGACACGGGCGAGGGCACCCAGGACGCGTTCCGAAGGGTGGCGTTCCCTGCCCTGTTCGAGCCGGATGTAGTAATCCGTGCTGACGTGGGCCATCATCGCCACCTCCTCACGCCGCAGCCCGGGCGGTCCGGCGCGGGCCCCCGTCCACAAGCCCGGCCTGCGCGGGTGTCGTGGCCTCCCTACGTGCGCGGAGGAACTCTCCCAGCAACTTACTGCCGTCCATTTTTGAACAATATGTCGGAATTCGATGCCCAGGGTGGGTGTGTCACTACCAGGATGAGGCCGGACCGCCGGATCCGCCGATATTGGCTGATTTGGTGGGTGCCGGACGACCACCTTGTCCGAAATATCCCGATTTACCATGACGAAAACCCGTAAAGGAGACGGCGACCATGATCCGCTATCCCCGGTCCATCCGGGCCCGCTCCAGCCTCGCCGCATCCGCGCTCGCTCTGGTCGCGCTGGCCGTGGTGGGCGCCACCTCGTCGCTGGCCGTCCGCTACCGCGTCCAGGACGACGCTTTCTACCACGTCGAGCAGATCGCCAGCCAGTGGAGTGCGGCGGCCCGCGCCGGCACGATCCCGCGCATGATCCCGGTCTCCGGCGACATCCGCCTCATCCAACTCGTCGACGCCCGCGGCCAGGTCGTCGCCGCCAGCCGGACCGCACGGGGACGCCCGCCGCTCAGCACGATGCGCCCGCCCGCCGACGACCGCGTCCAGCGGGTGACCGACGGGCGTGTCCTACTGGTGGCGATCCGCATCACCGCGGCGCCCGACGCGCCGGTCGTGCTCGCGCAGCGCCCGGTGCCGGCCCTGCTGAGCGGCCACCTTCTGGAGTACGGACTGGCGGGAGCAGCGCTCACCCTCGCCGCCATCGTGGCGTGCACCTCGTGGATCGCGGCGGGCCGCACGCTGCGGCCGGTCGAGGCGATCCGCGCGCGCCTGGCCGAGATCACCGTGAGCGACCTCAGCCTGAGGATGGCCGTTCCGCCGGGTGACGACGAGATCGCCCGGTTGGTCCGCACCGCCAACCAGACCCTGGACAGGCTCGACGGGGCGGTGGCGCAGCAGCGCACGTTCGCCTTCACCGCCTCGCACGAGCTCAGGAACCCGATCGCGGGACTGCACCTGCAGTTGGAGGAGGCGCTGCTCCATCCCGGTGAAGTGGACCTGTACGACACCATCCGCTCGGCCCTGTCGGTCGCCGACCGCCTCGACGCCATCGTGGGCGACCTGCTGGCGCTCGCGCGGCTGGGCGCCGGCGAGCCGGCGCCTCCCGAGCTGATCGACCTCGGCGAGCTGGCCGGGCGGGAGGCGCCCCGCGCGGGCCGCGTGCCCGTACGTGTCCGGGCGGACGGCCAGGTATGGGTGCGCGGATCCCGCATCCAGCTCGCCCGTGTACTGGGCAACCTGCTGAGCAATGCCATCCGGCACGCCGAGAGCGCCGTGGACGTCTTCGTCACCACCTCTACCGGTGAGGCCGTGGTGAGGGTGGCAGACGACGGAGCCGGTATCGCGCCCGCCGACCGCGAGCGGATCTTCGAGCGGTTCACCCGCCTCGACGACGGCCGCCGACGCGACGCCGGCGGCAGCGGCCTCGGCCTGCCGATCTCCCTCGACATCGCCCGGAGCCACGGCGGAACGCTCCAGGCCGAGGACTCGCCGCACGGTGCCCAGTTCGTCCTCCGGCTCCCGCTGATCGACGACCGGCCGGAGCAGCACGCGGAACGTGTGTGCGCGGCGCGCCAGCAGTTCTGAGGCGGACCCCTCCGCGGCGGGCTGAAGCGTAAAGATCCGTTCTTGCCGCTGTGGCGGCGCGGCCCTCCCGTGACCGTCCGTGATCTCCTGTGCGGTGTTCTGATCGATCGCTCAGGAGGTCCGCATGCGCCGACGCGCTCAGCTGCTCGCCACCGCCGCCCTGCTCACCACCCTCGTCCCGGCCGTCGCCCTGGCTCCCACGAACGTCATCCCGGTGCAGGAGTTCCACACCGTCCGCGAGTCTCTCCTCATGGCGGGCACCACCCTCCGCGGCGTCCTGAACGCCTCCCTGGGCAGCCTCAGGCTGCACATGCCGAGCTGATCACACGGGCCGGTGGAAGGTGGCCCGCCAGCGGTGGCGCTCGCCGTCGCGCAGATCCTCGACCTTCCCGGTCTCCAGCCCGCCCGTCGCGAAGGCCCCGATCTCGGACGGGGTCAGCGGCCACGGGGGCGCGAACGCCGGCCCGCCCTCCTCCCGGCCCGACGCGATCACCAGCAGCGTGCCGCCGGGTCGTACGAACTCCGCGATCGCGGCGATGGCCCTGCCGTGCAGGGGCTCCGGCAGCGCCTGCACGGTCATGACCTCGACCACCAGGTCGAACGCGTGCCGCCATTCGGCGGGCGGCGCCAGCAGGTCGGCGACCTGGTAGCGCACCTCGCTCCCGGGGAAGCGCTCCCCGGCGAGCCGGACGGCCGACTCGCTCACGTCGAACGCCACCGTCTCGTAGCCGAGGCCCGCCACGTGCTCGGCGTCGTCCCCCAGCCCCGCGCCCACGACCAGCGCCCGCCCGCGGCCGGGACGGGCCCACTCCGTCAGCAGGAAGTGCGGGGACCGCGAGTCCCACGGCACGATCGCGTCGCCGCTCGCCGACTCGGCGTAGAGCCGCTCGAACCAGCCGGTCGGGTCGCCCCCGGCGAGGGACTCGGCGGCCAGCCTGATCGCGTCGGCATCCGGGTCCCGGCCTGTCATCAGTCCTCCCAGCAGGATCCCGTACGGCTCGCCACGTTCCGCTTTTGTGGCTATTTCCACCAGATTAATCCGGTCCCCCACGGGGCCGACCAGCTCGCGCTGGGCGAAGGTGTGCTCGTGCGCATATCCCCTGCGCCGCAGCGCCACGTCGAACAGCGGGAGGAGCACGCAGACGCCGGGCGTGGGGTGCGGGCAGGACTGCTCCTTGTGCCACCATTCGAGCTCACCCGCCCGACCGGCGACCGCGAGCTCGACGACGTCCAGATCGGTGGCCTGCCGGCCGAGCAGCTTGGTCGCCGCGTCCAGCACGTTCTCGCGCTGGAACTCACCGACCCGCGCCCAGACCTCCGCGGGGAGGTCCGCCATCCGGTACGGCCGCGCGCCCAGCGCGAACCCGCCCCGGCCGAGCATCTTGTGCGAGATGACCTTCCCGAGGCGGATGGCCAGTTCGGCCGGCACCTTCGACATCACGCCCGAAGGCACCGGCAGGAGCAGCACCCCATCGCCGGCCACGGCGCCCTTGCCGATCTCCTCAGCCGCGTCGGGCAGAGGGGGCTCGGGCCGGAGTCGCGTCAGCAGCCCGTCCAGCTGGATCTTCCACAGGAAGCTCTCGTAGACGTCCGCGGCACCGCCCTTGCTCGAGAACGGCGCGACATAGCGGGCCACGTGCCAGCCGAAGGCACCTCCCACCAGCAGCTCGGCCCGCATGCCGGCGGCGAAGCGCTCGCTCCCGACGGTGGAGCGGGTCTCGGCCCAGAGCGCCTTGCGCAGCAGCGCGCTCGCCTCGCCCAGCCAGGACCAGTCCGGATGGTGCGCCATGAACAGGTGAACGGCCCAGCGCTCGTGCCAGCGCCACCGCCTGGCGGCGAGCAGCTCCCTGACCATGAGCGTGTGCAGCTCCGCCTCATCCGCCGCCACCAGCAACGGCAGCCCCACCAGCAGGATCGGCCGGCCCCGCCTGGTCCGGTGCCCTTGCACCTCGGCCCAGGCGGACACGTGCACCTTGGGCACGGCGTCGAAGCCCGCGATCCGTGCCGCGTCCACGACCAGCTCCCTGAGCCGCGGCTGGTCATCCAGCGACAGCACGGGACAGCGCCAGCCGAACCGCCGCGGCCACCGATCCGCCACGAAGGCGACCGCGCAGGCCCCGACGGCGGCGATCACGATGAGCACCACCTCGACATAAGGCAAGGTGAGGAGCGTGCCCGCGACGCCGACGCCGATGATCGCCGCCAGGCCGATGAGCAGCTTCGCCCATTCAGGAAGCAAGCACGAAAGGAAATTCCTCGTCAGCAGGATCCATAACACCCGCCATCGCGTCAGCCGCACGCCCGCCTACCCACCCGTCCCGATGACCGGGTAGGAACCTTACGCGTGGAAGGTGTCCTTCGCCAGCCTTCGGACCCGCGCCTCGTCGATGTCGTGCCCCAGCCCCGACTGGGTGAGGGGGACGGCGATGACGCCGGCGTTGGCGCCCACGATGGGCGTGACGATCTGGTTCTGGCGCGGCGGTTGAGTCACGTCGCACGGCAGCGTGCACCCGGGCAGGCTCGCCACCGCCACCGTCGCCGCCCTGGACAGCCCCGCGCCCTGGCCGCCCGCGCACTGGATGTCCAGACCGGCCGCCACGGCCCGGTCGTGCGCCCTGCGGGCCTCCGTCAACGACGGGAACGCGCTCGGCCGCAGCAGCAGCACCCTGGTGGCCCGTACGGTCAGGTAGTCGTCGAGCTCAGCGGTGGAGGCGAGCTCGACCGCGACCGAGGCGGACACCTGTTCCTGGAGCGCGGCGTGCGCGTAGACGTCGCCGACGGCGAAGGGCCGCTCGATCACCTCCAGCCCGTAGGAGTCGAGGGCGACGAGCTGGCCGGAGGCGGTGTAGGCGTTGCCGCAGTCGACTGCCAGGGTCAGCGCGGGGTACGCCTGGCGCACCGCCCGCACCGGCTCGACGTCCCAGCCGGGCCGGATGTCCAGCGTGACGTGCCCGTAGCCGGCGCAGACCTGCTGGTTGACCCGGGCCACGAGGCTCTCCACGGACGGGTCGGGGGCCAGCCGGACAGTGGCCATGAGCGAGGTGCGGGTGCCGCCGATCGCCTCGGCGAGCGGCACCCCGCGCATCCTGGTCCACAGGTCCCAGCAGGCCATGTCGACGGCCGGGTCTCCGCTCCGCAGCGTGTCGGGGTGCTCCCAGTCGACGCCGATCAGCAGGGCGGCCAGCGACTCCTCCAGCCTGGACCACGTCTTCGGCTGGGGGGAGATGGCCTCGCCCCAGCCGGTCATGCCACCGTGGTCCGTGAGCTTCACGAGCAGGGTCTCCGACCTCCTGCCGAACGGCAGGACCAGCCGGAAGACCTCGAGCTCCCGCACTCGCGGCATGTATCCCCCTTTTATGACGCGGCTCCCTCCATAGTGCCTGTTGCGCGGGACTGGGCAAAACGCGGGGCCAGCAGTACGGCCAGGGCCGCGAGCGCGGCGGTGAAGGACAGGCCGATCGCGTAGTTCTCGCCGGTGGCGGTGAACAGGGCGCCGCTGAGCGCGACGGCCACCACGGTGAAGACCGACTCGCCCACGCCGACGGCGGCGGTGTTCTGGCCCTCCTCGCCCTCCTTGGACATCTCCAGCACCAGCACCGACACCGTCGGGTGCAGCGCGCCGATGCCGAGCCCGGCGATCGCCATGGCCACGAAGGCCAGCGCGAGCGGCAGGGAGTCGATGAGCACGAGCGTCACCAGCGCGATGCCGACGGTGAGCATGGCGGCTCCGCCGCGGATGGCGGTCAGGTGGCTGATCGTGCCGCGGCCCTTGATCCAGGAGCCGGTGGACCAGCCGAGGGCGCCGACGGTGAGCACGAGGCCCGCTTCGGTGGCGGTCAGGCCGCGCTCGTTGATCAGCATGAGCGGGATGAGCACCTGGGCGGCCGTCAGCGAGCCGAAGGCCAGGCCGCGCAGCACGGGCGCGGTCGGCAGGCCGGGGGCGGCCCTGAGCGAGCCGGGCAGCAGCAGCCTGGGCAGGGCCACGGCCACCAGGACGACCCCCGCGAGGAGCAGGGGCAGGCCCGCGAGCCCGAGCGCGCTGCCGTACTGGATCAGGGCGGCGGCCACGGCGGTCAAGGCGGCCCAGACGAGCTTGCGGCCGAGGCCGGGGGCGGGCGCGGCGATGCCGTCGGCCACCTGGCGCCCCGCGGTGCCGCGCCAGAGCAGCAGCGCGGCCGGGACGACGATCAGGGAGACGCCGATGAAGATCCACCGCCAGTCGATGTTCTGCGCCACGAATCCGGCGATGGCCGGGCCGACCATGGACGGCACCACCCAGGCCGCCGAGAACAGGGCGAACACCTTGGGATGCATGCTTCCCGGATAGACCCGGGCGACCACCACGTACAGCGACACCTGGATCAATCCCGCCCCGAGTCCCTGCACGAACCGGCCCGCGACGAACACCTCCATGTTCGGCGCGAACCCGGCCAGCAGCAGCCCGGCCACGAAGCCCGCCACGCCGACCGCGATCGGCTGGAGCGGGCCGCGCACGTCGCTCCACCGCCCGCCCAGGACCGTCGCGATCACGCTGGCCGCCAGGGTGGCGCTGAAGGCCAGGTTGTACAGGTGCATCCCGCCCAGCTCGCGGGCCACCACGGGCATCGCCGTGGCCACGGCCATCGCCTCGAAAGCCACCAGCATGACCAGCGCGACCAGCCCGATGCTGAGGGCCCGGTACTGCGGCGAAACCACGCCTTCCGCTGATCTCTCAACTGTCATCGTCATACCGGGCAAGCTATGGCAAACACCCACGTCGACACCTCGGGCGGGGGTCCTAGGCGGCCCTCGACCATTGGGCCTAGGGCGTGGGCGGCATGCGGGCCTCGATGCCGTCGAGGAGCAGGTCGAGACCATAGTGGAAGCGCACCTCGCCGTCGTCGGCGATCAGGTCGTCCACGAACTTGGTGATGTGCGGGAACCGCGCCGCCGGCAGTGCCCGGTAGTAGCCGGCGATCTGCCCGACGAAGGACTCGAAGTATTCCCGCGGGTCGCTCAGGCCGGCCGCGCGCATCCTGGCGAAGTGGACGGAGCCCTCGTACGCGTCGCCGACGATGTACAGGGAGATCCGGTCCATCGACAGGGACGCTCCCCTCGGCGACATGCCGGCCTCGAGCAGCAGCCCGAAGACGAACTCGCCCATGCGGACCGAGTTCTCCCCCGTGGGGATGTTGGCCAGCGCCACCCGGGCCAGGTCGGCGTGCCGGGCCAGCACCTGGTGCATCTCCACCGCGTACGCCCGCAGCTGGGCCTTCCAGCGGCTCGGGTCGCGCTCGGGCAGCTCGATCTCGCCGAGCACCCGGTCGTACATCAGCTCCAGCAGCTCGTCCTTGTTGGCCACGTGCGCGTAGAGGGAGGCGGGCCCCGTGTCGAACTCCTGGGCGACGCGTCTCATGCTCAGCGCGTCGAGCCCTTCGGCGTCGAGGATCCGCAGCCCGGCCTCGACGATCAGGTCCTGGCTGAGCTGCCGTCTCAGCTGGGCCGGCTTGCGGGACTTACGCCAAGGAGGGAGCGGGAGGTCCTGAGATGCCATACGAACACTGTACTTGACACGAACAGTGTTCGCCACTAAAACGGTGTTCGTAGCGAACAGCGTTCGTCAATAGAACACCGTTTTTAAGGAGCCCCCCGTGACAGTCACCGCCTCGACGGCGACGACCGAGACCCAGCCCTACCGCTGGCGCTGGGTCGCACTGTTCGTGATCCTGGCCGCCGAGGTCATGGATCTGCTCGACGCGCTCGTCACCACGATCGCCGCCCCCACTATCCAGAAGGAGCTGGGCGGGAGCGACAGCGTCGTGCAGTGGCTCGGCGCCGGATACACCCTGGCCATGGCCGTCGGCCTGATCACCGGCGGGCGGCTTGGCGACCTGTTCGGCAGGAAGCGCATGTTCGTGATCGGCGCGCTGGGCTTCACCGCCGCCTCGCTGCTGTGCGGCGTCGCGGTCAGCCCGGAGATGCTGATCGCGAGCCGGGTGCTGCAGGGCCTGTTCGGGGCCGTCATGCTGCCGCAGGGCCTGGGGTTGATCAAGGAGATGTTCCCGCCGCAGGACCTGGGCAAGGCCTTCGGCATGTTCGGCCCGGTCATGACCATCTCGTCCGTGGGCGGTCCCGTGCTGGCCGGGTGGCTGGTCGACGCCGACTTCTTCGGTACGGGCTGGCGCATGATCTTCCTGATCAACCTGCCGCTCGGCCTGGCCGCCGCGCTGGCCGGAGTGCGTTTCCTGCCTGAATACCGCCTCTCGAACGCCACCAGGCTCGACCTCGTCGGCGTCGCGCTGGTCTCCCTGGCCTCGTTCCTGCTGATCTACCCCCTCATCCAGGGCCGCGAGCTGGGCTGGCCCGTGTGGACGTTCGTGTCGATGGCGGCCTCGATCGCCATGTTCGCGATCTTCGCCCAGTACGAGTCGCGCCGCGCCAGGTCCGGCAAGGACCCGCTGGTCACGCCCGGTCTCTTCCGCAAGCGCGCCTTCACCGGCGGTCTGGTGGCCGGTCTGGCCTTCTTCTCCGGCATGATGGGCCTCGGCCTCGTCTTCAACCTCTACACCCAGCTCGGCCTCGGCTTCACCCCGCTGGAGGCCGGTCTCACCGGGCTGCCGCAGGCGCTCGGCGGCGTCATCGGCTTCGGGCTGGCGATGTCCGGCCTGCAGGAGAGGCTGGGCCGCACCCTGCTGCAGATCGGCACCGCCGTCATGGCCGTGGGCGCGGCCGGGCTCGCCCTGACCATCCACCTGGCCGGGGTCGACGTCAGCGGCTGGCAGCTCGCCCCCGCGCTCGCGTTCGTCGGCATCGGGATGGGCCTGACCATGGCGCCGTTCTTCGACATCGTGCTCGCCGGCGTCGAGCCGCACGAGTCCGGGTCCGCCTCCGGCACCCTGACCGCGATCCAGCAGCTCGGCGGCGCGCTCGGCACCGCCGTGCTCGGGACGCTCTTCTTCAACCTGCTCGCGCGCGAGTGGAGCTTCGGCTCGTCGATGCAGGTCACGGTGTGGGTCGAGGTCGGGCTGCTGGCCCTGACGTTCACCCTGTCGTACCTGCTGCCGCGCAAGGCCAGGCCGGGCGAGGCCGGCCACTGACGCCCCGCGCCGTGAACCGGCGGCGGGACGACCCGGTGGCGCTTGGAGCGCCACCGGGCCCGAGGATCGCGGGCGAACCTCGCGTCAGTCCGTCGCCCTGGCCGTGCGAACCGTTCTGCTCAGGGTCGCCGCGAGGGCCAGGAGCGTGAGCCATCCGGTCAGGACGCCGGTCAGCGCCGGCGCTCCGATCAGGGAGATCAGGGCGCCGCCCGCCATGGTCCCGACGGCGCCGGCCCCGGTGGTGAGGGTGTCGATCGCGCTGGTGACCCGGCCGCGGAGCTCGTCGGGAGTGACCCCTAGACGGTACGAGTCGAGGGCCACGTTGTAGATCGGCGAGACCACCGACTCGGCGAACGCCACGACCAGCAGCAGCCACCACGTCGGCGCCAGTGCGTAGAAGGGGAAGGCCAGGGCCTCGACCCACAGCATGGTGATGGACAGCCTCCCGAGTGGAAATCGGCGGATGAGCGCGGGAGCCATGAGGCTTCCGAGAAGCGCCCCGATCGCAGCGCCCGCGAAGACGATGCCGACCTGTGCGGGATCGGCGTGCAGGTGCTGGGCCAGCATGATGATCAGGAGGTAGCCGGCGCCGTACCGCAGGCTGTCTCCGGCGTCGAGCAGGGCCAGCGTTCGAATCACAGGTTTGCGCCACAGCCAGGACAGGCCGTGCGCGATGTCGGCCAGGAGCTCTCGCGGCGAGGCCGCGTCCGCGGCGCGTTCCTGCTGGAAGTCGGCGCGGATGGCGCGCAGCGCCACGGCCGAGGCCAGGAACGAGACGGCGTTGAACGCGAACGGCACCATCCGGCCCAGGGCGTAGGCGAGGCCCGCCACGGACGCGCCGGCGATCCGGACCGTGTTGGACATCGCCCCGATCGTGCCGAGTGCGCCGGGCAGGTCGGCCCTGGTCACGATGTTCGGCAGCGCCGAGCTACTGGCCGCCCCGAACAGGGTGCCGAGCACCCCGTTCAGGACCGCGACGGCGTACAACTGCGGCATGCCCAAGATTCCGCAGGCGGCGGCGATGGGAACGGTGGCAGTCAAGGCCCCGCGGCCGATCTCGCACCAGACCATCGTGGCCTTGCGGTCCCAGCGGTCGGCCAGCGCGCCGGACAGGAGTCCGAAGACGAGGTAGACGACGGTCTGGAGGCCGAGCACGATGCCGGCCTGCGCCGGCGACCCGGTCAGGGCCACGACGAGGAGGGGCAGGGCGAGGAACTGAAGCTGGTCGCCCAGCTGGGAGACCAGCCGCCCGCCGAGCAGCAATGGGAAGTCGTGCTGCCGCCACAAGCCGCGCGGCGGTGTCGTTGGAAGGTTGTCCATGGTGAAGTCCGGAAGTCCTGTCGATGAGTGCGCCGTCATGGGCTCGAAGGACACGCGGGCACCGCGGCGAAAGGGGAAGCAATCACCGGCAGCCGCCCGGAAAAGGGCAGACTCCACCCGCGTGTCGGGGTTCGACAGCTAGGACTTACGCGGGGAGGACATGGCGGAGACCGTACCGAGAGGCCGCGACAGCCGGCAAGGCATTTTCGTCGAGACCGAGCCGGGATCGTTCGCTCAACCGCACCCGAAGCCCGGCGGCGGCCCGCATCGACTCTCAGACCGCCCTCTCACACCGCCATGTGCCGCTCGGCCCACTGGGCGATGTCGCGCCGCTCGATCGCGGCCGCCATCAGGTCGGGGAAGGCGTCGGGCGTGCACGCGAAGGCGGGCACGCCCATCGCGGCCAGCGCGGCGGCGTTCTCGTGGTCGTAGAACGGCGCGCCCTCGTCCGAGAGCGCCAGCAGCACGATCACCTGGACGCCGGCCTGCGTCATCGCGGCCACCCGGCGCAGCATCTCCTCCCGCACGCCGCCCTCGTAGAGATCGCTGATCAGGATGAAGATCGAGTCGGTGGGCCGCGTGATGAGGCCCTGGCAGTAGGCGATGGCCCGGTTGATGTCGGTGCCGCCCCCCAACTGGGTGCCGAACAGCAGCTCCACCGGGTCGTGCAACTGGTCGGTGAGGTCCACCACCGCCGTGTCGAACACCACCAGCGACGTCTTGAGCGACCGCATCGACGCCAGCACCGCGCCGAACACGCTCGAATAGACCACCGAGGCCGCCATCGACCCGCTCTGGTCGATGCAGAGCAGCACCTCGCGCTGCACCGACCGCTGCCTGCGGGCGTAGCCGACGAGCCGCGAGGGGACGACCGTGTTCTTCTCCGGCAGGTAGTTCTTGAGATTGGCCCTGATCGTCCGGTCCCAGTCGATGTCGGCCACCCGCTTGGGGCGGTGCGTCCTGGCCGAACGGTCGAGCGCTCCGGTCACGGCGGCCCTGGTCTTCTGGGTCAGCCTGCGTTCGAGCTCGTCGACCACCTTGCGCACCACGGCCCTGGCCGACTCGCGGGCCCGGTCGGGCATGACGCGGTTGAGCGCGAGCAGCGTGCCGACGAGGTGCACGTCCGGTTCGACCGCCTCCAGCATCTCAGGCTCCAGGAGGAGCCTGGTGAGGTTGAGCTTCTCGATGGCGTCCTTCTGCATGACCTGGACGACCGTAGAGGGGAAGTAGGTGCGGATGTCGCCGAGCCAGCGGGCCACGCGGGGCGCGGACGCGCCGAGCCCGCCCTCCCTGCCGCCGCCCTGGTCGTAGACGGCCGACAGCGCGGAGTCCATCCGCGCGTCCAGGCCCTCCAGCCCGAGCCCGGTCCCGTCGGCGTCGCCGCCGCCCAGCACCAGCCGCCACCTGCGCAGCCGCTCGTCGTCGGTCATCCGGCTTCCTTTCCGAGGATCGCGAGCACGGTCGCGACGGCCGCCGCCGCGCGCCGCTCGTCCACGTCGTGCTCCCCTTGCCGCCCGCCGCTCCCGGCCGAGCGGACGCGTTCGCCGATCGCCCTGCGCTCGGGCGCGGCGAACCCGCCGAACGTGCGGCGCAGCAGCGGCAGCACGTCGGTGAACTGCTCGCCGGACAGCCCCGTGAGCCACCCGTCCACCAGGCTCAGCAGCCGCGGATCGTGCACCAGCAGCAGCCCGCCGCCCGCCAGGAACCCCTCGACCCACGCCGCCGCCCTGGCCGGAACCTGCCCCCTGGACATGGCCCTGGCCATGCGGTCGCCCGCGTCGTCGAGCTCCCCCGCGTCCAGCAGGATCCTGGTCAGCCGCCCCTCGATGAGCCCGTGCAGGTCCGGCCGGTCGCTGACGCCCCGCAGGGTGACCAGCCACCGACTGCGCGGCGACGCCTCGCCCGTGCCGTCCGTCTCAAGGAGGGCGACGGCGGCCTGCACGGCGTCCACGTGTTTGAGCAGGCCCGCCGCCGCGTCGTCGTCCAGCCCCGTCACCGCGACCGGCAGCCCGACGCAGATCCGCTCCAGCATCGAGCGGACGATCGCCGTCAGCCCCTCGGCCGAGGTGCCGCGCACGTCGCCGTAGCGGTGGGCGCGCACCATCGCGGGCAGCGCCGCCATCAGGTGCGTCACGTCGGTGTCCAGGGCCGCCCTGGCCGACAGCGCCGCCAGCACCTCGGGCAGCGCCTGCGGCAGGTCGGCCAGCAGGCACTGCTCGACCAGCGACGTCAGGTCCGCCAGGGCCGTGCGGTCGGTCGCGGCCAGGTCCGCGGCCCGCTGCGCCGCCGCCCCGGCCACGGTGGTGCCCAGGGCGGCCTGCTCGATGAGCGCCAGGTCGTGCTCGGGCCGCCACCGCAGCGTCCACGTCTCCCTGAACGTGCCCTTCCCGCGCGACTCCCCCAGCGTGCCCCATCCGACGCCGAGCAGCCCCAGCCGGTGGAGCAGGTGGCTGCGGTCGAGGTCGAGCGGCTTGCGCAGGTCGAGGTCGATCTCGCGATCGAGCGCCTCCGGCTTGAGCCGCAGCCGCCGCTGCTGGTCGCGCAGGTCCCGCTGGAGCGGCACCATCGGGGTGCCGTCGGTGACCTGGCCGAGCCGGTCGCCGACGACCATGCGCCGCTGGATCAGCTCGACGGCCAGGTCGTCGCCCTCGCACAGCACGGCCCTGGCCGCTTCGGTGACCTCGCCGAGCCCGGCCAGGGGCCTGCCGCGCAGGGCGGCCAGGGTGTGCGCGAGGCGTACGGACTCGATGACGTGCGCGGACGACACGGGCAGCCCCTCGTCGCGCAGCACCGCGGCGGCCGCGGTCAGCCACCGCTCCACGGGCCGGTCGGGCGCGCCGAACAGGTGGTGGTACCAGCCGGGCGAGGTGATCCCCGCGCCGTAGCCGCTCCACGAGGCCAGCCGCCCGTACGTCCACGGCACCCAGGTGAGCTCCGCCTTCACCTTGGGCAGCCCGCGAAGGATCGCGTTGTCCTTCGCGGCGGGCGGGAGCGGCCCCGTCAGCGCCGGGACGTGCCAGGCCCCGCAGATCACCGCGATCCGCCCGTAGCCCTGCTTGACGGCCGCGCGGAGGGTCTTGCGCATGTACGCCTCGCGCCTGGCCTCCCGGCCCTCCGGCTCGTAGCCCTCGCGCACGGCGGCCATGGCCTCGGCGATCACCTCGAAGGGCGTGTCGCCGCGGTGCTCGACGACGTCCTCCCACCAGCGTTCGGGGTCGTCGTAGCCGGCCGCCGCGGCGAGCGAGCCGATGGGGTCGGCGCGCAGGCCGGGCGTCGCGCCCCGCTCCGCGTCCTCTTCCTCGTCGCTCTCCTCGTCTTCGGCCAGCGAATGGGCCGCCGGGAGGTCGCAGAAGCGCACCGGGACGCCGGCGGCCGTGCCGTACAGGATGGCCTGCCATTCGGGCGAGAACGCGGCGAACGGCCAGAACGCGGCCCGCGCGGGCGCGCCCGGCACGTGGGCCAGCAGCGCGACGGGCGGCTCCAGCTCGGGCGCGAGCGCGACGAGCGGGTCGGCCTCGGGCGGGCCCTCGATGAGGATGGCGTCGGGGCGCAGGCGTTCGAGTTCCTGCCGCACGGCGCGCGCGGAGCCCGGCCCGTGGTGCCGCACGCCGAGCACCGAGACGCCCGTCCCGCCCGGGAGGATGCTCATGACACCTCGCGGCAGGCGCGGTAGAAGTCGCGCCAGTCGGAGCGCTCGCGCACCACCGTCTCCAGGTATTCGCGCCACACCACCCGGTCCGAGACCGGCTCCTGCACCACGGCCCCCACGATCCCGGCCGCCACGTCGGCAGGCCGCAGCACGCCGTCGCCGAAGTGGGCCGCGAGGGCGATGCCGCTGGTCAGCACCGAGATGGCCTCGGCCGTGGACAGGGTGCCGCTGGGCGACTTGACCTTGGTGCGCCCGTCCTCGGTGACGCCGGCGCGCAGCTCGCGGAACACCGTCACCACCCGCCGGATCTCGGCCGGCCCGGTCGTCGTCTCCGGCAGCTCCAGGGCCCGGCCGAGCTGGCCGACGCGGCGGGCGACGATGTCCACCTCCTCCTCGGCGGTGGCCGGGACCGGCAGCACGACCGTGTTGAAGCGGCGGCGCAGGGCGCTGGACAGCTCGTTGACGCCCCGGTCGCGGTCGTTGGCCGTGGCGATCACGTTGAAGCCGCGCTCGGCCTGGACCTCGCGGTTGAGCTCGGGGATCGGCAGCGTCTTCTCCGACAGCACGGTGATCAGCGCGTCCTGCACGTCGGACGGCATGCGGGTGAGCTCCTCGACGCGGGCGACCCGGCCCTCGGCCATCGCGCGCATCACGGGCGACGGGGTCAGCGCCTCGATCGAGGGGCCCTCGGCCAGCAGCCTGGCGTAGTTCCAGCCGTACCGGATGGCCTCCTCGGCGGTGCCCGCGGTGCCCTGCACGAGCAGCGTGGAGTCGCCGCTGATGGCGGCGGCCAGGTGTTCGGACAGCCAGGTCTTCGCCGTACCGGGCACGCCGAGCAGCAGCAGCGCCCGGTCGGTGGCCAGCGTGGCGACGGCGACCTCGACGATGCGGCGCGCGCCCACGTATTTGGGGGTGACGCGGTCTCCGTCGCCCAGGATGTACGTGGTCACGGCCCACGGGGAGAGCTTCCAGCCGGGCGGTCTGGGCCGGTCGTCGTCCTTGGCCAGGAAGGCCAGCTCCTCGGCGTACTGGTCTTCCGCGTGCGGACGCAGAACAGTCATGGGTGAAGCTCCTTGTACATGTCGGCACGGAAACGCAGCAGGGCGGCCACCTGCTGGACGGACTCCACCGGCGAGTAGCTCAGCGCCAGCGGGAACAGGGCCGGGTCGATGCGCTCGCCGGCCAGCTTGACCAGCTCGCCGAGGTTCCACGGCTGCGTGGTGGCCACCTTCACGATCTTGCGGAGGACGGCGGTGGCCAGGCCCTCGCGCCAGTGGGACGACACTCCGCCCAACACCATGATCAACTGGCTGTCCAGGTCATGCTTTTTCACGAAATCGGCGGCGAGTTCCTGCTGCTCGCCGGGCGGCAGCGACTCCAGGAGGTCGGCGATCGGGTCCCACCCGAACATCGCCCGCGCCCACTCCGGGTCCTTCTGCAGCACGGCGGCGCGCACCCAGGCGGCCTTCACCTCGGCGTCCCAGTCGGGGATCCTCATCGTGAGCAGCGTCGCGGGCGGGTGACCCCAGATCGACAGCGGGGCGCGGGCGAGGATCTGCTGCAGCCACCAGGCCCGCTCGCCGATGCCCCTGGGCGGCTTGGGGCGGATGCCGTCACGCTCCATGTCCTTGTCGCAGGCTCGGGGGGCCTCGACGGCGATGACCTTCCGGGAGACGGTCACGCAGGCCCGCGCCCGTTCGGCCATGCGCTGGGACATGCGCGACCCGGGGAGGCGGGTCAGGAGGTTGGCGGCGGCCTGGCGCACCTCGCGGCGGCGGTCGTCGAGCGCGCTCTCCAGGAACGGCTCGTCGTCCATGCTCAGCCCGTCGGCCAGCACCTCCACGAACTCGGCCCGGTCGTCGGGCGTCTCACGCTCCCACGTGCTCTCCAGCAACTGCCGGGCCCGCTCGGGATCGGCCGTCCTGAGCGTACGCAGGTGCGCCCGCCGGTCCGCGGCGCCGCCCAGCTCCCAGGTCTCCCCGGTCGGCTCCTCCAGGAGGTAGTCCCAGGCGGGATTCAGCCCGGCCAGCCAGCGCCCCCGCTGCCCGGCCAGGACGCCCAGATGCACCCGGATCGAGCGATCCCGCCGTCCCCTGTCCAGGAGCTCGGGCAGCACGTACGGCGGCACCCTCCGGCCGGTGGCGGCGGCCGCGGCCAGCCATTCGGGCAGCAGCCGCTCGTGCTCGCCCCCCATGATCCGCACCAACCGCTCCGCCGCCCGCCTCCCCACGGCCACCCGCTCCTCACCAGGAGCAACCTGAGCTCCGGCAGGATCGACCCGAGCGTCGGGAGCCGCGCCCCGCTCCTCGGGGGATGCGTCCTGAGCCTCCTGTGGGGCGGCGGCGCCGGTCTGCCGCCCGGCTCTCCTGCGGGCCACCTCCACGGCCGCGTCATCGAGCAGATCGCCCTGGTACGGCCTGCGATCCGTCCCCACGAGCGCCGTCGAGGCGAGCTCCTCCCAACCGGTCACAGGATCACCGCCGTTCCTTCGTCGTCCCAGGTGGTCAGGGGTCGCAGCCCGCGCGGCGTCCACTCGGCCGCCACGGTGACCGGACGCCCGCCGGAGACGGCGATCAGCCGCCACGGGTCGCGTGCCGCGCGGTGCAGCGGCAGACCGCCGATCGACTCGCGCCCCGGGACCACCCCGGCCAGCACGAGCGGCCACGACTCGGTCCAGGGATCCTCGCCCAGCACCCTCGCCACCTCGTCAAGCGCCTCCTCCGGCGACACCCCGGGCGGCGTCCCCCCAGGCAACAACCCCCCGACGCCGTCGCCCGCCCCGGAGCCCCGCCGAGCGGCGACACCCCCGCCGGAGCCGTCCCGTGCGCCGCCATCCGCGTCGGAGCCGTGCCGGGCGGCGGCGTGCGGGTGGGGGCCGTGCCGGGTGGCGACCAGGGCTCGCAAGGGGGCGGCGCCCGGGTAGTACGTGAGATCGGCCTCGATCGTCGTCCCCGTGACCAGGGAGGCGTCCAGCGGCTGCCCCTGCGGCGCGAACGACAGCACGAGAGCCGCCCGCCCGCTGCCGCGCCCCCGCAGCCAGACCTTGCGTGAGGTCAGCCGGTCCTGCTCCTCGTCCCGCCTGCCCAGCACGTCCCACCGGTCACGCACCACGGGCCCGGCCAGCACCTCCTCCTTGGCGACGGGAAACCCGACCCGGCTCAGCACGGTCTCGGCCAGCGCCCCGGGCAGCTCCGCCCGCCGCCGGTAGGCGACGGCGAGCAGGTGGAGCAGCGCGTATTCCTCCAGCAGCCGCCCCGGCCAGTCGTCCCCCGCCCGGACCCGGACGAGCCTGGACACGACCCCCGCGACGCCGGGCGCCTGAGCGTCGATGAGCCGCTTGGCCAGCCCCTCCCATTCGTGCTCCGCTGCCCTGGCCAGCCCCTGCCGCACCTGGTCGTCGAGCCAGCGCTCCAGCTCGCTCAGCCCGGCGGCGACCCGCCCGTGGCGGACGGACTCCGCCCCCGGCCGCGACGATCCGCCGGCCCGCCCTGCGCCAGAGGCGCCGCCGCCGTCCTCATCCGAGGACGCCTCGGCACCCCCGGCGCCGGGAGCCCCGTCGTCGGCAGAGGCCAGCTCGGCGGCCCTCTTCGCCCGGGCCGCCTCGATCTTGGCCGCCTCCTTGGCTGCCCGCTCGGCCCGCGCCTCCACCCACTCGGTCACCCACTGCGGCGCGCCCTCCTCGGCGGGCACCCCGTCGGCCGACCACAGGAGCAGCAGCCCGAGCGCGTGCTTGCACGGGAACTTCCGGCTCGGGCAACTGCACCGGTAGGCGGGCTCGGTCAGGTCGACGCAGGCGAGGTAGGGCTTGGCGCCGCTGCCCTCGCACTCGCCGTACACGACCGTGCCCGTCGTGCCGCACACCGACCACTTACCGGGCGCCGCCACCTTCTGCGCGGCAGAGCGCGACGCCGCGTCGGGGGCCAGGGCGAGCACCTGATCACGGCTCCACCGTTCGATCACCTGCCGCAGACTAGCCACCTCCACCGACATTTCGCGCCCCGTCCGCGAGATGCCCATCGACCGGAAATGAACCACCCATCTTGTCCCGATTTATCGGCATAAACTCTCCCGGGTGGAGTTGCGAACCTACCCCGACGGCCCGCCCATCCAGGTCCCCGACGAGACGGCCGCCCTGGCCAGCCCGCTCGACGGCCAACTCGTCCTGGACGGGAACCGCTTCCTGCGCAGGGACGTGACGGGCGCCCCGGTGGCGTTCGTCGAGCGCCCACCCGTCGCGGCGGCCCTCGACCTGCTCCCCCATCCTGAGGGCGGCTGGTTCAGGGAGACGTGGAGATCGTCCGTGACCTTCCGCCCGGACGGATACCCCGGGCCGCGGGCCAGCGCCACGGGCATCTACTTCCTGCTGCACCCGGGCGAGGAGTCGGTGCCGCACCTGGTCAGGTCGGACGAGGTCTGGCTGTGGCACCGCGGCGGCCCGCTGAGCCTGACGATCGGCGACTCCGTGCTCACGCTGGGGCCCGACGTGGAACAGGGCCAGGTGCCGCAGGCGATCGTGCCCGGCGGCGTGTGGCAGTCGGCCCGCCCGGCCTCCGCCGAGGCGGTGCTGGTGAGCTGCATCGTGTCCCCGGGCTTCGATTTCGCCGACTTCACCGCTTAGCAAAGCCGGTATATAGGAGGCATGCCAGGCATTGAGGCGGCGCTGACGGCCGCGGGCAAGTCGATCGCCGAACGTGCCATGCGGGAATGGCTCGCCACCCGCGCCGCGGGCAAGGAGCGCGGTTCGGAGCTGAAGGACCTCATCCAGGGCGGTTTCCGTGACCGGCTGGCGCCCAGGAAGTTCGAGAACCAGCTCCAGGGCATCGCGCTGGCGGTGGAGGGGCGGCTGACCCGTCTGCTGGAGCAGGAGTTCCGCGGGCTGGACGAGCAGGCGCGGGCCGCCGTGCTGCTGGAGGTGGTCCACGCCCTGCGGCGGGCGGACCTGTCCGACGCCGCCCTCTTCGAGGCCGACGCCGACCCCGCCAAGCTCGCCGAACGCGTCATCTCGCGGCTGCCGGAGCCCCGGCTCGGGGAGGCCGAGGACCAGCTGTACGGGGTGCTGCTCGCCGAATGCGTCGAGTGCCTGACGGGCATGATGTGCCAGCTCCCCCAGTACGTGCCGCGGGCGGCCACGGAGAGCCTGGCCCGGCTGAGCGGCCTGGCCGAGGCCATGGAACGCCTGCTGGCCCGCATGCCCGTACGAACGCTGGAGGCTCCCGAGGGCCGCCAGGACGACGACGCCTTCCAGCGCCACTACCTGGGCTTCGTCAGCCGCACGATGGACGAGGTGGAGCTGTTCGGGGTGCGGGTGGAGAACTACCGGCCCCGTACGTCGTTGAGCGTCGCCTACATCAGTCTCAACGTCTCGTCGGGCGAGCGCGGGCGCCGCGCCCCCGCACGCCTCTCGGTCGCCGAGCTCACCGGCCGCCCCACCGGGGAGCTCGGCACCGAGCGCATCGAGTCGGCGCTCGGCCGCGAACGCCTCATGCTGCTGCGCGGCGACGCGGGCTCGGGGAAGAGCACGCTGCTGCGCTGGCTGGCCGTCACCGCCGCCCGCGGCCACTTCTCCGGCGCCCTGTCCGGCTGGAACGGCTGCGTCCCCCTGATGATCAAGCTCCGCAGCCACGCCGGCGGCAGGTTCCCCGCGCCGTCCGCGTTCCTGGACGACGTCGCCCAGGAGGTGTCCGGGCGCATGCCGCGCGGCTGGGTGGAGCGGGTGCTGGAGTCCGGCCGTGCGCTGCTGCTGGTGGACGGCGTGGACGAGCTGCTGGTACGGCATCGCCCGGCCGTCCGGGAGTGGCTGTCGCGGCTGTTGGCCGCGTACCCGGGGATGCGCGTGGTGGTGACCTCGCGGCCGACCGCGGCGGACGCGCGGTGGCTGGGGGACGAGGGGTTCGCGGCGGCGACGCTGGAGCCGATGACGCCCGGGGACCTGCGGGAGCTCATCCGGCAGTGGCACGTGGCGATGCGTGACTGTCCCAGCCTCCCGTGCGCGCCCGAGGAGCTGGAGGGCTACGAGGTCGCGCTGCTGGCCCGGATGGAGTCGAACCCGCACCTGGGGGTGGTGGCGTCGACACCGCTGCTGGCCGCGATGTTGTGCGCGCTCAACCTCGATCGCCGCATGCAGCTGCCGCGCAACCGGATGGGCTTCTACGACGCGGTGCTCAGCCTGCTGCTGGAACGGCGGGACGCCGAACGCCTGATCAGCGACGAGGTCTCCATGGACCCGGACCAGAAGGTCTGGATCCTGCGCGACCTCGCCTGGCGGCTGGTGTCCATGGGCCGGTCGGAGCTGTCGAAGGCGACGGCGCTCAAGACCGTCGAGCGGAAGCTGGCCCTGATGACCCGCATGCCCTATCCGGCCGCCGACGTGCTCGAACACCTGCTCCGCCGGTCCGGCGTGCTGCGCGAGCCGGTGCCCGGCCGCATCGACTTCGCGCACCGTACGGTGCAGGAGTACCTCGCGGCGGGGCAACTCGTCGAGGACGAGGACGTGGAGGCGGCGGTCGAGCGGGCGCACCTGGACCAGTGGCGCGAGGTCGTGGTGATGGCCGCCGGCCACGCGACCGGTCGCGTGCGCAGGGAGCTGCTGGCGGGCCTCCTGGACCGCGCCGACCAGGGCGGCCCGCCCGCGCGGCGGCTGCGGCTGCTGGTGGCGGGGTGCCTGGAGACGATCCAGGAGCTCCCGGTGGAGCTGCGCGACCGCATCGAGGCGTGCCTGGCCGAGGTGATCCCGCCGCGCTCGGAGGTGGAGGCGGGCGTGCTCGCGGCGGCGGGCGAGGAGATCCTGCGGCGCCTGCCCGCCGACCTGTCCGGGCTGACCGAGCGGAAAGCGGCCATGACGGTACGGACCGCCTGGTTGATCAACGGCTTGGAGGCGCTGGACAAGCTCGCGGGGTACGCGGCGGATCCGCGATGGGAGGTCCGCAATCAGCTCAACGAGGGCTGGAACTACTACGACGCCGAGGTCTACGCACGACGTGTGCTCGCCGAATCGGACCGCGTCACGGTCATGAGCAGCCGCCTCCTCCGCGGTGTGACGCACTTGCGGACGGCCGAAACCTTGATCGTCACCCCCGAGCTCACCGATCTCGGCTTCCTGCGAGGTGTGCCGCAGTTGACGGGCCTGGAACTGAGCGACGTCGCCACGGACTCCCTGAAGAACATCGAGGCGTTGCCCGCCCTGGAACGCCTCTGGATCACACTCGACACGTCACGCCCCATCGGCTTGGAGGCTCTCAGCAAGCTTCCACGACTGACCGATCTCACGCTCTGGAACATCGAGTTCGATGATCTGACCTTCCTCGACCGGATCCCGCGTCTGAAGTCGCTCGACCTGGAACTTCCGGCACGCGAGCAAGCCGACTGGGCGGGCCCGCTGTCCCGGCAGACCGAGCTGCGTGAGCTGGTGCTCCACTGCAATCGCCGGCCCATCCCGCCAACGGTGTTCGCCGGAATGCGGGACCTGGATTGGGTGTCGTTGGCCGCCGTCACGGGCATCAGCGATTGCCTGGACGCTCTGGCACAGTCCTCCCCCGCTCTGACGAGGCTCCAGCTCACCGGCCCCACCCGTCTGGACCTGGCGGAGCTCGACCGCTTCCGCCTGGACAGCCTCTGGCTGAGGTATCTCGACATCGGGGACCTCACCCCGCTCCGCAACCAGGAGCACCTGGTCACGCTGGGCCTGGATCGCTGCGACCGGCTGCCCGACCTCACCCCGATCACGCGGTTGCCCCGACTCCGGACGCTGCGTCTCCTGGACACGGCAGACGAGATCGACCTCAGCCCGTTCAGCGGCCACCCCGGCCTCGACGTGATCCTCAGGACAGGTCAGCGGGTCGAGAACGAGCGGCTGCTCCCCCGCACGATCAAGATCAAGCGCCTTTGACAGGCCACTCGCCACCGCCGAAAACAGCTGAGGTAACGTCGGCTCTCTCCCCGCACGATCAAGCCGCACGATCAAGGAGAGACGCATGGTCCACAAAGCCGTCATCCCCGTCGCCGGCCTCGGCTCCCGGCTGCTGCCGCTGACCAGGGCGCTGCCCAAGGAGATGCTGCCGATCGGCGACAAGCCCGTCATCGAGCACACCATCCGCGAGCTCGTGGACTCCGGCATCGACGAGATCACCATCGTCACCTCGTCCCGCAAGGACCTCATCCAGCGGCACTTCGCCCCCGACGCCGACCTCGAGCTCCAGCTCCGCGCCGCCGGCAAGGACGACCTGGCCGACGCGGTGGCAGAGCTGTCGTCGCTGGCCCACATCACGTACCTGTACCAGAACGGCCCCTACGGCAACGGCACGCCCGTGCTCAACGCCGCCCGCGTCATCGGCGACGAGCCGTTCATGGTGCTGTGGGCCGACGACGTGTTCGTGGCCGAGGTGCCCAGGGCCAAGCAGCTCAAGGCCGCGTACGACGCCACCCATGCCCCCGTGCTGGCCCTGATGCCGATGGCCGTCGAGGACGCGTCGCGCTACGGCGTGCCGATCGTCAAGGAGGACCTCGGCGGCGGCCGCCTGCTGATCTCCGGGCTGGTGGAGAAGCCGTCCCCCGAGGAGGCCCCCTCGCGGTACGCCGCCATCGGCGGGTACGTCGTCACGCCGGGCGTCATCGAGGAGCTCCAGGAGCAGACGCGCAGGTGGCACGAGAACCCGCAGGGCGAGATCTACCTCACCGACGCCCTGCACCGGCACGCCGCGGACCACCCGGTGTACGGGCAGGTGATCGACGGCACCTGGTGGGACACGGGCTCGCCGCTCAACTACCTCAAGGCCCAGTTCGCCGCCGCGCTCGCACATCCGAGGTTCGGGCCGGAGTTGCGCAAACTCGCCCAGGAGAGCGGCTGACGCCTTGGGTTTCTTCCGGCGAGATGATTGTCTGACCGAAGGAACTACGAGGAGGACACCGGTGAGCCGTCAGATCGTTTCCATCGTGGGTGGCAAGGAGACGGGAAGCGCCACCACGTACCCGTCGACCAACCCCTCGCGCCCCGGCGAGGTCGTGGCCCACGTCGGGCTGGCCGACGCCGGCACGTTCGCCGCCGCCTGCCGCACCGCCAAGGAGGCCCAGCGCGAGTGGGCCAAGGTGCCCGCGCCCGTGCGCGGCCGGGTGATCGCCTCCATCGGCCGGCTGGTCGAGGCCAACACCGAGCGGCTGGCCCGCCTGGTGACGGAGGAGATCGGCAAGCCGTACGCCGAGGCCCTCGGCGAGGTGCGGGAGATCGTCGACACGTGCGACTTCTTCCTGGGTGAGGGCCGCAGGCTGTACGGGCAGACGGTCCCGTCGGAGATGCCGGACAAGAACCTGTTCACGTTCCGGAACCCGATCGGCGTGGCGGCGGTCGTCACCGCGGGCAACTTCCCGGTCGCCGTCCCCTCGTGGTATCTGGTCCCGGCGCTGCTGTGCGGCAACGCCGTCGTCTGGAAGCCCGCCGAGTACGCCGCCGCCTCCGCGCATGCCCTGTACCAGCTCTTCGCGGCGGCCGGGCTGCCCGACGGCGTGCTGAACATCGTGTTCGCCGACGGCGCCGCGACCTTCGAGGGCCTGGAGCAGGCCCTCGGCGAGGGGAGCGTGCAGAAGGTCGGGTTCACCGGCTCCAGCGAGGTGGGCAGGAAGATCGGCGAGCTGACCGGCCGGCACCTGCAGTCGGCCTGCCTGGAGCTGGGCGGCAAGAACCCGATGGTGATCATGCCGGACGCCGATCTCGACCTGGCCGTGGAGGGCGCGCTGTTCTCCGGCTTCGGCACGGCCGGTCAGCGCTGCACCAGCCTGGGCACGGTGATCGTGCACGAGAGCGTGCACGACGAGTTCGTGGAGCGGTTCGCGCGGGCCGTGGGTGAGGCCAGGATCGGCAACCCGGAGGAGGACGTGCTGGCGGGCCCGCTGCTCGACCAGAAGTTCGCGGATCGGTACGAGGAGTACCTGACCTGGATCCAGCCCCACCACAAGGTCGTGTCCGGAAATATCGGGAAAATCACGAAGGACAGCCCGCACCGCGACTTCGACGGCGACAACAGCGGGGGCCTCTTCTACCACCCGGTGATCGTGGACGGCGTCCGGCCCACCGACCGCCTCTTCCTGGAGGAGACGTTCGGCCCGATCGTCGGCGTGACCACGTTCAGCACCCTCGACGAGGCCGTCGAACTGGCCAACCTGCCCGGCTACGGCCTGTCGAGCTCCATCTACACCACCGACCCGCAGCACGCCTTCCGCTTCCGCGAGGGCATCTCGGCGGGCATGGTCAGCGTCAACAACTCGACCTCGGGCGCCGAGGCCCACCTCCCGTTCGGCGGCAACGGCAAGTCCGGCAACGGCAGCCGCCAGTCCGGCATGTGGGTGCTCGACCAGTTCACCCGCTGGCAGGCGATGAACTGGGACCATTCGGGCCGCCTGCAGAAGGCCCAGATGGACGTCGCGGAAATCGAGCCCGATCTGGCCTTCCGCCTGCCATAATCGATCTCGTCTCGATGCGAGAACGGGCCCCTCGGCGACGAGGGGCCCGTTCTTTTTCGGCAGTTCTTTTCAGCAGGTCAGACCTGGCCGGCCTTCTCCAGGGACGAGCAGCAGGTGTTCACCAGCAGGCGGGTGACCACGTACGGGTCGACGTTGGCGTTCGGGCGACGGTCCTCGATGTAGCCCTTCTTCTCCACCTCGACCTGCCACGGGATGCGCACGGACGCGCCGCGGTCGGACACGCCGTAGCTGTACTTGTTCCACGGGGCGGTCTCGTGGGCGCCGGTCAGGCGGCTCTCGACGCCCGCGCCGTACTGGGTGATGTGCTCCATCGGCTTGTCGCCCTCACCGAGCGCCTCGCAGGCGGTGATGATGGGGTCATAGCCCTCGCGCATGGCCTTGGTCGAGAAGTTGGTGTGCGCGCCGGCGCCGTTCCAGTCGCCGCGGGCGGGCTTGGCGTCGAGGGTGGCCTCCACGCCGAACTCCTCGGCCGTGCGGTAGAGCAGCCAGCGGGCCACCCACAGGTGGTCGGCGACCTCGAGCGGGCCCGCCGGGCCCACCTGGAACTCCCACTGGCCGGGCATGACCTCGGCGTTGATGCCGGAGATCGCCAGACCGGCGGCGAGGCAGCGGTCGAGGTGCAGCTCGACGATCTCGCGGCCGAAGATGGCGTCGGCGCCGACACCGCAGTAGTACGGGCCCTGCGGGGCGGGGAAGCCGCCCTCGGGGAAGCCGAGCGGGCGGCTGCCCTTGAAGAAGGTGTACTCCTGCTCGATGCCGAACCAGGAGTCCTGCGCGGCGTACCGCTCGGCGATCGGGCGGAGCAGGGCGCGGGTGTTGCTGACGTGCGCGTCGCCGTTGATCTCCTCGACCTCGGACAGGACGAGGACGTTGTCACCGCCGCGAATCGGGTCAGGGCAGACGAACACCGGGCGGAGCACGCGGTCCGACGAGTGGCCCTCGGCCTGGTTGGTGCTGGAGCCGTCGAAGCCCCAGACCGGCGGCTCGGCCCCGTCGGCGAGGATCTTCGTCTTCGAGCGCAGCAGAGCCGTGGGCTCGGTGCCGTCGATCCAGATGTACTCAGCCTTGTAGCTCACGGCGGTCCTTTTCTCGGGGTGTTTCACAGCCACGCCGAGTCTTACGGACGGCCGTTTCCCGGTTTTTGCCCGAATGTGAACGCCGTGTTAATCGGGCAACCCAAAGGTAAAGGATGGCGTGGCGCCTGGGCACCACGCCATCCGATCGGGACCGCCGCGTCAGGACCGCCGCATCAGGGCCGTCGCGTCACTGCCGCCGCGTCAGGTACGGCCGTCCTTCCCGTTCCCGTCGTAGCCGAGCAGCCGCATGGCCGTGTCGGGATCCATCGCCGCGGCCAGGAGCTGGGCGCGGGCGTGGGCCTGGTCGCGTTCGCGCTCGGCCCTGGCCTGCGCGGCGCGTACCCCCTTGATCGCGACGAGCGCGAGCCCGGCGCCCACGATCACCGCGACCACCACGACGAACAGCAGGAGCAGCAGCCCCGGCGAGGCCACGGTCGAGGTGGCCGCGTTCGTGCCGCCGCCCGCCACCGTGCCCGTCACCGCGAGCGCCGCGATGATGCACAGTGCCACGAGCCCGAGCAGGCTGGCGACGACCAGCCAGACCCGGCCCGCGCCGCGCCGCGCCCGGGGCGGGGCCGCGGCCGCGGTGGGTGTCCCCACCATGATCGGCACGGGCGTGGGAGGCGGCGAGGCCGCCGCCCACGGCACGAACTCCGGCCGGTCGGCCGCCTCCCCGTTCACGTCGTGCACGGCGGGCGGCGGCGCCTGCAGGACCAGGGGCTGCGCCAGCTGGACGGCCTGCACGCCGGCGCCGCCGAAGGCGAGCGGCCGCGGCTCCACCGGCTCCTCCGCCGGCCCGGGCAGGTCCCGCTCGATGTGGCTGTGCTCCTTGTGGGCCCTGGCCGCGTCGCGGTGGTATTCCTCCAGCTCCTGGTAGAGCTCGTCGGAGGCGTAGATCGTGCCGTCCATGAGCGGCCCGGGCTCCCGGCGGATGATGGCCACCACGTCGTCGCCGTTGAGCGTCTTGTGCGTCTCCAGCGCGTGCGCCACGCTGAGCACCTCCCTGCGGTGCTCCTGCAGCAGCTCCTCGGTCTTCTCCAGCAGCCGCACCAGGTTGAACTCGATCCGCTCCCCCAGCACGTCGGGGGTCAGGTCGGGCTGGTTCCTGGCGGGCTCCCTTTCGGTGATGCCGATCGAGCCGCCGCCGGGGCCGGACTTGCGCACGGCCTTGCCGCCCATGATCTCCAGCTCCTGGAGCGCCGGCAGCGAGGTGACGCCGGAGCCCATGCCCCAGTACGACTCCATCATGGCGGTCAGGTACGTGGCCGAGTACAGGTCGCCGGAGACGCCGGAGGAGTTGTCCTCGCCGAAGAACATCCGCTCGCCGGCCAGCGAGGCCAGGGAGACCATGATGTCCGCCTCGTGCTCGGACTTCCACCGGGTGAACTGGTCCTCGGGCTTGATCGAGGCGACCATGCCCAGGTAGTCGGCGCCCTTCTCGATGGTGGCGATGTCGATCTCGAGGTGGAAGCGGGTCACGTACGCCACGACGGCGTGGCAGGCCTCGTGCACGGCCACGGCGTGGCGCTCGCGCTCGATGTACTCGACGTCCTCGGGCGGGCCGAGCTGCTTGAGTCGCTTGGCCCGCAGCACGTCCGACCAGGTGATGATCTCGCGCCCGTCCCTGATGGCGGTGATCAGCGACTCGTTCACCAGGTCCTTGATCGTGGCGCCGGTGGCGTACGGGGTGATCGTCGCCAGCTTGTCGACCTGCTCCGGGGTGAGCTCGTGCCACACCTTGTCGAAATAGCCCTGGTACGTGCGCACCCGGCCGGCCTTGGACGGGTAGCCGACCTTGTAGATGCGGTCGATGCGGCCGGGCCGCAGCAGCGCCTCGTCGAGCGCGTCGGGCCGGTTGGTGGCCATCATGACGAGGATGCGGTACTTGGGCGGCGGCTTGGGCCGCATGCCGAGCAGCCTGCGGACGAGCCGGTTGAAGAACCCGCGCGGCTTCTTGAGCCCGGACAGCTCGGTGAGCAGCGCCTGCAGCGTGCCGGGGTCGCCGGAGCCGTTCATGCCGCCGCCCATGAAGAAGCGGTTGCGCCGCTCCGGCTCGTCGGGCGACTCGCGCCTGGCGCGGAAGGCCAGCACCTGGCGGGTCTCCTCGGACAGGTAGTTGAGCCCGTGGCAGCCGTTGACGCCGGACAGGCCGGAGAAGCCGCCCTGCCCGGGCGGGCCCTGCTGGGCGAGCCGGCCGCGCTTGCCGAGCGAGTCGGCCTCGTCGAAGAAGACGATGACGCCGCCGTACCGGAGCGCCAGCTTGCGCAGCTTCCTGAACAGCCCCTTGACCTTCAGGATGCCGACGCCCATGAACATGTTCGTGAACGCGCCCGGATCCACGAACACGTACGGCTTGCCGGTCTCACCCGCGACGGCCTCGGCCATGAGGGTCTTGCCGGTGCCCGGCGGCCCCCACAGCAGCAGGCCGCTGGGGACGTACCCGCCGCGCCGCTCGATCTCGTCGGGCCGCTCCAGGAAGACGATGTTCTCCCGGACGCGCTCGACCACGTGGTCCTGCCCCCACACGTCGTGGAAGCGGGTCTTGATGTCGTCGGGGAAGTACGTCTCCACGCCGCCCCTGGACAGGAACCAGAACAGGCCCACGAACTGGATGATGACCACGAAGAACAGGAAGACGATCTGGATCAGGAACGGCATCGCGTTCCACAGCAGCGCCGGCGCCTGCATCACCGCGACGAACGGGCTGACGTCCAGCACCGCCCCCAGCACCAGGGCCGTCAGCACGATGAAGAAGGTGACCTTGAGCGCCCGCGACAGGCGGTATCTCGTCCAGTCGTCGAACCGCCGGTGCGTCCAGCGCTCGAAGCCGCCGAACACCCGGTGGCTCCAGAAGCGGTGGTAGCCGGACCAGTGCTCGCTGACGAGGAAGTGCAGTTGCCGCGCGACCTCCACGCCGAGCAGCCAGAAGATCCACTGGTACTCGTACGCGATCCGCTGCGCGGCCTCCGGGAACACGACGATGCCCTGGAAGTCGGCCATCACCTTCCACGTGAGGATGAGGTAGGCGACCACCAGGACGATGAGGAATTTGCTCCGGTCCCAGAACTGCATCTTCTTTCTGGTCACGGATTCGGGGTCGGAGGGCCCGCTGCCGGGGGCACGCAGCCCTTCATGGTGATTGGTCGTGGTCAATGGTGCTCCCTCATCCGGGCAGCCGGAGCAGCTTGAACGTACTCTCGATCTTGTCGAACTCGGCGCCGCGTTTCTGGAAGCAGATGGATTGGCAGCCGATGAGCATGACGGAGACCGTGGCGCCCTTCTCGTCGAGGATGGCGGTCTGGTCGAACATCTGGACGTCCTCGCCGATCTGATATTCGAAGCGGACCCGCACTCCCCTGGCGCCGTTGTCCATCGTCAGGACCTCGTCGTTGATGAGCGCGAAATTCTTGAACATCGGCGGCTGCCCCGACGCCAGGACCTGCTGCTCGTAGAGTTCGCGCATCTGCGAGGTCACCGGCAGCACGAAGTCGCGCAGCCGGTTCAGCGAGATCCCGTCCCGCTGGTCCTCCGTGAGCTGGTGCACCGTCGCGTAGACGAATGGCTCCGTCGAGCCGAGCAGGTGGTTGACCGACGGCTCCGCGGACTGGTCGAAGGCGGTCGACCACACCCGCTGGGCCCGCATGAGGGCCGCCGCCGAGTTCGGATGGTCGCCGGACAGGTACAGCTCAATGGGGTCGGCATTGAGCTGCGTGAACGAGGACGGCACCTTGAAGTAGGTCGTGCCCGCCTTGTCGCGTACGTAATGGAATTCGGGCTGTCCGGCGCACGCGGACAGCATCAGGATCGCGACCGTGACCGCGATCAAACCCCGTGCCTTTTTCACCAGGGCTTACCTCCGCTTTACGGACCAACGGAGTTGTTGTGCCCGCTTTCAGGCCTAATGAGCCCGACGCGCAGAGAAAAATCTTGACCAAATCTTGGCCGTGCCTTGGCTTTACTTGTTACAGATCAATTAAGGCTACGCGCATGGTCCGTAACGCTCCGTGGCGGTCGCCTCCGGCGGGCGGTTCGCGCGCCTACAACGTTCATGCAACCCCCATTGGTTCAACTGGGGAAGTAGCGAAAGATATGAGGATCCCTTCCGACCGCCACGGGAGCGCACAATGTCAGAACCCGCAATGGAGACCGTCGACTCCTTCGGCATGACGGCGGAGCGGCAGTTCGCCGACGTCTGGGCGAGGACGGTCCTGTCGGTGCGGGAGCGCCGCCTGCTCCTTCTCGGGCTGCTCGTCGGCCAGGGGCTCCACGAGCAGGCGGACGTCCACCTCGACGCCGCGCTGCACTCGGGCGAGCTCACCGAGACCGAGCTGCGCGAGGTGGTCGTCTTCCTCACGCTCTACGCGGGCTGGGCCCGGGGGAGCAAGCTCAACGACCAGGTCGAAAGGCTGATCGAGCGGGTCAGGCAGGCTCGATCCGGTAGAGAGGACCCTGCAGGCTGAGCGCGTACAGCTCGCCGTCGTGCCCCTGGCCGAAGGACGAGAGCTGCTCGACCTTCCCCACCTCGGCGGCGTCCGCCGGCTCGTCGGCCCGCGCGGCCTTGATCCAGCCGGCGCAGAAGTCGCCGTACAGGAACCGGCCCCGCAGCCAGGGGATCTTCGCGCCGCGGTAGACGTATCCGGCGATGACGGAGCAGTTTCCGCCCTCGTCCAGGGAGTACGTGATCACCGGGTCGACCATGTCACGGCCCTTCGCGCCCCGGTAGCGGCTCTTGCCCTCGCGGGCGTTCCAGCCGTAGTTCTCGCCGCCCCGCGATCCGGCCGGCTGGTGGTCGACCTCCTCCCAGGCGTTCTGCCCGACGTCGCCGATCCACAGGTCTCCCGTGTCGCGGTCGAAGCCGAACCGCCAGGGGTTGCGCAGCCCGTAAGCCCATATTTCGGGTTTTGCGCCCTGCTTGCCGACGAACGGGTTGTCTTCCGGGACCTGGTACGGCCGGCCGCCGCGCGGGTCGATGCGCAGGATCTTGCCGAGCAGGGTCGTCAGCTTCTGGCCGTTGCCCTGGGGGTCGCCGGCGCTGCCGCCGTCGCCGAGCGCGATGTAGAGGTAGCCATCGGGGCCGAAGGCGAGCTGGCCGCCGTTGTGGTTGGCGTAGGGCTGGTCCTGGGTGAGCACGTCGCGCCTGGCCGTGGCCCTGGACCCGTCGAAGGCCCATTCGGTGACGTGGGTGTCGCCCCGCGCGTCGGTCCAGTCGAGGTAGACCCAGCGGCCGGAGGGATGGAAGGCGACGCCGAGCAGGCCCTGCTCGTTGCCGCCGCTCACCTCGCCGGACAGATCGATCACCACGTCGCCGTCGGAGGTGCGTAACCTGCCGGTCTGCTCGGCCACGTAGAGGCGGTCGTCGCCCTCGCGCACGGCGAACGCCACCGGCTTCTCCAGCTTGGCGATCTCCTTGAAGCGCAGCTTCCCGCGCCGCGGGGGCTCCGTCTCCGCGGGCTCCGGCGCCGGGGCGGCGCTCTCCGTCGAAGCGCCCTCGGCGGAGTCGCTCTCCGCAGGGGCGAGCGGGACCGGCGCGGGTGGCGCCGGCTCCTGCGCGCACGCGGCGAGGGTCACGAGGAGGGCCGTTGAGACCGCCACGAGTCGCACGACGCCCATCCTCGCACGGCATTAAGGTTCAGGCATGCCTACCGCATTGATCACCGGCGCGACCTCCGGCATCGGCGCCGCCTTCGCCCGGCGCCTGGCCGCCGACGGCTTCTCGCTCGTCCTGGTGTCCCGCGCCGCGCAACGGCTCTCCGAGAGCGCCGACCAGCTCAAGCTCAGGTACGGCGTGAGCGTCGAGGTGCTGCCCGCCGACCTCGGCACCGAGGAGGGGCTGGCCAGGGTGGAGTCCAGGCTGGCCGGCGGGGTCGACCTGCTGGTCAACAACGCCGGGTTCGGCCATCAGGGCAGCTTCCCCGAGGTGCCGGTCGAGGACGAGGTGCGCATGCTCAAGGTGCACTGCGAGGCCGTGCTGAGGCTGACGCTGGCCGCGCTGCCCGGCATGCGGGAGCGCGACCGGGGCGCGATCGTCAACGTGGCCTCGGTGGCGGCGTTCTTCCCGCGGGGCACGTACAGCGCGTCCAAGGCGTGGGTGGTGAACTTCAGCGAGTCCGCCGCGAGCGAGGTCGGCCACCCGCGCATCAAGATCATGGCACTCTGCCCCGGTTTCGTGCGGACCGAGTTCCACCAGCGGGCCGCGATGGACACCTCGGGGATCCCCGGGTTCCTCTGGCTGAAGGCCGACGACGTGGTGCGGGAGGCCATGCGCGACCTGGCGCTGGGCAAGCGGGTGTCCGTGCCCGACCTGCGTTACAAGGCCATCGTCGCGGTCGGCAAGCTGGTGCCGCGCGGCCTGCAGGCCCGCGTGTCGGCGAGCATCGGCCGCTGAGCCCGTACCGGAGCGCAATGGAACGGGCCCCCGCCGCGGGAGGGGGTCGCGGTGGGGGCCCGAGCGGTCGTGAGCGAGGCTCACGGCCGGGAATGCAGGAGTCGGCTAGCGGTTGGCCTCGTGGCCGATCGACAGGCCGCTCTCGGGGTCGAAGAAGTGCAGGTTGTGCGTGTCGAGGACCAGGTCGATGTTCTGGCCGGGACGGGCGTGGCTGCGGGCGTTGACGCGGGCGGTCCACAGGGACTTGTCGCCCGACAGCGGCAGCGCGGCCTCCTCGTCGTCACCCGCGTCGGCGGCGGCGACGGTGTCCTTGTGCTCGACGGGCGGGGCGTCGATCAGGAACAGCACGTTGATCTCGGAGCCCAGCTCCTCGGTGACCTCCGCCTTGACCGGCAGCGTGGCCCAGCCGTTGGCGTGGTTGCCGGCCGAGGCCGCGTCCTCGAAGTCGGAGGGGCGGATGCCGAGGATGATCTTCTTGCCGACGTACTGGTCGAGGCCCGGCTTGTCGGTGAAGGTCGAGTCGGGGATCGGCAGCTTGATGTCGGCGAAGGTGACGGCGGCGTCGCCGCCGTCGCGGACGAGCTCGGCGGTGGCGAAGTTCATCGAGGGCGAGCCCATGAAGCCGGCGACGAACAGGTTGACCGGCTTGTCGAACAGGTTCTGCGGGGTGTCGACCTGCTGGAGCAGGCCGTCGCGCAGCACGCAGACGCGGTCGCCGAGGGTCATGGCCTCGACCTGGTCGTGGGTGACGTACACGGTGGTGACGCCGAGGCGCTCGTGCATCTGGTTGAGCGAGGCGCGCATGGAGACGCGGAGCTTGGCGTCCAGGTTGGACAGCGGCTCGTCCATGAGGAAGGCCTGCGGCTCACGCACGATGGCGCGGCCCATGGCGACACGCTGGCGCTGACCACCGGAGAGGGCGGCCGGCTTGCGCTTGAGGTAGGTCTCGAGGCCGAGCATCTTGGCGGCCTCGTTGACCCGCTTCTGGATCTCCGGCTTGGGCATCTTGCGGAGCTTGAGGCCGAAGGCGAGGTTCTCCTCGACCGTCATGTGGGGGTAGAGCGCGTAGTTCTGGAAGACCATCGCGATGTCGCGGTCCTTGGGCGGCAGGTGGTTGACCACCTTGTCGCCGATGGAGATCTCACCGCCGCTGATGTCCTCGAGGCCCGCGATCATCCGGAGGGCGGTCGACTTACCGCAACCGGATGGGCCGACCAGCACCATGAACTCGCCGTCCTTGATCTCAAGGTTGAGCCCGTTCACGGCCTTCACGCCACCGGCGTAGACCTTGTCGACGTTCGTCAGAATGATGGATGCCATGACATTCCTTCGCGCTCCAGGGCGGGTGGCCCGGACGTTGTTACCGTGACCCACTCACGTGGATACGTTTTCAAGCATCTCACCCGAAACGGACATCGCTGTCAAGGGTTGCCGTGTGACCAGCCTTTGCCGGCACGTGACTCTTCCCGTTTTCCGGAAACCATGATGGAATCGTTTCCATGGAGAAGCGGGCGACGATCAAGGATGTGGCCCAGGCGGCCGGCGTGGGCGTCGCGACCGTGTCCAGGGTGCTGTCCGGCGGCTCGGCCAGCCCGGCGACCCGGGAGCGCGTCCTGGCCGTCGCCGCCCAGCTCGACTACCGCCCCAGCGCCCTGGGCCGCAACCTGCGCCAACGCCGCACGGGCGGCATGGGCCTGCTCGTCCCCGACCTGACCGACACCTTCTACGGCCAGCTTTCCGAGGGCGTGCTCGCCTGCGCCCGCTCGGCCGGCGAGCCCGTCGTGATCGGCTCCACCGGCGGCGACCCCGAGCAGGAGGCCGACCTCATCGGCATGCTCCTGGAGCAGAGCGTGGACCGCGTGATCGCCGTGCCGTCGGGAGACGCGGACACCTGGTCCCCCGCGCTGCGCGCGGGCATGACGGTGGTCTTCGCCGACCGCCTGCCGCTCCGCTCCTCCCCCGAGGACGTGCGGACGGCGGGCGTCGCCGACCTCATGGCCCTGGACGGCCTGGCCGCCGCCGCCCCGGCCCGCCCGCTGGACGTCCCCGCCGTGGTGGCCGACGACCGGGCCGGCATCCGCACGGCCGTGCGCTACCTGCGCGGGCTGGGCCACAAGCGCATCGCCTTCCTCGGCGGCCCCGGCCAGGGCAGCCGGGTCAACGCCTTCAGGGAGGCCGTGGGAGCGCCCGTGGACGAGGAGCTGGTCGTGTTCGGCACCGGCAGCCGCGACTCCGCCTACGCCGCCGCCTCCGGCCTCTTCCAGAGCCGCCCCGACCTGTCGGCGGTGGTCGCCGGGGGCAACGTGCTGGGCGAGGCGGCGGTGCTGGCGGCCAGGGAGCTGGACCTGCGGGTGCCCAAGGACGTCTCCCTGGTGATGTACGACGACGTGCCCTGGGCCGAGCTGTGCTCACCGCCCCTGACGGTGATCGCCCAGCCGGGCCGGGACATGGGCTACCGGGCGGCGGAGCTCGTGCTCCGGGCCGGCAGCAGGAAGCCGCGCAGCGTGGTCCTGCCAACCGAGCTCATCATCCGCGGCAGCTGCGGCCCGCGCCGCTAGAAGGCTCCCCGCCGTCAGAAGGCTCCCGCGCCCTCAGACGGCCCCCGCCGTCAGACGGCGCCGGTGCCGGTGTAGCGGCGCGGCAGGATCATGATCGGGTTGTCGTCGAGGACCACGTCCGGCGGGCCGAACCGCGCCGCGACCTCCCTGATCTCCGGCTCGTCGAGCATCAGCAGGCGCCCCTCCTCGACGAACAGCTCGCCGTCCACCAGCACGGTGGGCCGGTCGACCTGGCAGTCGCAGTGCGCGAACCCCGGGCCCGTCGTGACCGGCAGCCCGTCGGTCAGGCCGTCGAGGCCGCAGTAGAAGGCCCCGGCGTGCTTCTCCCGCTCGAACTGGTTCCCCCCGGCCACCCGCACCTTCGGGTTCAGCCCGAGCAGGCCGTGGCGCATGTAGAAGCCGCCGGGCGCGTAGCGGCGCAGCTGCTCGGCCGCGGCCCCGCCCTCGATCTTGCGTACGAGGTTGCCCTCCAGCGTGATGCGCAGGGACTCCTCGGGCACGCCGGTCACCGTGCTGTCCTCGATCATGATGACGCCCTCGGTGTCGGTGGGCCAGAAGTTGGCGCCCCCGTACGGGAAGGGCCGCCAGTCGCCGGGCCGCATCGCGCCGGGGTCCGGGTCGAACGTCAGCCCCGAGAACGTCACGTCCGTCCCCCGCGCGGAGGTCACCTGGATCGACCGGGCGCCCGACACCTGCCGCAGCGTCCGGCGCAGCAGCGCGTAGAAGACCTCGGCGGGCAGCCGCCCCCCGGTGAGCAGCGCCCCCGCGGTGGCCGTCATGTGCAGGGACAGGAACCGGGAGGAGCGCGACTTGATCTGGTCGAAGAACAGCGGCGCGGTGTGCACCTCGCCCCACCAGGTGCCGCTGATCACCAGGTCGGCCTCGCGGAAGGCGGCCGTCTCGATGTGCAGCGACGCCTCCCGGTCCCACCCCCCGGGGCTGAACGGCGGCACGGACAGGATGCGCACGTCGGCGCCCCGGTAGGCCGCGGCCGCCGCGATGGCCTGCACGACGACCGGGTCGACGGTGTGCTCCATGAGCAGCAGCACGCGCTCGCCCGCCTCTAGCCCGGTGTACTCCAGCATGTTCCGGACGCCGGGCATCAGCTCCACGATCGAGTACGGCCCCACGGCGGGCTCGGTGGCGTAGCTGAAAGGCGAACCAGAGTACGGATTGATCGTCATCGCGTGCTCCCTGCGGGACGTCAGGCCAATGCCTGGACCAGTACCCATCACGGAGCGAAATCACACGATTACGGAACCCAGCGGCGGAACCCGCCCTCGGCGTTGATCACCTGCCCGGTGATCCAGGCGGCCTCGTCCGAGGTCAGCCAGCGCACCACCCGGGCCACCTCCTCCGGCCGCACCCAGCGCCCGGCCGGGAGCGCACGGCCGACCCGCCGGGTGAGCTCGGGATCGGCCCAGCCCGTGTCGACCGGGCCCGGATTGACGGTGTTGACGGTGATGCCCCGGTCCGCGAGCGCGTCGGCCAGGCTGAGCGTCATCTGCTGGATCGCGCCCTTGCTGATCGCGTACGGCAGCTCGCCCGTCATCGGAGCCAGATGCTGGCCGGAGGTGAACAGGATCACCCTGCCGCCGGGCCGCCGGTCGTCGTGCTGGGCCGCGAACGCCTGCGTCAGCAGCACGCTGGCCCGCGCGTTCACCGCCCACGACAGGTCCAGCCCGGCGGCCGTCACCTCCTCCAGCGACTGCCGGTTGCTGCGGGCGTGGTTGGCCACGAGCACGTCCACGTGCCCGAACCTGGCGAGCGCCTGCTCCATCACCCACGCCGGCGCCGCCGGGTCCGCGAAGTCCGCCTCCACGTGGTGCAGCCGGTCGCCGACGCCGCCCAGCGTCTCCAGCACGCCGTCCATGCCCGCGGGGTCGCTGCCCCACGACTGCTCGGCGTCGTGCGGGGTCCACGACTGCACGAACACCTTCGCGCCCGTCGCCAGCAGCTCCCGCGCGATGGCGTAGCCGATCCCGATCCGCCTGCTCACCCCGGTCACCACGGCGACCCTCGTCTCGGACGTCATCCGATCATCTTGGCCGAGCGCGCGCGGGGCGTCGAAAGGTTTTCCGGCCCGGCGGCGCGGCTCGGGGCCGCGCCGCCGGAGCCCTCAGAGGAGCTTCTCGATGGCCGAGGTGACCGCGGGGTCGTCGGGGGTGGTGCGGGGGCGGAAGCGGGCCACGGTGTTGCCCTCCCTGTCCACCAGGAACTTCTCGAAGTTCCACTGCACGTCGCCCGCCTCGCCCTGCTCGTCGGGGGTCCGCGTCAGCTCCTCGTACAGGGGGTGCCGGTCGGGGCCGTTGACGTCGGCCTTCTCCAGGAGCGGGAAGTCCACCCCGTACGTCGCCGAGCAGAACGCCTGGATCTCCTCGGCCGTGCCCGGCTCCTGGCCGGCGAACTGGTTGCAGGGCATGCCGACCACGGTGAAGCCGCGCGGGCCGTACTGCTCCTGGAGCTTGACCAGGGCGCCGTACTGCGGGGTGAGGCCGCATCGGGAGGCCACGTTGACGACCAGGACGGCCTTGCCGGCCGCCAGCTCCCCCAGGGTGGTGGGGGCGTCGTCGAGAGTGCGGAGCTGGATGTCAGAGAGGCTCATGAGTCGCACCCTACGCCTGCGGAATGTGATTCGGTTTCTCGCCCTCCCGGGACCGAAGACCGTGCTTACCCGCGGGCGGCGCTCGGCCAAACCCCATAGTTGGTCGCGGTTTGCGGCAAGGCCCGTTCAGGCGAACGGCGGAGCAGGCAAGGGCGGTCCTGCGAGAGGGGCTTTTATCCGCAACGCTCGCGCAAACACCTCTCCACCGCGTGTCGAGATTGGTGACCCACAGTGACCGAACGTAATAGGAATCGTGCTAGAGGACACGTCGCGGCGCTCTTCGGGCCGCCCAGCGGGATCGGGCGGTGCCAGATTCCCGGAGGGCCGCGCGGACCCTCCGCGTCCGAGCCACGGACGCGGATCGGCAGGGGCGCCGGATGCGGTGCGCCCCGTCCGCACGCGACCCGACAGCAAGGATCGACTTGGACAGCAAACGCGCGCTCAGCGGCACACTCGTCACCGCCGCGGCGTTCACCACGTTCACCGTGCCCGGAACGCCCACGGCCTGGACAGAAAGCCGGCCGCCCGTGGTGCGGATCGGGACCTGGACGACGAAGGCGCACCCGAAGGTCGCGGTGGCCACGCCGAACAGGAATAAGAGAATCGCGCTGGACCAGGTGGTCCAGCGATCGTGGAACCTGCAGGAGTTCCGCTGCCTGGACAACCTATGGACCAGGGAGAGCAACTGGAACCATCACGCGACCAACCGCTCGTCCGGCGCGTACGGCATCCCGCAGGCACTGCCCGCGGGCAAGATGCGCGGCGCCGGACGCGACTGGAAGTCCAACCCCGAGACGCAGATCCGGTGGGGACTGTCCTACATCAAGGGGAGGTACGGCAGGCCGTGCGGCGCCTGGGGACATTGGAGATCGCACAACTGGTACTAGCCGGAGACAGGCGAGGGCACCCGCGGCTCACCGGGTGCCCTCCCTACGCGCCACGTGCACCTCGATCGCCTGGATGAGCAGCTCCAGCCCGAACTCGAACTCCGCCTCGTGATCGCACTGGTCCAGCAGCGGCGCCAGTGAATGGACCTCGGGGAACAGCGCGGGATCGACGCTCTCGGCCTTGACCAGCCGGTCGTGGACGGGCGCGAACGTGGGCGTCACCCCCACCTCCCGCAGCAGCGAGCCCACGATGTACGCGATGAACATCCGCAACATCCTGACCGCCTCCGCCCCGTCGAACCCGGCGCCGCGCAGCGTCGCGAGCGCCCGCTCGACCGGCAGCAGCCCCGCCGTGGAGTGGAGCTGGCGGCTGACGACCACCATGGTCGAGCGCGGGTGGTCGTGGGCGATCTGGCGGAACGCCCGCGCCTGCGCGCGCACCCGGTCGGTCCAGTGCGCGCCGGGGTCGTCGGTGAACTCGATCCCGCTCAGCACGGCCTCGGCCACCCCGTTGAGCAGGGCGTCCTTGTTGGGCACGTGGTTGTAGAGGGACATCACTCCGACGCCGAGCTCGGCCGCGATGCGCCGCATGGAGACCGCGTCGGCCCCCTCGCGCTCGATGAGGTCGATGGCCGTGGCGACGATGCGGCCTCGCGAGAGGGGCTCCGTGGGCATACCTCATTCTATTGACGTACGTACGGTGTACGTGCAAGTCTCGGGATGCGGACGTACGTACGGTGTACGTAACCCCCTTGGGAGGTTCCATGTCGACGCACGATCTCTACACCATCCCCGCCGAGCTCTCCACGTGGAACGTCGAGATGGCCGGCGCGAGCCGATTCACCTGGGAGTACGACGACGGCCGGGATCGCATGCTGGCCCTGTACCAGAAGGGCAAGGACAAGCAGTGGGACTCGGCCAAGCGCATCGACTGGGACCTTGAGGTCGATCCGTACAACGTCCTGGGCATCCCCGACCAGACCATCGCGATCCACGGCACCCCGCTCTGGGAGCGGATGAGCGAGCAGACCCGCAACGAGGTGCGGCGGCACGGCGCAGCGTGGCAGTTCTCCCAGTTCCTGCACGGCGAGCAGGGCGCGATGATCTGCTCGGCCAAGATCGTGGAGTCGGTCCCCGACCTCGACTCGAAGTTCTACGCGGCCACCCAGACGATGGACGAGGCGCGCCACGCCGAGACATACGCGCGCTTCCTCCAGGAGAAGGTGGGCCTGGCGTACCCGATCAACGAGCACCTCAAGGCCCTGCTCGACAGCACGCTGAGCGACTCCCGCTGGGACATGCCCTACCTCGGCATGCAGGTGCTCATCGAGGGGTTAGCGCTGGCGGCGTTCGGGGTGATGCGCGACATCACGACCAAGCCCCTGCCCAAGCAGATCCTGGCGTACGTGATGCAGGACGAGGCCAGGCACGTGGCCTTCGGCCGGATGGCGCTGCGCGACTACTACCGGAGCCTGTCGGAGAGCGAGCTGCGCGAGCGCGAGGACTTCGTCATCGAGGGCTGCTACCTCATGCGCGACCGGCTGCGCGGCCGGGAGACCTGGGAGAACCTGGGCCTGTCGAAGGCCGAGGTCGAGGAGGCCATGGAGGCCACGGACCACTCCGAGTACCTGAGGCTGTTCAGGTCGCTGCTGTTCAGCCGGATCGTGCCGTGCGTCAAGGACATCGGGCTGTGGAGCCCGCGCCTGCAGGAGGCGTACGCGGAGATGGGCGTGCTGGAGATGGCGGGCCAGTCGCTGGACGCCCTGATGCGCCAGGACGAGGACATCGCCGACAAGCTGGACGCGGACCGGTTCGCTCAGGAGGAGGCCGAGCGGCACGCCGAGGTGGCCGAGACCATCGAGCTCGGCGAGTCGTCCTAGAGCTGCTTCGCGCCGGGCGCGGAGTACGGGAGGGCCTGCGGCAGGCTCAGGATCATCCGGCACCCGGGGCCGTCCCCGATCTCCAGCGTCCCGCCGTGGGCCTTGGCGATGTCACGGGCGATCGGCAGCCCCAGCCCCGTGCCCCCGGTGTCCCGCGACCGGGTGTGATCGAGGCGGGTGAACCGCTCGAACACCCGCTCCCGCATCTCCGCGGGGATCCCCGGCCCGTCGTCCAGCACCTCCACCACGGCCTGGTCCTTCCACGCCCGCACGGAGACCCAGACCCGGGACTGCCCGTACCGATCGGCGTTGGACAGCAGGTTCATCAGCAGCCGGGCGAGCCGGAGCCGGTTGCCGCGGACGAAGAGCCCGGGCTCCACGTCGGTCGTCAGCGGCAGCCGGCACGACCGCCGCGCGATCTCCTCCTCGACCAGCCGCCCCAGCTCGATCCGCTCCTGCTGGGGCTGCACCCCCGCGTCCAGCCGGGCCATCAGGAGCAGGTCGTGGACGATGTCCGACAGCCGCTGGGCGTCCCTGATCGCCGCCCGCCACTCTTTCTCGTCCAGGTCCGTGAGGCCCGCCTCCAGCCGCACCATGAGCCCGGTGAGCGGCGTGCGCAGCTCGTGGGAGGCGTCGGAGACGAAGCGCCGGTGCCGGTCCACGGCGTCCTCCAGCCGCTCCAAAGTCGCGTTGACGGTGGCGGCCAGCTCGGCGACCTCGTCCTCGGTGTCGGGCACGTCGACGCGCCGGCCCAGGTCGTGGGCGCTGATGCGTTCCAGCCCCGTCCGGATCTGCTCCACGGGGGCGAGCACCCGGCCGACCCCGTACCAGGCGCCCCATCCCATCAGCGCCACCAGCGCCGCCCCGAAGGCGGACAGCACCAGGGGCAGGAACGGCGAGCTCAGCAGGAACGGCTCGCGCACGGCCGCGTAGGCGACGACGGAGCCGTACGCGCTGGTGGGGTTGCTCGTCCCCACCACGATCATGCACGGGCCACGTTGGCACACGCGGGTCTGGACCTGCGAGTCGCCTCCGGTGGGCCAGTCCCGGGTGATGGGCGGCCGGCCCACGAGCCCGTTGGTGGCGGCCAGCACCTTGCCGCCGGAGTTCACGATCTGGAAGATGTAGACGCCCTGCCGCGGGGGGATGGGGCCGCTGAACCGATGCTCACCGATGGCGATGGCCAGGTGCCGGCTGGCGTCGGCGGCCTGCTCGGCGAGGTCCTCCCGCGCCCGTACGGGGTAGGTCAGCGAGATCGCCAGCACCCCCAGAAGGACGACGGTCCCGAAGACCACCTCCGCCGCCATGGTCATCCGGGCCCTGATGGAGCGGCCGAACAGCATGGCCACACTCTGTCACGGACCGTACAAATCCCAGGTAAAGCGGTATATGTCGTCAGCCGTGGGCGCGCCGGTGCAGTTCGTGGACCTCCTCGGCCAGCTCCGGCACCGGGCCCTCGACCACGATGCCGGGCGCGACCTCGTTGATCGGCAACGTGCGCACGGGCGGCTGCGGGACGCCTAGCTCCGACAGCCACGCGGCGAGCTGCTCCGACGAGGACACGTACACGATGCGGCCCAGCCCGACCCAGGCGTGGGCGGCGGCGCACATCGGGCAGTGCTCGCCGGAGGTGTAGACGGTGGCGCCCGCCCGCTCCTCGGGCGTCAGGTGCGCCGCCGACCAGCGGGCCAGGGCGAACTCCGGGTGCTGCGTGTTGTCGCCGGAGGCCACCCGGTTGTGGTCCTCGGCCAGCACCGCCCCGTCGGCGGAGACCAGCACCGAGCCGAACGGCTCGTCGCCCACCTCCAGCGCCCTGGCGGCCAGCTCGACACACCGGCGCAGGTACGGCATCTCCGATTCGACGATCATGACTCCCCATCCTGGAAGGCCCCGGAGCAGGGCGAAGAACATACCCCAACAGATCACAACAAAAGTAACGGTCCGCCGAATGTGCAAGATCTTTCACTGTTTCCGCACGTCACGTACAAGAACCGCACTCTTGGGGCTACTGAAAATCGGTTGAACCCTCGTATTAGCCTAGAAGGGATGCCTCCCGATACGCACATACCTCAACGTCCCCTGCTCTCCTCCAACTCCCTGTGGCGGATGAAGTCCTACCTCCGCCCCTACGTCGTCAGATTGGTGTTCATCTGGCTGGCGGCGATCGTCGGCATCGCGGCCGGCATCGCGCTCCCGCTCATCAGCGAGAAGGTGATCGACGGTCCCGTGGCCCACGGGGACTCCGGCGCGCTGCTGCCCCTCGGGCTGCTCGCGATCGGCGTCGGCGTCGTCGAGGCCCTGCTGATCCTCCTGCGGCGGTGGGCCCAGGTGAAACCGGTGCTCGGCCTGGAGACCGCGATCCGCGACGACCTCTACGAGCACCTGCAGCGGCTGCCCATGGGATTCCACGGCGACTGGCAGTCCGGCCAGCTGTTATCCCGGGCCACGACCGACCTGTCGACCATCCGCCGCTTCCTCGGCTTCGGCATGCTCTTCCTGGTCATGAACATTCTGCAGCTGATCACGGTGACCGTGCTGCTGCTGAACAAGTACTGGCCGCTCGGGCTGCTGGTGCTCGCCTCGGCCGTGCCGATCGTGTGGCTGTCGCTGCGGTTCGAGAAGCGCTACATCAAGACCTCCCGCCAGGTGCAGGACGAGCAGGGCGACCTGGCCACGCTCGTCGAGGAGTCCGCCCTCGGCATCCGTACGATCAAGGCCTTCGGCCGCCGCCACTACGTCTTCGACCGCTACGACGAGGGCGCGCTCAAGGTCTACGGCACCTCCATGGACAAGGCCAGGCTGCTGGCCAAGTTCTTCGCCTTCCTCGAGATCATCCCCAACATCACGCTGGCCCTGGTGCTGCTGCTGGGCGCGCTGGCCGTCGGCACGGGCTCGCTGACGCTGGGCGCGCTGGTCGCCTTCACCACGCTGATGCTCCAGCTCGTCTGGCCGATCGCGAGCCTGGGCTACATCCTGGCCATGGCCCAGGAGGCCATGACCTCCGCCGACCGCCTCATGGAGGTCATGGACACCGTGCCCGCCATCGAGGGCGGCACGCAGTCCATCGAACGGCCGCGTGGCCACCTGCGTTTCGAGGGCGTCGGGTTCCGCTTCCACGACTCCGAGGAGTCGGTGCTGCAGGACGTCTGGCTGGACGTGCGCCCCGGCGAGACGGTGGCCGTCGTCGGCGCGACGGGTTCAGGCAAGACCACGCTGACCGCCCTGGTGCCGCGGCTGATCGACCCCACCGAGGGCCGCGTCACGATCGACGGGCACGACGTCCGCGACCTGGAGCTGACCAGCCTCCGCTCGGTGGTGGCCACGGCGTTCGAGGAGCCGACGCTGTTCTCGATGAGCGTGCGCGAGAACCTCACGCTCGGCCGGCTCGACGCCACAGAAGAGGAGCTGGCCGAGGCCATCCAGACCGCGCAGGCCATGTTCGTCTACGACCTGCCGTGGGGCCTCGACACCCGCATCGGCGAGCAGGGCCTGTCCCTGTCCGGCGGCCAGCGGCAGCGCCTGGCCCTGGCGCGGGCCGTGCTGAGCAGGCCGCGGATCCTCGTGCTCGACGACACGCTCTCCGCGCTCGACGTGGAGACCGAGGCGCTCGTCGAGGAGGCGCTGCGGCACGTGCTGCGCGACGCGACCGGCATCGTGGTCGCCCACCGCGCCTCCACCGTGCTGCTGGCCGACAAGGTGGCGCTGCTGCGCGGCGGCACGATCACGCACGTCGGGCTGCACCACGAGCTGCTGGCCGAGGTGCCCGAATACCGCGAGCTGCTGGCCCAGGACGCCGACTTCGACGACGCCGCGGAAGGAGCGCTGCGATGACCACCACCACCACGGCGTCCTGGCGGGGCGTGTCCTCCGAGGACCAGGACGAGCTGCCGGAGAAGGTGTCCGTCCTACTCCGGGAGCGCTCCCGGAGGCTGCTCGGCGCCCTGCTCAGGCCGTACCGGAAGAAGATCGGACTGCTCGTCGCGATCGTCGTCGTCTCCAACGCGGCCGGGCTCTCGATCCCCTTCCTGGTCTCCGTCGGGATCGACGAGGGCATCCCGCCGATCACGAGCGGGGCCGGCCCCTCCGTCCTGCTGACCGTGGTCGGGGTGATCCTGGCCGCGGCGATCACGCAGGCGCTCACGCGCCGGGCGTTCCTGACCCTGTCCGGCCAGATCGGCCAGGGCGCCCTGCTCGAGCTGCGCAGGAGGGTGTTCGACCACTTCCAGCGCCTGTCGCTGAGCTTCCACGAGCAGTACACCTCCGGGCGGGTCATCTCGCGGCTGACCTCGGACGTCGAGGCCATCGCCGAGCTGCTCCAGTCGGGGTTCGACGCGCTGGTCAAGGCCGTGCTGACCATGGCGGGCACGGCCGTCCTGCTGCTGGTGCTGGACCTGCACCTGGGCCTGCTGGCGCTCGTCCCGCTGCCGTTCCTGCTGCTGTTCACCCGGTGGTTCCGGCAGCAGTCGGCGATCGTCTACCGGCGTACGCGGGAGACGGTGGCCCTGGTGATCGTGCACTTCGTGGAGTCGATGACCGGCATCCGCGCGGTGCAGGCCTTCCGCAGGGAGCCGCGCAACCAGGAGATCTTCGAGCAGCTCAACGACGACTACCGGGGTGCGAACGCGCGCAGCATGCAGCTCGGCGCGACGTTCATGACCGGCATCAAGCTGATCGGCAACCTGACGATCGGCGGCGTGCTGCTGTACGGCGGCTGGCTGGCGGTGGAGGGCGAGGTCAAGGTCGGCGTGCTGGCCGCCTTCCTGCTCTACCTGCGTCAGTTCTACGAGCCGATGCAGGAGGTCAGCCAGTTCTACAACACCCTGCAGTCGGCCGGCGCGGCGCTGGAGAAGCTGTCGGGCGTGCTGGAGGAGGAGCCCTCCGTGCCCGAGCCGCGCGAGCCGGCCAGGCTGCCGGACGGCAGGGCGCGCGGCAAGGTGCGCTTCGAGGGCGTCCGGTTCGCCTACGTCGAGGAGATGCCGATCCTGCCCCGGCTCGACCTGACGGTCCCGGCCGGGCAGAGCGTGGCGCTGGTCGGGGCGACGGGCGCGGGCAAGACGACGCTGGCCAAGCTGATCTCCCGCTTCTACGACCCCACCGAGGGCCGCGTGCTGCTCGACGGCGTCGACCTGCGCACGCTGGACGAGCCGGCGCTGCGCCAGGCCGTGGTCATGGTGACGCAGGAGAACTTCCTGTTCAGCGGCACGGTCGCCGACAACATCAGGTTCGGCCGGCCCGACGCCACCGACCGGGAGGTGCGTGAGGCGGCCAAGGCCATCGGGGCGCACGAGTTCGTCTCGAGCCTGCCCGACGGCTACGACACCGAGGTCGGCAAGCGCGGCGGCCGGATGTCCGCCGGGCAGCGCCAGCTCGTCGCGTTCGCCAGGGCGTTCCTCGCCGACCCCGCCGTGCTGATCCTCGACGAGGCCACCTCCAGCCTCGACGTGCCGAGCGAGCGGCTGGTGCAGCGCGCGCTGCGGACGATCCTGGCCGACCGGACGGCGCTGATCATCGCGCACCGGCTCTCGACGGTGGAGATCGCCGACCGGGTGCTCGTGATGGAACGGGGCGAGATCGTCGAGGACGGTCCGCCGGACCGGCTCATCGCGGCCTCGGGCCGGTACGCCGGGCTGCACCAGGCGTGGCTGGAGAGCCTCAGCTAGCCGCCTAGTGGTGGTGTGCCATGGCGACGGCGTTGGCGTACAGCTCGTACCCGACGAACAGTGCCAGCGGCACCCCGAGCGCGATCAGCAACCTGCCGGGCAGGTGCGTCCGCGGCGCGGACACCCTGCCCGGCTCCGCCGCCGCCACGGCGGCGAGGACCGGCTCGGGTTCCGGGTCGGGGGCGGGCACGAGCTCGGGATGGCGGGCTAAGTAGCCCTTCGGGAAAGAGGTCACGTGGTACGCGCCGCAGTGCGGGCAACACGTGCCCGACCAGGGCGGCGGCACGGTCACTCCCGCGCTGAGCCAGATGTCGACCTCGTTGCCGTGCACGTCGGCGAGGCGTCGGACGACGTAATCCTCTTCCCAGACGTATAAGCAGCGAAGGCATTCGAAAGGCCACGTCTCGCGGGTGTCGAACCCGTCGGTCACTCGGACCACCCCCCGGCTTCTGATCGCCGTTCGATCCTGAGTGTCCGCTCGACTCCGCGCGCCCGCAAGACCGGCTTTATGACACTTGGCGCTACGAAATGCTCACCAAGTGTCAGGTTAGTCGTTCGTAAAGCGACTTCCGGACCGGGCTGAGCAGCGGAGTCGCGTCTGGGACGGGGGGCTCGGCCGGTGGGATCAGCTCCGGATGCCGGGACAGGTAACCGTCCGGGAACGTCGTGGCCTGCTGGCTCCCGCACCTCGGGCACATGACGCCCCCCGGGGACGGCGGCAGCACGGGGAGCCCGGCGCGCAGCCAGATCTCCCGCTCGTTTCCGTGACGGTCGTCGATGCGCCTGACGAGGTAGTCCTCTTCCCAAACGTGCCAGCAACCGCGGCACTCGAAAGGCACGATCCTGTGTTCTTCCTCCAACGAGGTCACCCCCTCACTCCGAGTGTGTGCCTCCTTCTCCGGATCTGGCAACCGCGCTTACCGGATTGCGAGCACAAAGGTGACGGCGCCGGCCACCACGCACAGGGTGCCGAGCCAGGCGAACAGCACGTCGAGCCCCGGGTCCAGGGGCCTGCCTCCGTGCAGGGCCACCTGCACGCGGCGGAACCGTACCCCGGTCCTGATCAGCAGCACGGCGCCGCAGAGCGCGGCCAGCGCGAACGCCACCGTCGCGGGCACGGGCAGGCCGTGCCTGAGGGACAGGCCGGCCGCGCCGAGCCCGCCGGTGGCCAGCGCCACGGCCGTGCGCACCCAGGCCAGCCGGGTGCGCTCGCTCTGCAGCCCCCGGTCCCAGATCTCCTTCTCCGGTGTCATCTGTTCCGGCCTCGGGCTCAGGCGGCCAGGATGATCAGGATGAGGGCGATCACCGCCACGGCCGCCACGCCGTACCCGAAGACCGCCGCGAGCGCGGGCGGCGGCAGCGGCGCCTGCTGACGCAGGGCGCGCTGGATGTTGCGCCAGCGCGGGTACGCCATGCCCGCCGCGAGCGCCGAGAGCGTCACCAGCACGACCGCCAGCGCGGTACGGATCCAGGAGACGAACACGTGCTCCGGCACCGCCGCCATCGCCACCCCGCCCGCACTGAGCGCCAGCGCCGTGCTCAGCCAGGTGAGGAAGGTTCGTTCATTGGCCAAGGTGAAACGCGGGTCGGGTTCCATAGAAGAAACGGTAATTCGTCCCCATTTCCCCTAGAGAAGCCGGGATTCAGCCAGTACAGGCCTTGGCCACTTTCTCGGCGTAGGCCGCGGACTCGGTGAGGACCTTCTGGGTCGCGTCCACGGCGCCGTTGACGTCGTTGACGTTGATGCCGCTCAGGGTCTTGGCCAGGTCGTCGGAGGCTTCCTTGATCGTGGTGTTGGCGGCCTTGTCGGCCACGTCGTTGAGCTTGGTCGCGGCGTCGTCGAGGGCCTTGTCCATGGCCTTGGGATCGTCGGCGAGCGTCTTGAGCTGCGCGCCCAGGTCGGCGACGATCTTCGGGGCTTCAAGGCACGCTTGGGCCTTGTCGATGGTGCTGTTGACCTCACCGCACCCGGCGGCGAAGACACAGACGGCGAAGGCGGCCAGGGGCACGAGTCGGCTCTTGAGGAGTCGCATACATCGACCCTACCCAACGCATTCCAAAGGATCCCTTGACATCTTCGACGACCGCCGCCCAAGATTCCAAGCATGTCTTTGGAATCTTCGGGGCGGCGGGGGCCCGGCGACGAGCCGCAGCCCGGCGACCGGCGACGGCTCAGCGACCCGGCCGCGATGCGGGCGTTCGCGCATCCGGTGCGGCTGGCGCTGCACGAGCTGCTGCTGAGGGCGGGCGCGACGACCGCCGCCGACGCCGCGCGGGAGGCGGGCATCAGCCAGGCGCTGGCCTCCTACCACCTGCGCCAGCTGGCCAAGTACGGCTTCGTGGAGCAGGCGGAGGCGCGCGACGAGCGCGAGCGCCCCTGGAAGGTCACCGAGACCGTCCAGGAGTGGGACGACACCGCCGCCGAGCCGGAACACGCGGCCGCCCGGAGCCTGCTGGAGCAGGTGATCGCCGAGCGCGCGCTGACGCGCCTGGCCGAGTGGCAGCAACACCGCGGGGACGAGCCGGAGCCGTGGCGGGGGGTGGGCGGCGTGGGCAACATGTACCTCTACGCCACGCCGGAGGAGCTGGCGGCGCTGGGCGCGGCCATGACGGAGCTGCTCCGACCCCTGATGTCCCGCGTCGACGCCCCTGCCTCCCGCCCCACCGACGCCCGCCCGGTGCAGCTGACCCAACTGATCGTCCCCCTGCCCCCCACGGGCTCCGGTGACTGATGGCTCGGCGGGCGCACTGATCGTCGCCGGAATCCTGGCCCTGAGCAGTACTCATGTGTGAACCGATATCGATCCCTTCGCGATATCGCTATTAGACATGCGGTGATCGCTTCTGCTTGGCTCCTTGCCCACTGACGGACGACCGCAAGGACGAGACATGCGAAACCGCCGCTTCACGGCGACCACCACGTTGACGATCTCCCTCCTGGCGGGCGGCGCCCTCCCGGCGAGCGCCGCCCCGGCCGCGGCCTCCGTGCGGGTCGTCTCGGGCGAGGCCCAGGCGCGCAAGGAGCTGCGCGCGCTGGAGGTGTCGTTCAAGGGGCGCATCGGCGCGTACGCCATCGACACCGCCACGGGCAGGACGATCGGGTACCGGGCGAACGAGCGTTTCCCGCTGCTGTCCACGTTCAAGGCGATGGCCTGCGCGGCCGCGTTGCACAAGGCGCGCACCACCGACCCCGGGCTGATGGAGAAGGTCGTCCGCTGGACCGCCGACGACCTCAAGCCGAACTCCCCCACCACCGAGAAGCACGTGGAGGACGGCCTGACCGTCAACCAGCTGTGCGAGGCGACCATCACCCTCAGCGACAACACCGCGGGCAACATGGTGCTCAAGCAGATCGGCGGACCGGCCGGCCTGACGCGCTACTTCCGCACGCTGAAGGACCCGATCTCCCGGCTGGACCGCTGGGAGACCGAGCTGAACGACTGGACGCCCAAGGAGAAGCGCGACATCACGACGCCCGCGTCCATCGCCCGCGACCTGCGCGCGGTCACGACCGGGAACGCGCTCAACGCCAAGGATCGGGAGCAGCTCAACGCCTGGCTGATCGCGACCAAGACCGGTGACGCCCGCATCCGCGGGGGCCTGCCGAAGACCTGGACCATCGGCGACAAGACCGGGACGAATTCGGCTTTCGGTGGGGGGAACGACATCGCGGTCATCTGGCCCAAGAAGGGCGCGGCTCCCATCATCATGGCCGTTTACACCAACCGCGCCGCGGGGGACGCCGGCGACGACACGGCCGTCGCCCGCACCGCCACCATCCTCGCCCGCGGCCTCGGCAAACTCTGACCGTCGGGCGCCGAATTCGATACCCCATTCGCAACCGCGCCGAACCTGAAAATAATTCTCTTCGATTTGGGCGGATAATTCCGGACTAAAGGTCCTACTTGCCCTCTGACCAGGGGAATCTTCATTCGATTCCGCTTGCTACCGCCGATTGCCGGGGTATCCTCTTGGCAAAGAAGCGGGACCGGAGATCGCTAACATCCCCGGTCCCTTACCCCAAAGGTAAGGGAGATCAACATGAGCTTCAAGGACCTCTGCACCAAACTCGGCACCGAGTTGGACAACGAGTTCATCCAGCTCCGGGCCGACCAGGCGGAGCTCGGCCAGCAGCTCACCGAGCGGATCAACGGAGTGGCCAACCACGTCAAGGTCCTCGACGCGAAAGTGACCGCACTGGACGCCAAGGTCACCGTCCTGGACGAGAGGGTCACCGCCCTCGACACCAAGGTCACCGTTCTCGACGAGAGGGTCACCGCCCTCGACGTCAAGATCGACACGAAGTTCCAGGAGATCGACACGAGGTTCGAGCAGATCGACAACCGGTTCGATTCCATGGACGTCAAGATCAACAATCTGCAGGGCAACCAGAACGACATGATGAGCATCCTCATCGACATCCAGCGCAAGGTCAGCGCCAACTAGCGCCTGACGCGTCGTGAAAGGGCGGGCTCGTGTGTGCTTCACGAGCCCGCCCTTCGCGCGTCCGCCCCGCCGGGCGAATCGGGCCCGCTAGAGCTTGTTGAAGCAGGGGCCGTCGAAGGTGTACGCCTGGGCGGTCGGGCCGGTGAAGAAGTCCTTGACGATGGTCACGCCCGTCGGCGCCGTCTCGTCGACCTTGTTGATCAAGGTCTGCCTGAACACCGCGGCCCCCGACGCGTCCGCGTAGTTGCCCGCCTCCGGCGGGAGCATGCCCTCGTAGTCCACCGTCCTCAGCGTCTTGACGGCCGCCAGCAGCCCCTTGCGGCTCACGTCCCCGCCGGCCACCATCGCGTCCAGGGCGGCCTTCATCGGGTACGCCCAGGCCCAGCCCGAGGTGTAGCCGTCGTTGGGCGTCACGCCCGGCAGCGCGTCGCGCATCGCCTGGTGGCCCGGCGTGTCGGCGCCCCACGGCTTGCCCGGGGCCGACTGCTCGTACAGGGCCTTGAGTGCGGGGGCGGCGGGGGACTTCAGCAGGGCCGGGTTCCAGGTGGGGCCGGTGCCGATGAAGCGGCCCTTGTAGCCGGCCGCGGCGGCCTGGCCGATGATCGTGGCGGCGTCGGCCGGGCCGGTGGTGAGGATGACCAGGTCAGGCCGGTTCTTGGTGATCTCGGTGATGGCCCGGCCCTGTTCGGTGGCGCCGGACGGGGTCTCGACGTTGGTGAACTTCAGGCCGTTGCGCTCGGCGGCGATCTTGGCGCCGGCGGCGGCGTCCGCGCCGTAGTCGCCGGCCAGGTGGACGGCCATGACCGACTTCGGTTTGTACGTGTCCATCGCGTAGTCGACGGAGTTCATGGCCTCGACGCAGTAGTTGGAGCCGCTCTCGATCATGACGTCCTCGAACTCCCAGGCCGAGGTCCAGGACGCGGGGGCGGCGACGACGCTGTTGGCCTTGAGGTCGCCGATGATGGCGGCGGTCGTGGGCGAGCCGAGCGTCTGGGCCAGCGCGAGCACGTGGTCCTTGATCTCGTTGTAGACCTGGCGGTGCACCTCCGGGTTGTACTTGTTGTCCCGTACGTACTTGGTGACGTCGACCTCGTACTTGCCGCCGATGCCGCCGGCCTTGTTGACGCGGGCCCAGAACGCCTTCTGGGCGTCGGTGATCGGCACGGCCAGCGCGGCGAAGGGGCCGGAGGTGAGGTCGGAGATCGTGCCGAGATAGATGCAGCCCTTCTTGGCGTCCACCGCGGTGGGGCAGGGTGCGGTGGTGACTCCTGGAGCCTGGGCGCCGCCCTTGCTGCCCTCGTCGTCCCCCCGGAAGACGCCACACGCGGACAGAAGGGCCACTATCGCGATAAATCCCGCTGCATAGCGACTCTTCATGAAAAATCACCTTCTAGTAGGAGAAAGGCCAGGACTTCCAGTAGTTGCGGACCCGAATCCACAGCCCGAACAGCCCCCGCGGTTCGAAGATCAGGAACACCACGATGAGCAGCCCGTACAGCACGGTCTCGACCTGGAACACGTTCGGCGTCCGCGTGGTGTCCGCGCTCACGAACGGCACCAGCGCCGGCAGCGCCCTGGTCAGCGGCTGCAGCAGCGAGATGAACAGCGCCCCCGCGATCGACCCTGACACCGTGGCCACGCCGCCGATCAGCACCATCGCGATGAACTGCACGGACAGCAGCAGGCTGAACGACCCCGGCTCGACGTACCCGGAGATCGTGTAGAGCAGGCCCCCGGCGCACCCCGCGTAGAACGACGACACGCCGAAGGCCAGCACCTTGTAGCGGGTCAGCGGCACCCCGATGACCTCGGCCGCGATGTCCCGGTCGCGGATGGCGGCGAAGGCGCGGCCGACGCGCGAGCGGGCCAGGTTCCGGGCCGCCAGGGCGAAGACGACGAGCAGCGCCAGCATGAGCACGTACAGGGACTGCTCCTTGGTGCCGAGCGGCCCGTCCTGGTCGAGACGCACGCCGAAGAGCTGCGGGACCGCCGCCTCGCGCCCGACCCCCGGCCCGCCGGTGAGGTCCTTCCACTCCTTGAAGACGTGCTCGCCGAGGAAGACCAGCCCGAGCGTGACGACGGCCAGGTAGAGGCCGCGCAGGCGGGTGGCCAGGGGCGCGACCAGCACCCCGGCCGCGGCGGCGACCAGCCCGGCCGCGGGCAGCCAGATCCAGATCTCCGCGAGGCCCAGGCCGAGGCGCTCGCCGTCCACGGGCCCGGACAGGGCGGCGGCGGTGTAGGCGCCGATGGCGACGAAGAACGCGTGGCCGAGCGAGACCTGCCCGGCGTAGCCGGTGACGATGTTGAGGCCGATGGCGCCGATGGCCAGCGCGTACGCGCCCGCCAGCACCTCCAGCGACCGGTCCTGCAACAGCACCGCCAGCCCGAACGCGAGCAGCACCAGCAGCCCGGTCCACACCCGCTTCGCCCGGGTGTCGAGCAAGGCCATGTCCTGGGCGTAGGAGGTGTAGAGCAGCGGCCGCCCGCGCACCCGCCGAGACCGTCCGGTCGGTATGTCGGCGGCGGCGGAGCCCGCCGCGGATCGCGTCCCGGTCATACGCGCTCGACCTCCCGGGTCCCGAACAGGCCGTACGGCCTGACCAGCAGGACGATCAACATCACGATGTACGGCGAGACGACCGCCACGTTCTGCCCCAGCCAGGGCGCGAACTCCCCCTGGTACGACTGGAACAGCGACTCCACGACCCCGACCACCAGCCCGCCCACGACGGCCCCGCCGAGCGAGTCGAGCCCGCCCACGATGATCGCCGGCAGCGCCTTCAGCGCGACCACCCAGGTGAGCTGCTCGATCCCCTGCCCGGTCCCGACGAACATCCCGGCCACGGCCGCCAGGAACCCGGCCAGCGCCCACGACAGCGCGAACACGGCCCCCACCGAGACCCCCTGCGCCAGGGCGATCTCCTGGTCGAACGCCGCCGCCCGCATCGCCAGCCCGTACCTCGTGTAGCGGAAGAACGCGAACAGCAGCGCCACCAGCACCGCCGTGACCAGCAGCATGGCCAGCCAGCGCCGCTGCACGACCAACGGCCCGAGCGACACCTGCGTGAACCCCCACGGGTCGCCGACCTGCCGCACGTCCCGGCCGATGAAGCCGTTCACCACCACCCGCACCACCACGTCGACGCCGAGCGTGATGATCGCCACGACGAACACGGGCCGCCCCACCATGGGCCTGATCGCGGCCCGCTCGATCCCGAGCGCGACCAGGGCGATGAGCAGCGCGGCCAGCAGGACGGCGGCGTAGAAGCCGGTCACCTCGGCCAGGTAGCTCACCGCAACGGCCCCGGCCAGCATCAGCGCGGGCTGCGCGAAGCTGATCACCCGCGTGGCCTTGTAGATGATCACGAACCCGAGCGCGAGCAGCGCGTACACCGAGCCGTTCCCCAGGCCCCTGATCACGGTCTCGAGCAGCCCCTTCACCGGGCGTACATCCCTTCCACCAGGTCCTCGTAGAGCTTGGCGACGGCGGCCCGCTTGACCTTCTGGGTAGCGGTCAGCTCGCCGTCCTCGTGGTCGAGCTCCTTGGGCAGGAACGCGAACCGCCGCACCTGCTCGACCCGGGCGAAGCGGGTGTTCACCTCGTCCACGATCCCGCGGACCAGCTCCCGCGTCTCCGGCTTCTCCGACAGATCCCGATAGGTCGTGTACGGCAGGCCGCGCCGCCGCGCCCACTCCCCCACCGTGTCCGGCTCGATCCCGATGAGCGCCACCAGGTACGGCCGCCCGTCCCCGATCACGACGGCTTCCTTCACGTACGGCGACGCCTTCAGCGCGTTCTCGATCTCGCTCGGCGCGACGTTCTTGCCGCCGGCCGTGATGATGATGTCCTTCATCCTGTCGGTGATCCGCACGTGCGTGCCCTCGACGAACTCCCCCACGTCCCCGGTGTGCAGCCAGCCGTCCTCGTCGAGCACGTCGGCCGTGGCCCGCGGGTTGCGCCAGTACCCGGCGAAGGTCCCCGGATGCCGGGTCATGATCTCGCCGGTGGCCTCGTCGATCTTCAGCTCGATGCCGGGGTGCGGCTCGCCGACCGTGCCCAGGCGCACCCTGCCGGGCCGGTTGGCGGTGGCGATCGCGGTGTTCTCGCTCATCCCGTACACCTCGTGCATGGGGATGCCGATCCCCATGTAGAACTTGAGCACGCCGGGCGCGATCGGCGCGGCCCCCGAGGCCGCGTACCTGACCCGCCGCATCCCGAGCCGCTCGCGCAGCGAGCGGTAGCAGAACACCCACCCCACCCCGTACGCCAGCCGCGTCCCGAACGTGTGCCGGCCTCCCGAGCGCACCAGCACGTCGCCCATCCGGTCGGCCACCCGCAGCCAGAACCGCGTCACCGCCCGCTTGACCGGCGACGCCGACTCCAGCCGGATGTCGACCTGGGCCAGGACCTTCTCCCAGATCCGCGGCACCCCGAACAGGATCGTCGGCTGCACCTCGCGCAGGTTGGCCTGCACGGTGTCGATGGACTCGGCGAAGTTGACCTGCACGCCGGCGGCCGAGTTGAACCACACGGTGAACGCCCGCTCGGCCACGTGGCACAGCGGCAGGTACGACAGCGCCAGGTCGCGTTCGGAGGGCGGCGGGGAGGTGAAGCCGCCGCCCAGGACGAGCGTGCCGACGGCGAACTCCACGTTCCCGATCGTGAGCATGACGCCCTTGGGCGGGCCCGTGGTGCCCGAGGTGTAGATGAGCGTCATCACGTCGCCGGGCTCGGACTCGGCCATGCGGCGCTCCACGGCGCCGGGGTGCGCGGCGCGGTGCTCGGCCCCGAGGGCCAGCAGCTCGGGCCAGGACATCAGGACGTCGTCGTCGTAGCGGCCGCGGATGCCGCGCGGCTCCAGGTAGACGATGCGCCGCAGCTCGGGGCACTCGCCGAGGACCTTGAGCGCCTTGTCCACCTGCTCCTGGTCCTCGGCGATGAGGATCTTCGCGCCGGAGTCGGACAGGAGGTAGGCGACCTCGGCGGGCGGGTTCGTGGGGTAGAGGCCGACGGTGACGCCCCTGACGGCGACCGTCCCGAGGTCGCCGTAGAGCCATTCCGGGCGGTTCTCGGAGTGCACGGCGACGCGGTCTCCGGGCTCGACGCCGAGCGCGAGCAGGGCGTGGGCGACGAGCTCGACGTGCGTCCAGTACGCGGCCCAGGTGACCTCCTGCCAGATGCCCCGGTCCTTGTGCCGCATGGCGACCGCGCCGGGGGCGCTGCGGGCGCGGTCCCGCACCCTGGTGACGATGCTGCTCACCGGGCCCCTCCCAAGTACGCCTCGATGACCCGCGGGTCCCGCTGGACCTCGGCCGGGGTGCCGAGCGCGACCGGGCGGCCGAAGTCGAGCACGAGCACCCGGTCGGCCAGGTCCATGACCAGCGCCATGTCGTGGTCCACGAGGACGACCGGGATGCCCAGCTCGTCCCGGATGTCCAGCACGAATCTGGCCATGTCCTCGGTCTCCTCCAGGTTCATGCCGGCCACCGGCTCGTCCAGCAGGAGCAGCCGGGGCTCCATGGCCAGCGCCCGGCCCAGCTCGACCCGCTTCTGGATCCCGTACGGCAGCAGCCGCACGGGGTGGCGCCGCCAGGCCTCGAGTTCGAGGAAGTCGATGATGTCCTCGACCTCGGCGCGGGCGGCCAGCTCAGCGCGCCTGGCCCGCCCGTACCAGAGCAGCGCGGCCAGGGCGCCGTAGCGGAAGTGGTGGTGGCGGCCGAGCATGAGGTTGTCCAGGACGGTCAGGTTGTGGAACAGCTCGACGTTCTGGAACGTCCTGGCCAGGCCCATGGCGGCGATCTCGTGGGGCCGCCTGAGCAGCAGGTCCTCGCCCAGGAACGTGACCCGGCCGCGCTGGGGCCGGTAGACCCCCGAGAGCACGTTGAAGATCGAGGTCTTGCCCGCGCCGTTCGGCCCGATGACCGCCAGCAGCTCGGCCTGCCGGACCTCGAACGAGACGCCGTCCACGGCCTTGACGCCGGCGAAGCTCAGGTGCACGTCCTCGAACGTCAGGAGAGCCATCGTTTCCTCCGCTTGTAGTGCTTGACCTCGCGGAAGGACCGGACGGCCCCCAGGTAGAACTCCTTGATGTCCTCGTCGGCGAGCAGTTCGCCGGACGGCTTGTCCATGACGATCTTCCCGGTCTCCATGACGTAGCCGTGGGAGGCGATGGACAGGGCCATCGTGGCGTTCTGCTCGACCAGCAGGACCGTGGTGCCCTGGCGGTTGATCTCGACGATGAGGTCGCGTACCTGGGCGACCAGCGACGGCGCCAGGCCCAGGCTGGGCTCGTCGAGCAGCAGGTACTTCGGCCCCGCCATGAGCGCGCGGCCGACGGCCAGCAACTGCTGCTCGCCGCCCGACAGGTAGCCGGACACGCTCTTGCGCCGCTCCCGCAGCAGCGGGAACAGGCCGTAGACGCGCTCCAGGTGGGACTCGGCCGCCGTGTGGCCGCCGACCTTGAGGTTCTCCTCGACGGTCAGCTCGGCGAGGATGCGGCGGCCCTCCATCACCTGGCTCACCCCGCGCCGCACGATCTGGGCGGGCTTGAGGTGGTGGACGGGCTCGCCCTCCAGCGTCACCGCACCCTTGGTGATCTTGCCGTCGTGCACGTCGAGCAGCCCGGACACGGCGCGGAGCAGGGTCGTCTTGCCCGCGCCGTTCGCGCCGAGCAGCGCCACGATCGCCCCAGGCGGGACCCTGAGGCTCACGCCGCGCAGCACGAGCATCACGTCGTCGTAGACGACTTCGAGGTTGCGGACCTCAAGCACGCCCAGCTCCCCGGGATGGTGTGGCCTATGTCACTCCCCCGATGAGCACAATGTCCACGCTTGCCCGGCAGCCGACAAGAGGGGCGGCGGAAATTTGATCGTGCCGCTGGTTCTAGGATTTCTCCTATGGCAATTTGCGAGCATCTTTCCCAGGCTGACGATCCGGCGGCGAAGACGCCGGAGGGCTGCGAGGAGTGCCTGGCCGTCGGGGGCCGCTGGGTGCACCTCCGCCGCTGCCTGGAGTGCGGTCACATCGGGTGCTGCGACTCCTCACCGGCCAAGCACGCCACCCAGCACTACCACGAGACGGCTCACCCGGTGATCCAGTCCTACGAACGCGGCGAGGACTGGCGCTGGTGCTTCGTCGACAGCGCGATGGGCTGACCCGCGCGGCCTTTCCCGGCTAGCGCTCCAGGATCGCCTCCTCGAAGTCGAGCTGCGCCATCACGTCGCGCATCACCTCGTCGTCGAGGCGGCGTTCGTCGCGCAGGCGCACGAAGACCTGGCGCTCGGCCTGGAGCATGTCACGGCGCAGGCGGCGGTAGAGGGCGCTGGGGGTCTCCGCACCACCCTGCCCCGTGCCGCCGCCCAGGCGCTCCCACGCGCTCAGCGAGCGGCGCCAGGACTTCTCCCTGAGCTGGTCGATGACCTGCTTCTGGATCTCGTCGGGCTCGCCCTGCTCGTCGACGAGCCGCGTGAGCTCCTCCAGCCCGGCCTCCAGCGCGGCCTGCTGGGCCGCCGCCTCGGCCAGGCGGTCTTCGTACTGCTCCCGGTCGCTCGACACGCGCAGCCGCCTGATCAGCGCGGGGAACGTGGTGCCCTGGATGAGCAGCGTGCCGATCACGGTGGTGAACGTCAGGAACAGCAGCATCGCGCGGTCCTGCGCCGGGATGTCCGGCGGGATGGCGAAGGCGGCCGCCAGCGACACCACGCCGCGCATGCCCGCCCAGCCGAGGATCACCGCCTGCGGCGCGGTGGGCGCGTCGTTCCTGCGGAAAAGCCTCGTCAGGTACGTCACCACGAACACCCACACGAACCTGCTGACGATCGTCACCGCCAGCACGGCGGCGGCGTAGCCCGCGACCGCCCACGGGTTGTAGCCGGAGATGCCCTGCACGACGGTCGTGAGCTGCAGCCCGATCAGGGCGAACACGATCGCTTCCAGGAGGAAGTCGGTGACCTTCCACACGGAGTCGGACACCAGCCGGGTGCCGAACCCCTGCAGGTGCATGCGGTTGCCCAGGTAGAGGCCGACGATCACGACCGCGATCACGCCCGACGCCTCCACGCTCTCCGCCGCGAGGTAGGTGGCGAACGGGATCAGCAGCATCAGCGTGTTCTCGACCAGGGAGTCGCGCGTGTGCCTGAACAGCCAGGCCATCGCGAACGCCACCGCCACGCCGACCGCCACGCCGCCCGCCGCGGCGAGCAGGAAGTGGCCGAGGCCGTGCCACAGGTCCATGGCGCCGCCCAGCGCGGCCGCGATGGCGACCCGGTACAACGTCAGCGCCGTGGCGTCGTTGAACAGGCTCTCGCCGACGAGGATCGTCAGCGCCCGCCGTGGCAGACCCAGCCGGCGGCCGACCGCGACGGCGGCCACGGCGTCGGGCGGCGCGATGATCGCGCCCAGCGCGAACGCCAGCGCCAGCGGGAGGTGCGGCAGCAGCAGGTGGACGACCAGCCCGACGACGGCCGTGGTGAACAGCACCAGCCCGACCGACAGCAGGGCCACCGCCCGCTTGACGTCACGCAGGCGCAGGTAGGAGCTGTCGAACGCGGCGGAGTAGAGCAGCGGCGGCAGGAACACGTACAGCACCAGCTCCGGCTGCAGCGGCACCGCCGGCACCAGCGGTGACACCAGCAGGCCCGCGGCCACCAGCAGCAGCGGGGCCGGCCAGCCCTTGCGCCGGGCCACGGCCGCCACGCCGATCGCGCCGCCTGCCACCAGCAACAACTGCAGGCCAATGGTCGGATCCACCGGTGCTCCTTCCGCCTCGGCCCGATGGTTTCGGGAGGAGCGTACCTGGCGTCCGGACCCGGCGTGTCACCACTCCCTGCGGTCGCTCCGCTCGTAGTAGTCCGGCTGCTGGTCGGGGCGCAGGCGCTCGCCCGTGGAGAACATGGGGTCCCCGACGTAGGGGCGGGACAGCGCGTCGGGCTGCTGGTGCTCCGGCCGGCCCATGGACATCAGCGGATCCACCGGGCTCGGCCCGGGATTCTGCTGGTAGGCGGCGTAGTCGTCGTGGACGGGCTGGGGGGCGGGACGGGGCCGGCCCGCGCCCGGGATGCCGTGCATGGGGGTGCCCAGGCCCGGGGTGGCCTGGGCCTGCGGCGGCTGCTGGTAGGCGTCGGGGCGCCTGGCGTAAGGGTCGGCCGGGTAAGGGTCGGCCGGATAGGGATCGGCCGCGTAGGGGTCGGCCGGATACTGGGCCTGCTGCTGGTGCGGCGCCTGCTGGTGCTGGTGCTGGACCTGCTGGTGCTGGGGCTGCTGATGCTGCTGGTGCGGCGCCTGCTGGTGCTGGGGCTGCTGGTGGGGGGCGGCGGCCTGGGAGGGGAAGCCGAGCGGGTCGGTGCTCAGCGGCGCCGGGCGACGCTGGTCGCCGGGCATCTGGTAGACGGGCTCGTTGTCGTACTGCGGGCCGGCGTACGGGTCGGGCTGGCCTGCCGGGTTTCCGTACTGCGCCGGCTCGCCGCCGTACTGCTGCGGGCCGCTGAAGGGGTCACCGGCGTACTGCTGCGGGCCGCTGAGGGGATCGCCGCCGTACTGCTGCGGACCACTGAAGGGGTCACCGGCGTACTGCTGCGGGCCGCTGAGCGGGTCGCCGGTGTAGCGCTGCTGCGGGGCCGTCGTCTCCACGTACTGGGGGCCGGTGAAGGGCGCGCGCTCGCCGTAGGCCGGGCTCTCCCTGGGAGGCTCGCCGTACGCCGGGGGCGCCGGGGGCATGGAGTCCCTGGGGGCCGTGGTCTCGCCGTACGAGGCCACCAGCTTGTCCTGGCGGGCCGGAGGGGTGCCCCTGGCCACGAGGACGTCGTTGGGCGACAGGGCGGCCGTGGGCCGTTCGTCGGGCTGGTGCTGCGGCGGCTGCTGGATGGGCTGGGCCGGCCGCTGGTACTGGCCGGTGCCGGGCATGACCTCCGTGCCCGGCTCTTGCGCGGGCACGGCGGGCTGCTCGCCCGTGGCCTCCGCGAAGCCCTCGTCGAGAGTGTCGAGCAGGCGGCCGACGTCCTCCATCGGCATGCGGAAGCTCGCTGTGCACATCTCCCCCCGCCAGAGGCTGAGGACCAGCGTGCCCTCATGCCACGTGACGCGGAGACACCGCTCCTGACCTCGCGCATCGAAGAACACTTCGCCGAACGACGGCAACGGGACAACTTCCGACATGGCAGACATACTGCTTTAACCAGCCTTTATCCGTCCACTCAACCCCGGAAAACCCTCTGTAACCGGCCTTCCCACCTACACCGGGAACCCCTCTGGTCACTCTGTGTGAAGACCTTCCCTAACCTGTCGGAGTCCCGGTCGCCCAGTGTGCCACGGGCGCCGCCGCAGGGGTCCGGGAACGCCGGGATGCATCTGGCCGATCACACCGCGTTCGGCACGGCGACCCCGGAATGCGGGTAGCGTTTACTGCCGTGCCGGACTCCCATCTCCCGTCTGCGGACGAACTCCTCATGGTCGCGGTAAACGCTCTCGGAGGGAGCGAACGGCAGGGCCAGCTGACCATGGTCCAGGCCGTTCAGCAGGCCATCGACGACGAGGAGCACCTGGCGGTCCAGGCCGGCACGGGCACCGGGAAGTCGCTGGCGTACCTCGTGCCGTCGATCCGCCACGCGATGGACAGCGACTCGCCCGTCGTCGTCTCCACGGCCACGATCGCGCTGCAGCGCCAGCTCGTCGACCGCGACCTGCCCCGGCTGGCCGAGACGCTGGCCAAGGAGCTGCCGCACGAGCCGACGTTCGCGATCCTGAAGGGCCGCCGCAACTATCTGTGCCGCTACAAGGCGACGGCGGGCTGGCCCGAAGAAGACGAGCAGGACCAGCTCTTCGACCCCCGCGAGGTGAGCGCGACCGGCCGCATGGTGCAGCGCATCCAGGAGTGGGCCGAGGAGACCGAGACCGGCGACCGCGACGAGCTCGTGCCCGGCGTGAGCGAGCAGGCGTGGCGGCAATACTCCGTGAGCGCGCAGGAGTGCCTCGGGGCCAGCCGCTGCCCGAGCGGGGCCGAGTGCTTCGCGGAGCTGGCCAGGGCGCGGGCGGGCGAGGTCGACGTCGTGGTGACCAACCACGCGCTGCTGGCCATCGACGCCATGGGCGACCTGCCGGTGCTGCCCGAGCACGAGGTCGTGGTCGTGGACGAGGCCCACGAGCTGGTCGACCGGGTGACGTCGGTGGTGACCGGCGAGCTGTCGGAGCTGACCGTGTCGCTGGCGGTGCGCCGGGTGGGCAGGCTGATCGAGCAGTCGGTCGCCGACCAGCTCCTGGAGGCGGGCGAGGACCTCAAGGCGCTGCTGGCCGCCGCGCCGCCCGGGCGCATCGACGAGCTGCCCCAGGTGCTGGGCCTGACGCTGGCGCTCGTACGCGACTCGGCCGCGCGCTGCGTGACGGCCATGGGGCCGCGCGGCGCGGACAAGGACGACCCGGACAAGGCGGGGCAGCGCAAGGCGGCCTTCTCGACGCTGGACGAGGTGCACGACACGGCGGTGCGCATGCTGGAGGCGTACGGCCACGCCTCGGAGTCCGACCGCGCCGAGGTGGTCTGGCTCGACGCGGGCACCGACCGGCGCCCGCCCTCGCTGCGGGTCGCGCCGCTGACCGTGAGCGGCATGCTGCGCGACAAGCTGTTCGGCGAGCGCACGGTGATCCTCACCTCCGCGACCCTGGCGCTGGGGGGCACGTTCGACGCGCTGGCCGCGCAGTGGGGGCTCGGCGACGGCAAGGGCTGGCAGGGCATCGACGTCGGCTCGCCGTTCGACCACCCCCGCGCGGGCATCCTGTACGTCGCCAAGCACCTCCCCCAGCCCGGCCGCGACGGGCTGCCGCAGCAGTACCTCGACGAGATCACCGAGCTGATCGAGGCGGCCGGGGGGCGCACCCTGGGCCTGTTCTCCTCGATGCGCGCCGCCAAGGCGGCCACGGAGGCGCTGCGCGAGCGGCTGGACGTGCCGCTGCTGTGCCAGGGGGACGACTCGACGATGCTGCTGGTCAAGCAGTTCGCCGAGGACGAGCCCACGTGCCTGTTCGGCACGCTGTCGCTGTGGCAGGGCGTGGACGTGCCGGGGCCGTCGCTGCGGCTGGTCATCATCGACCGGGTGCCGTTCCCGCGCCCGGACGACCCGCTGACCTCGGCCCGCCAGCGCCACGTGGCGGCCAGGGGCGGCAACGGCTTCATGGCGGTCGCGGCCAACCACGCCGCCCTCCTCCTCGCCCAGGGCGCCGGCCGGCTCCTGCGCGCCCAGGACGACAAGGGCGTCATCGCCGTCCTCGACCCCCGGCTCGCCACGGCTCGCTACAGCGGCTTCCTCCTGGGCTCCCTTCCCCCGTTCTGGCGCACCACCGACCCGGCCGTCCCCCGCGCGGCCCTCAAACGCCTCACCGCGGAGTCCTCGGCCTGACTCCCCTCGACGGGAACGCCTGCCGCGAACACGGTCATCCGCGCGGCAGGCATGCGACGGGGCTCGACGCAACGCGGGCTCCGCTGGTCACGCAAGCTGCCGCTCTCCGCCCCAGGCTCGCCGCTCCGTCAGCCGAAGTGCGGCGGGTGGCCGGCCCGTGCGCCGCCGTAAAAATCCTTAAAAGGGGGTCAGGTCGGGACGCTTGGGTGGGAGCCCGTCGCCGGAGGAGATGCCGCGGAGGCGGCGGGACATCCAGGGGACGAGGTGCTCGCGGATCCACTGGGCGTCCTCGCGCCGCCGGGCCCGCGGGTCCACCGTGCGCGGCGGCCAGTCCTTGCGCCAGTCCTCGAACGGCACCCCCAGCACGTCCAGCGCCCGCGCCGCCACCAGCCGGTGCCCGTCCTCGTTCATGTGCAGCCGGTCCGCGCTCCACGCCCGCCAGTCGCGCAGCCCCTGCATCGACCACTGATCCACCAGCCGGCACCCGTAGAGGTCCGCGATGGAGCGAACGTGCAGGTAGAAGACCGCGAAGCGGCCACGCAGGTGCCGCATCAGCGGCGTGTCGCGCGGGTCCACCCCCGTGAACAGCAGCACGTCCGAGCCCACGGCCCGCAGGTCGCGCACGGCGCGGGCGAGCTTCTTGGCCATCACGTCGGGGTCGCTGCCCGGCCTGAGCAGGTCGTTGCCCCCGGCGCAGAGGCTGACCAGGTCGGGTGCCATGTCGACGGCCGCCGGCACCTGCTCGGCCACGATCTGGTCGAGCAGCTTGCCGCGCACGGCCAGGTTGGCGTAGCGGAAGCCGGGTTCGTCGGCGGCGAGCCGTTCGGCCACCCGGTCGGCCCAACCACGGTAGTGACCGTTATGACCGGGGTCGTTCAGTCCTTCCGTGAAGCTGTCGCCGAGGGCGACGAAGGACTTGTAGTGCCTCATGAGGTGGTGTTCATCTCCGCGATAGCGTGCAGCGCAAGGACGTACGACTGTAGTCCGAAGCCCGCGATGGTGCCCGTCGCCACCCCGGCGACCACGGAGTTGTGGCGAAACTCTTCCCTGGCGGCCGGATTGGAGATGTGCACTTCTACCAGCGGTGCCGTGCGCATGGCGATCGCGTCGCGCAGGGCGTAGGAGTAGTGGGTGAAGGCGGCCGGGTTGAGCACGACCGGGATGCGGCCGTCGGCGGCCTCGTGGATCCAGCCGATCAGCTCGGCCTCGTCGTTGGTCTGGCGCACCTCGACGTGCTCGCCGAGCTTCCTGCCGGTGTCGCGGCAGAGCGCGCTGAGGTCCTCGAACGTCTCGGCGCCGTAGACGTCGGGCTCGCGGGTGCCGAGCCGGCCCAGGTTGGGCCCGTTGAGCACGAGGATCATGCGGAGATCTCCTTGTAGGCGGCTTCGAGCAGCTCTTCCGAGGGGCCTTCGAGCCGGCCCGGCTCGGCCAGGCCGTCGAGCACGACGAACCGCTGCTTGGCGCCGCGGTTCTTCTTGTCCAGCCGCATGTGGTCGCGCAGGGACTTCCAGGCGTCGGCGCGGTAGGCGGTGGGCAGGCCGACGCTCGTGAGGATGGACCTGGTGCGTCCGACCAGGTCGGCGCGGCCGGCGAGCTTCGACAGCTCGGCGGCGTAGACCATGCCGATGGCGACGGCCTCGCCGTGGCGGATGGCGTAGTGCTCCTCGCGTTCGATGGCGTGGGCGAGGGTGTGGCCGTAGTTGAGGATCTCGCGCAGGCCCGCCTCGCGCAGGTCAGCGCCCACGACGTCGGCCTTGACCCGGATCTTGCGCTCGATCAGCTCGCGGGTGTGGGGGCCGTCGGGCCTCGTGGCGGCCTCCGGGTCCGCCTCGACGAGCCTGAGGATCTCCGGGTCGGCGATGAACCCGCCCTTGATGACCTCGGCCAGGCCGGCCACATAGTCCCGCTTCGGCATGCTGGACAGCGTGGACAGCTCGCACAGCACCCCGGCCGGCGGCAGGAAGGTGCCCACGAGGTTCTTGCCCTCGGGCGTGTCGATGCCGTTCTTGCCGCCGACGGCCGCGTCGACCATGGCGAGCAGCGTCGTGGGCACGAGCACGACCTGTACGCCGCGCAGCCACGTGCCGGCCACGAACCCCGCCAGGTCCGTCGTCGCGCCCCCGCCCACGCCCACCACGGCGTCGGAGCGGGTCACGCCGTGCCGGCCGAGCGCCGACCAGAGCCCGGCGGCCACCTCGACGGTCTTGGCCTGCTCGCCGTCGGGCACGGGCAGCTCGACCACCTCGTAGCCGGCCTCGCGCAGCACCTCGCCGACCGGGCCGGAGATCTCCGGCAGCGTCTCCGGGTGAATCACGGCGACCGTGCGCACGCCGGGCTTGAGCAGCGTGGTCAGCTCGGCCAGCACCCCGGTGCCGACCACCACGTCGTACGGGCTGTCCCCGCGGACGGGGATCCTCGTGGCGCTCATGCGGGCAACCCCTTGATGATCTCGTCGGCGAGCTCCTCCGGCTCCCGCTTGTCGGTGACCACGGTCGCCACCGCCAGGCGCTCGTAGACCGGCCGCCGCTCCTCCATCAGCTTCTTCAGCTGGCTGCGCGGGTTGAGCACGAGCAGCGGCCGGGCCGAGGCCAGCCCCACCCGCTGGACCGCGTCCGCCAGCCCCACCTGCAGGTAGACGACGTGGTGGCCCGCCAGCAGGGCCTGCGTCTCCTCGTTGAGCACGGCGCCGCCGCCGAGCGACAGGATCCCGTCGTGCTCGGCCAGGGCGCGGCGTACGGCCTCGTGCTCCAGCTCGCGGAAGCGGGCCTCGCCGTCCTCGACGAAGATGTCGGAGACGGGCTTGCCCGCCACGGCCTCCACGTCTGCGTCGGTGTCACGGAACCCGACGCCGAGCCGCTCGGCGAGCAACTGCCCGAGCGTCGTCTTACCGGACCCGGGAGGACCGATCAATACAACCCTGCTCATTTGGTCGCTCATTTGATCACCATCGAAGACAGGTAGCCGGACAGGTTGCGGGCGACCTCCTCCACGGAGTCGCCGCCGAACTTCTCGAGCGCCGCGTCGGCCAGCACCAGCGCGACCATGGCCTCCGCCACGATGCCGGCGGCCGGGACGGCGCACACGTCGGAGCGCTCGTGGTGGGCCTTGGCCGCCTCGCCGGTCTTGACGTCGATCGTGGCCAGCGCCCTGGGCACGGTGGAGATCGGCTTCATGGCGGCGCTGACGCGCAGGATCTCGCCGTTCGTCATGCCGCCCTCGACGCCGCCCGCGCGGTTGGTGATGCGGCGCACGCCGTCTTCGGTGGTGTACTCGATCTCGTCGTGGGCCTGGGAGCCGGGCCTGCGCGCGGTCTCGAAGCCGTCGCCGACCGCCACGCCCTTGATCGCCTGGATGCCCATGAGCGCGCCGGCGAGCCTGGAGTCGAGCCTGCGGTCCCAGTGGGTGTAGCTGCCCAGGCCGGGCGGCAGGCCATAGGCGAGGACCTCGACGACGCCGCCGAGGGTGTCGCCGTCCTTGTGGGCCTTGTCGATCACGGCGATCATGGCGGCGCTGCCCTCGGCGTCGGAGCAGCGCACCGGGTCCTCATCGACCCTGGCCAGGTCGCCTGGCCCGGGCAGGACCTCCGCCGGGCTCTTCGCGCCGCCGATCTCGGTGACGTGGCTGACGATGTCGACGCCCAGCGCCTGCTTGAGGAAGCGCCTGGCGACCTCGCCGAGCGCGACGCGGGCGGCGGTCTCGCGGGCGCTGGCCCGGTCGAGCACCTGCCTGGCGTCGTCGAACCCGTACTTCTGCATGCCCGCCAGGTCGGCGTGGCCGGGACGCGGGCGGGACCGGGGCGCGTTGCGCGCGAGGCCCTCCAGCTCGGCAGGGTCGACCGGGTCGGCCGCCATCACCTTCTCCCACTTGGGCCACTCGGTGTTTCCGATGCGGATCGCGACCGGGCTGCCCATCGTGCGGCCGTGGCGGACGCCGCCCACGATCGTCACCTGGTCCTGCTCGAACTTCATCCGGGCACCCCGGCCATAACCGAGCCTGCGGCGGCGCAGGGCCTCGTCGATGGCGGCCGTGGTCACCTCCACCCCGGCCGGCAGGCCTTCGAGGATGGCGACGAGTTCGGGGCCGTGGGACTCTCCGGCGGTCAACCAGCGCAACATGCGTACAAGTCTTCCATGTGCTGCCTAGTGAGATGTCCCGCGTTCACCAGCCGAGACAGAGTGTCGTGAACGCGCCCAGCAGCATGAACGGCCCGAACGGGAACTGGGTGTCCCTCGTCCCGCGCCCGGACAGCAGGAGCGCCAGGCCGTAGAGGGCGCCGAGCAGCTGGCCGCAGAAGGCCGCGACGACCCACGCCTGCCAGCCCAGGGCCGCGGCGGCCATCCCGATGAGCCCGGCCAGCTTGACGTCCCCCAGGCCCATCGCCTCCGGTCTGACGAACCAGAGCAGCCCGTACAGGGCCGTCAGCGCCACCCCGCCAGCCAGCGCCCTGGGCAGCTCTCCCGTCGGCGCCAGGGCCAGGGCCATGATCGGGTACGCCGGGAGCGTGATCGCGTCGGGCAGCAGGCTGGTACGCCAGTCGACGACCGCCAGGGCGGTGCCGATGAGGGCGAAAGGCACGTACGGCAGCCCGAACCGCCAGGCGACGAGCGCGGCCACGGCGGCGGTCATCAGTTCGACGCCCGGACCGGGCCGGTGGATCAGCGCGCCCTGGTCGTAGTGGACCGGGCCCTCGTCGTAGGAGTCGGCCAGCGCTCGGATGGGGCGCCCGCAGATCAGCCCGGCGAGCGCCATGAGTGCGACCACGAGCCGACCCTAATGCGCCGCCCCGCCCATGTGGGCCGGATCACTCCACCTGATATCGGCCCCGCCAGGGCTATCGGCCCTTTCTGGAGAACCATCGGCGGCGCCGGACGGGCTCCACCCGGGCCACCGTCACGCCGCCGAGCCGATCGACGGTCCCCGATTCGACGGCCGCCAGCGCCTCCAGCACCGCCCCCTCGATCACGAACTGGACCGGCCCGGCCACGTCCACCACGACCGCCGCCGCCTTCTCCTGCACCGCCGCCTGGCACACCTGCAGCGCCGTGGCCTGGATCGGCCGGGCGTCGGGCCGCCACCGGGCCAGCGTCTCGCTGCCGGTGAACGCGAGCACCGCCTGCCTGCCGTCCGCCCCGACGAGCTTGGGCAGCGCCATCTCGCTCTCCTTCTCCTGCCGCAGCCCGTGCGCGCCGACCTCGCTCTCGGTCAGCAGCGCCACGACGGGCACCAGCAGCCGGGCGCCGCTGAGGGCGTTCAGCACGTCGGCGGCGTCGGCCGTGCCCTCCTGGTAGGAGGCCAGGGCGGCGGCCACCGCGGGCGCGGCGCCGCCGTCGTCGTCAGGGTCGAGAGGTCGCGGGATGCTCGGCACCCCCCGACACTACCCGCGCCCGTCCCTGCCCCCGCAGCCTGCCCTGGAGCGCGTCACGCGCAGGCGGCGAGGGGTCGGGCGAACCGTTCACACCCCGTCGCGGTCCAGCCGGCCGGGCGCCCGCTGTCCGCGCGACCGGAACGCCCGCCTGACGGCCTCACGGGCCGGCTCCGCACCGTCCGGGGTGATCCGGTAGTAACGGCGACGCGGGCGCCCCTGCGTCACGTGCGGGTCAGGATCCTCCCATCGGCTCGCCACCCAGCCGATCTGCTCCAGCCTGGCCAGGATCGGGTAGACCGTGCCGCTCGGCAGCGAGGCCAGCTCGCACAGTTCGAGCCCGTAGCGCTCGCCGCCGGGCTCGCTCAGGAGGGCTCGGATGACGGCCAGGGTCGGCGTGGTCATCCGCGGGTTGCTCCCCATATCTCGTTACTTTACATAGGGAGAACCAGCGTCAGCCGAGGTCGGAGATGGCCGCCACCGGGCCTCCGCCCGAGGGCCCCTGATGGACGGCCGCCACCGAGACGAACACCGCCGGGTCGCCCGTGACCGAGGCCGCCACCCCGCCCACCGTCGCCTTGATCTGCCGGTGCCAGTGCACGTCCGAGTCGTCCAGCATGATGTTGCGCCGTCCGCGTACCCGTCCCGACGGGTCGGCCTCGCACTTCATGAACACGTTCACCAGCCGCCCCCCGAGGTCCGAGGGGTGCGGGCGCTCCGGCAGCGGCAGCCCCGAGTCCCTGATGGCCTCCCAGATGCCGTCGGCGTCCAGGGCGTCCTTCATGACGCTGTGGCCGATGCGGTAGCGGCCGCCGATCCCCCGTACGTTCCCCACCAGCACGATCTGGGCCCGGTCCAGCTCCACCCCGGACGAGCACGAGGCCACGGACGAGTACAGCGACAGGTCCTTGTGGATCTGGTCGGCGCGCGGCATGTCGATCTCGCCGAGGGCGACGGCGATGCCGAGGGCGGTGGTCGAGTTGGACAGGTCCATGGAGGGTCCGGTCTCCTCGATGGCGGTCTCCTGGCCGCGGCTCTTGGCGTCGGTGATGGTGGCCAGGGTGAGCAGCGGCGTCTTGGTCTGTACGTAGTGGACGTCGCGCGGGTCGTCGATGCCCGCGATCTTCATGGCCTCGCGTACGCCCGCCGCGACCTTCTCCACCATGGCGGGCCTGCCGATGTCCTCAGGCAGGATCACCTCGCTCATCGCCACGCCCACCGACAGCCGCGGCTCGTCGGACGGGGGCGCGTCGGCCGTGGTGGCGAAGATGGTGGCGTGCGGGCTGAGCACGCCGTCGGTGCCGCCCGACCACACCAGGGGCACGCTCTCCGGCGACGGGTGCCCGTGCTCCGCCAGCACCTCGCGGAAGGCCCGGTCGGCGAGGATGCGCGTGTAGTCGTTCACGCCGCCGTTGCCCTCGGTCTTGCCGACGACGGCGAGCACCCGGCGCGCCTCGATCACCCCGTCGGCGATGAGCCGCCTGAGCCCGGCGGCGTCGGTGACGCTCTCGATCGGCACCTTGCGTACTTCAATCGGGTCCGGCATATGACGCCCCTTCTCCGTTACCGGTCCTCCCCGCCCTCGCGACGCTATCCGAGCCGGTCAGCGGGGTTCATGGTCAATGTCTGCCCATGAACCCCGCCGACGATGTCAAGGTCCGCTCAGCGCCACGGGGCGGCGGGCCCGTACGCGCGCCGGGCCCAGGCGTTCACCGGACGATATGGTCGCCGGTGTGATTCGCGAAGCACACGCCAACGGGATCAAGCTCGTATACCGGGAGGAAGGCGACCCCACCGCTCCCCCGCTCCTGCTGATCCACGGCCGGACCGCCAACCACAACGACTGGAACGGCATCACCCAGCACTTCGCGGCGCGCTACCACGTCATCGCCCTGGACCTGCGCGGGCACGGGGCCAGCGACTATCCGGGCTCGTACGAGCTGCCGGAGATGGCCGAGGACGTCGTCGCGCTGCTCGACCACCTGGGCATCGGGCGGGCCACGCTGGTCGGGCACTCGCTCGGCGGCATCGTGGCCTACCACCTGGCCATGAACCATCCGGACCGGGTCGAGCGGCTGGTGCTCGAGGACGCGCCGCCGCCGCTTCCCATCCCGAACCGCCCGCCGATCGTCGAGGACGATTCGACCGGGTTCGACTGGCGCATGGTGCACGGGACGGAGCCGCAGCTGGTCAGCCCCGATCCCGCCTGGCTGACGGGGCTCGGCAGGATCACCGCGCCGACGCTGGTGCTGAGCGGCGGGGAGCTGAGCCACGTCAGGGCCGAGGAGGTGGCTGCGCGGATCCCGGGGGCGAAACTGGTCACGATCAACGTCGGGCACCTGATCCACACCGCGGCCCGCGGCCGGTTCCTGCAGGCGGTGGACGCGTTCCTGGACGGCTGACAGACCGGCCCTGTCGGGCGGGATGTGCCGCATCTCATCGCGCCGTAACCCTGGTGTCACGTGAACACGCCAGGGTAGGGGCGTGGTTGACATGCACGTACCTCAGCGTCTGGGCAGACTGAGGCTGATGGCCCCGTCGATCGGCCAGTGTGCGGTCGGAGCCGCGATCGCCTGGCTCGTAGCCAAGGATCTGCTGGGCCACAGTCGCCCGTTCTTCGCGCCCATCGCGGTCGTGATCTGCATCGGTGTGGGGCTGGGCCAGCGGTTGCGGCGGGTGGTGGAGCTGGTCGTGGGGGTCAGTCTGGGCGTCGGCGTGGGCGACCTGCTGGTGTCGCGGATCGGCTCGGGCGCCTGGCAGATCGCGCTGGTGGTGGCGCTGGCCATGGCCGTGGCGGTGCTGCTCGACAGCGGCTCGCTGATCGTCCTCCAGGCGGGCTCCTCGGCCGTGCTCGTCGCCACCCTCCTGCCGCCGAGCGGCAGCGGCGGGTTCGACAGGATGGTCGACGCCCTGGTCGGCGGGCTCATGGGGCTCGCGGCGGTCGCCCTGCTGCCCACCAGCCCGTCGGCGCTGGCGAGGCGGCACGCGAAGGGGATGTTCGGCGCGCTGGCCGACGTGTTGCGGCAGATCGCCGAGGCCATCGAGACGCGCGACCCACGCCTGGCCACCGACGCGCTGGAGGAGGCGCGCGGCAGCCACAAGACCGTGGAGGAGTTCAGGCAGGCGCTGGAGACGAGCATGGAGATCGCCACCATCTCGCCGCTGCACCGCCACCGCCGTCCCTCCCTGGAGGGGTACGAGAAGGCGTCCGCGCCGCTCGATCACGCGCTCAGAAACGCCAGAGTGCTGGCCAGGCGGGCCATCGTGGCGCTCGACGGCCCCGGCCCCACCCCGCCCTGGCTGCCACGCGAGCTGCGCGAACTGGCCGACGCGACGCTCATCCTCCGGGACGACCTGGCCCACGGACGATCGCCGGAAAGGGCCTCCCGGGCGATCCTGGCGGTCGCGTCGCGGCAGGGGGCGGAGCGGTGGGGCTTCTCGGCGGACGTGATGATCGCCCAGCTCCGGTCCATCGTCGTGGATCTTCTCCTGGCGACCGGCATGGATCGGAACGAAGCGGCCGCGACCCTGCCGATGCTGGACGTCCACCCCGAGGCGGACCCGCCCTCCGACACTGGCGCACAGGACTCCGACGGCCCCCGAAAAATCAACACAACCCCTAACGAAAACGACTTAGCCGGGGCAAATGTGACCTCAACGTCATATAGATCGGCCAAGGTAGAAGGGTGCGAACCAGGCTCAGCGATCATGTGAAGGAACGACTGGGCACGTTCGGCCTCATGGCGCCCTCCATCGCGCAATGCGCGGTGGGTTCCGCGCTGGCCTGGATCATCGCCATGGAACTGCTCGGCCACCCCCACCCGTTCTTCGCGCCGATCTCGGTGCTGATCTGCGTGGGCGTCGGGCTGGGGCAGCGGCTGCGCAGGGTGGCCGAGCTGGTGATCGGCGTCAGCCTCGGAGTGGGCGTCGGCGACCTGCTGGTGTCCTGGATCGGCTCGGGCGCCTGGCAGCTCGCGCTCGTGGTGGCGCTGGCGATGACCGTCGCGGTGCTGCTGAACAGCGGGGCGCTGTTCGTCGCGCAGGCCGGGTCGTCGGCCGTGCTGGTCGCCACCCTGGTGCCCGGCGACGGGGCCGGCGGGCTGGACCGGATGGCGGACGCGCTCACCGGGGGCATCATCGGGATCGCGGCGGTCGCGTTGCTGCCCGCCAGCCCGTTCACGATCGCGGCCAAGCACCTTTCCGGGGTGCTCGACGCGCTGTCCACGGTGCTGGAACGGGCGGCGGAGGCGATCGAGAAGCGGGACGTGGAGCTGGCGGCGGAGGCGCTGGAGGAGGCCCGGGACACGCAGGAGGCGGTGGCGGAGTTCGAGCACGCGCTGGAGACCGCCAAGGAGATCACGATGATCTCGCCGCTGCACTGGCACAGGAAGGCCAGGCTGGCGCGCTACGAGACCGCCGCCGTGCCGGTGGATCTCGCGATGCGGAACGCCCGGGTGCTGAGCAGGCGTACCCTCGCCTCGCTCGGGGAGGCCAGCCCGCCGCCCACCGCCTTGGCGGAGGCCCTGCGCGAGGTCTCCGAGGCGGCACTGCTGCTGCAACTGGAGCTCGGGGCCGGCCGGGAGCCGACGCTGGCCCGCCAGGCGCTGCTGGCGGTGGCGGCCCGGGAGCGGCCGGAAGGGCTCGGCTTCTCGGCGCACGTGATCATCGCGCAGCTGCGTTCTGTGGTCGTCGACCTGCTGCAGGCGACCGGGATGGAGCACGAGGCGGCCACGGGCACGCTCACCCCCTTGGACGAGAACGCCGCCGGCGAGCCCGGCCCCTCGGACTCCGGCCCCTCTGGCGAGCCCGCCGCCGCGCTCGCCCCGGTGGATGAGTCGCGCGACGAGACCAGCCGCCGCTGACCCCGCAGCCGCCCCCGGCCCGCTGCGCGCACAAAGGGTGAGACGCGCACCTCTCACTCTCCGTCGGCCCGGAACTCCGCGACGGCGGCCCGGGACCAGCCGCGGGACGCCGCCCATTCCGTCAGGGGCGAACTCGACGCGGGAGCCGGATGGCGCTTCCAGGCGACGCCGTCCCAGCGCAGCATGATCGGCGGGCATTGAGGGGCGGGTGGGGATCAGCGGGGGGTGAGGTGGAAGAACGAGCCGTCCATGGGGCCGAGGTCGAGGCGGGAGATCTCGTCCAGCCGGGACGCCGCCTCCTGCGGGAGGTCCAGGTCGAACGCCGCCAGGTTCTCCCGCAGCTGCCCCACCGATCGCGGGCCGATCAGCACCGAGGTCACCCCGGGGCGCCGCGCCACCCAGGCCAGGGCCACCCCTGCCGGTGTCGCGCCAAGCTCGGCCGCGACCTTTACGAGCCCGTCGGCGATGTCCAGGTTGCGGTCGTTGAGCAGTGATCGGGCCCATTGGTTCGCGCCGGGGAGGGAGTGGCCGAGCAGCCGACCCATGCGGCTGTCGGGGTCGGGGGCCTCGTCGCGCCTGTAGCGGCCGGTCAGCACGCCGCCGCCGAGCGTCCCGTACACGACCGTGCCGATCCCGTGCCGCTCGCACGCCGGCAGGATCTCCGCCTCGATCACCCGCTGGATGAGCGAGTACTGCGGCTGCAGGCTCACGAACGGGGTGCCGCCCACGCGGGCGGCGGCCCACTGCGACTCGACGAGCTGGGTCGCGGTGAAGTTGGAGCAGCCGAGGTAGCGGACCTTGCCCGCCTTGACGAACCCGTCCAGCGTGGCCATCGTCTCCTCGATCGGCGTCGCCGGGTCCCACTGGTGGCACTGGTAGAGGTCCACGTAGTCGGTGCCGAGCCGGCGCAGGCTGGCGTCGAGGGCCCTGGTGAGGTGGCGCCGCGACAGGCCGCGCCCCTCCGTGCCCACCGGCATGGCGCCTTTTGTGGCCAGTACGACCCACTCGCGCCTGCCCTTCAGCGCGCGGCCGACGATCTCCTCGGTCTCGCCACGGTGGTAGAGGTCGGCGGTGTCGATGAAGTTGCCGCCGGCGTCGAGGAACGCGTCGATGATCCGGCCCGCCTCGGCCTCGTCACTGGCGGCCAGGCCGTTCTCGGTGCCGAAGTTCATGGTGCCCAGGCAGGCCCTGGAGACGCGCAGGCCGGAACGGCCCAGATTCAGGTGGTCCAATGGATTTCCCCTAGAATCGGAATGATTGTTCCGGATGTTGACCATACGGAACATCTGTTCCGGTTGTCAATGAGGGAGGGCTCTCTGTGATGCGTGCGGACGCGCGACGCAACCGCGCCCGGGTGCTGGAGGCCGCCGAAGTGGTGCTGGCCAGGGACGGGCTGGCCGCGTCGATGCGCGAGATCGCCTCGCTGGCGGGGGTGGGGGTGGGTACGATCTACCGCCAGTTCCCCGCCAAGGAGGACCTCTACCAGGCGATCGTCGTCGATCGGATGGCGCGGCTGGCCTCGCTGGCCGACGAACTGGCCACGGCCCCGGACGCCGGGGAGGCGTTCTTCGAGTACTTCACGATGATCGTGGAGGATTCGACCGTCAAGAAGGTGCTCGTGGACGCACTGGCGGCGGCGGGGATCGACGCCAAGGCCGGGACGCCGGACATCCGGGGGGCCATCGAGACGCTGCTGGTGCGGGCGCAGGGCTCCGGGGCGGTTCGCGGGGATGTGGGGATGGCGGAGTTGCTGGCGTTGTTGAGCGCCACGTGTCTGGCGGCGCAGCACAACGGGTGGGACGAGGGCCTGCGTACCAGGACCCTCGCCATCGTCTTCGACGGCCTTCGCCCCTCGGCCGCGACCCGCTCCTCGGCCTGAGCGCCTTACGCGGCCGGGGCTGGGCGCCGTCGGTGATCGACGGGCGGGTGGCGGCGGACGGGCGGGTGGCGGGCGAGTGAGAGGGGGTCAGGTGGAGAGGTGTTTGAGGCGGGTCACGGCCTCGTCGATGACCTCGTCCTTCTTGCAGAAGGCGAAGCGGACGAAGTGCCGCCCCCGGTCGGCGTGGTCGTAGAAGACCTGGGTCGGGATGGCCACCACGCCGGCGAGCTGAGGGAGGCGGCGGGTGAGTTCGAGGCCGTCGGTGAAGCCCAGGGGGCGGATGTCCGTCTGGACGAAGTACGTGCCGGAGGGCCGCAGGACCGAGAAGCCGGCGGCCGAGAGGCCCTCCATGAGGCGGTCGCGCTTGTCCTGGAGGCCGGCGCGCAGCGCGGACACCCACTCCAGCTCGTGCCGCAGCCCGTACGCCACCGCCAGCTGCCACGGCGCGCTCGACGTGAACGTGAGGAACTGCTTGACCGTCTGCACCGCCGTGACCAGGGCGGGAGGGGCGCAGATCCAGCCGGTCTTCCAGCCGGTGACCGAGAACGTCTTGCCCGCGGACGAGATCATCACCGTGCGCTCGCGCATGCCGGGCAGCGTGGCCAGCGGGATGTGCTCGACCCCGTCGAACGTCAGGTGCTCGTACACCTCGTCGGTCACCGCGATCAGCCCGCGCTCCTGGCAGAGCTCGGCGATGACCTCGAGCTCGGCGCGGGTGAACACGGTGCCGGTGGGGTTGTGCGGCGAGTTGACGAGGATGACGCGGGTGCGTGGGGTGACGGCGGCGCGCAGCTCGTCGGGGTCGAACGTGAAGCGCCCCTCCACCGGCCGCATCGTGACGGCGACCAGGCGGGCCTGGGCGAGCGCGATCGAGGCCGCGTACGAGTCGTAGTACGGCTCGAAGGCGATCACCTCGTCCCCCGGCTCGCAGAGGGCGAGGACGGCGGAGGCGACGGCCTCGGTGGCTCCCACCGTGACCAGGATCTCGCCCGCCGGGTCGTAGGAGAGGTCGTAGTGGGCGGAGCGGTGTTCCGAGATCGCCCGGCGCAGCTCCAGGATCCCCGGCCCCGGCGGATACTGGTTGGCGCCCGACGTGATCGCCTGGACCGCGCGGTCGAGCATCGCCGCGGGCCCGTCGGTGTCGGGGAAGCCCTGGCCGAGGTTGATGGATCCGGTCTCGACGGCGAGCGCGCTCATCTCCGCGAAAATCGTCGTGCCGAAGGCGCGCATCCTGGCAACAAGTGGTTCGGTCACGGCACTTAGGCTATGCCCGGCGGGAAATCCGCTCATCATTCCGCCCCCTGATGTCGCGAAGGGCATAAGGCGGTCCGGCGCCTTGTCGGTAGTCTCGTCCCGTGATCGTTCGGGTCTTACTCGCCCTCGCCTTGACCGCGCCCCCCACGGTGACGCCGGCGGACGCCGGCCCGAGTGCCTGCCCCGTCGCCATGCCACCCCGGACGACCTGCGCCTTTCTCGAGGTCCCCGAGCGCAGGGACGCGCCGGAGCGGAAGATCAAGGTGGGGTACTCCGTCCACGCCTCCACCGCCAAGGACCGCAAGCCCGACCCCGTCGTCTACATGAGCGGCGGCCCGGGGTCGGCGTCCATGCAGCTCACGGGCTTCCTGAGCCAGATGTTCCCCGACCGTGACGTGATCGCGGTGGAGCAGCGCGGCAGCAAGTACTCCGAGCCGGTCCTGGGGTGCCCCGAGACGGCCGAGGCGCTGCTCGGGCAGCTCCGGCGACCGCCCGCCGACCTCGGCGCGGCGGCCGTCCGCTGCCGCAAGAGGCTCCAGGAGCAGGGCGTCGACCTGCGGGGCTACAACACGAAGGAGATCGCGGCCGACGTCGTCGCGTTACGCGAGCAGCTGGGGTACGACTCCTGGAACCTGTTCGGCGTCAGCTACTCCACCAGGGTCATGATGGACGTCGCCGCCGCGGACCCGGAGGGCGTGCGGTCGGTGGTGCTGGACTCGTACCTGCCGGAGAGCGTCAACTGGTACGACGACGCCGACCGGAACCTGGCCGACACGGCGGCGCGGCTGAACATGAAGGACGCGTTCGAGGCCATGACGGCCCGGCTGAACGCCACGCCCGCGCAGGTGACGACGACCGACCCGCTGCTCGGCAAGGCGTTCACGGCGCGGATCAGCGGCGACGACGTGGCCACGATCATGGCGGAGGCGCTGCACGAGGCGGACTTCGCGGCGGTCGCGCCCGCCATGGTCGGCGCGCTCGCGAAGGGCCACGACGAGCTGCTGGGGGCGCTGGCCGACGCGGTGGGCGAGGGGCTGGTGTCGCACGAGTTCGGGCTGTATCACGCGGTGCAGTGCCAGGACGAGGTCCCGTTCAACACACACACCACAAAATCCCGACTTTTCACTGTAAATGGGGACAAGGCGGTGTGTGATGCTTGGCAGCTCCCCAAGTCCAAGCCCGTCAACGCCACCACCAAGGCCCCCGTGTACGTCGTGGGCGGCCAGTACGACCCCACCACCCCCACCAGGACCAGCAAGGCCGCGGCCGAGGCCATCCCCGGCGCCCGCTTCGAGGAGTTCCCCCGCGCCTCCCACGCCGTCTTCCTGACGAGCGCCTGCTCCCGCCGCAAGATCGTGGAGTTCCTCGACAGTCCGACGGGGAACCCGGCCGCGCCGTGCGCCGACGACGACACCGGGCAGCCGGGCGACCTGCACGTGACCGCCGCCCCGTACCAGGTCTCGAAGTCGCCCTGGCTGGCCGCGCCCTTCGCACTGTTCGCGCTCGTCTCCCTGATCCAGCTGGTCATGGCCGCGCTGAAGGGCCGGGCGCTGGCGGCGTTCGGCGGGCTGGCGGGCGTGGCCTTCGCCGGGCTGGTCGGGCAGTCCGTGTACGCCCTGGCCGAACGGAACGAGACCGCGCTGGCGGTCGGCGTGCCCGGCACGGCCGTCGCCTACACCTGGATCGCCGCCGCCGCGGTCGTGCTGACCGCCGCCGTGCTCCTGCGCGACCGGCGCTGGCCGCAGATCTCGGCGGCCGTCGTCGGCGCCGGATTCCTCGTATGGTGGTTGACCTGGTTCCTGTGACGCGCATCCGTGAGCTCGACGCCCTCCGTGGTTTCGCGGTGGGCGGCATCATGCTGGTCAACACCTGGCAGCACAACGCCAAGACCACGCGCAACGGCGTCGACCTGGTCATCGAGGGGCTGTTCCAGAGCCGGCTCTACCCGATCTTCTCGCTGCTGTTCGGCATCAGCTTCATGCTGTTCCTGCGGGGCAACAGCCGCTGGGCGCTGCTGAGCAGGCTGTTCTGGCTGTTCTGCCTCGGGCAGATCCAGCACACGTTCTACGACGGCGAGGTGCTGACCGACTACGCCGTCTACGGCGCGGCGGTGCTGCTGCCGGCCTCGTTCCTGACCGGCGGCCTGCCGGTGCTGCTGCTCGGGCTGGCGGGGCTGGCGTGGGGGCTCCAGGTGGGCGGCGGGTCGTGGCTGATCCCCGGCCTGTTCCTGGTCGGCATGGGGGTGTGGCGGCTGAGCCCGCCCAGGTCGCTGCTGCTGCCCTCGTTCGTGGTCAGTGCGCTGGCCGCCGCGCTGCTGACGGCCGCGTGGGTGAGCGACGGCGGGTGGATCCTCTACAGCACGGCCGCGCTGGCGGGCGCGGCGGCGTACGCGCTGGGGCTGCTGCTCGCGCTGCGGCCGTGGCTGGCGGCGGTGCTGGAGCCGCTGGGCAGGATGGCGCTGACGAACTACGTCATGGGCACCGTCGTGATCGTCCTGGCCACCCCGCTGCTGAACACCGACCCGACGCGCTGGTCGGTGGTGGCGCTGGCGGCGGTGACCGTGGCCGCGCAGGTGCTGTTCAGCAGGTGGTGGCTGGCCAGATTCAGGTACGGGCCGCTTGAGTGGATCTGGCGGTGCCTGACCTGGTTTCGAGTGGTGCCCAACCGGTTAGAGTCCGGCCGTGACCGAAATCGCCCTCTGCCAGATCCCGGTGTCTCCTGACCCGTCCACGAACCTCAAACGTGCCCAGGAGGCGCTCGCCAGGGCCGAGGGGGCCGACCTGGCGATCTTCCCCGAGGCCACGCTCACCCGCTACGGCCGGCGCATCACGGACCTGGCCGAGCCGCTGGACGGGCCGTTCGTGTCGGGCCTGGCGGAGGCGGCCAGGGAGCGCGGGCTGCCGGTGATCGCCGGGGTCTTCGAGGCGGGCGACGGCCGCGTGCGCAACACGGCCGTGGCCATCGACGCCCAGGGCGCGGTGCGGGCGGCGTACCGGAAGATCCACCTGTTCGACTCGTTCGGCGCGAAGGAGTCCGACCTGGTCGCACCCGGCGCGGAGCCGACCGTGGTGGAGCTCGCGGGGCTCAGGATCGGCCTCATCACCTGCTACGACGTGCGTTTCCCCGAGCTGGCCAGGGCGCTCGTGGACAAGGGCGCCGAGCTGTTCGCGGTGATCGCCGCATGGGGCTCCGGGCCGCTCAAGGAGGACCACTGGGTCACCCTGGTCAGGGCCCGCGCGCTGGAGAACACGATGTGGACGGCCGCCGTCGGCCAGGCGCCCAATCCGGCCGAGTCGTCCGACGGATACGGCGTGGGCCGCAGCATGCTGGTCGATCCCCTGGGCGTGATCCGCGCCGACCTGGGCACCGCGCCCGGCGTGCAGATCGTGCGGGTTGATCACGAATGGACGACGACGGCCAGGGAGACCCTGCCGTGCCTCCAACACCGGGTTCTCTGAGGTTCAACCGATCGTAAAGTAGTACCGTGAGCGGAACGCAGATGCAGAAGGTTGTCCCGCCGCGTCTGCTCGTGCCATACCTGTCGGGCAAACGCACGGTGATCTCGGGTTATGTTTACCGCGTGCAGGACTGCGTCAGGCTGACCACGCCTGAGTCGCTTTATCACGGGCTCGACCTGTCCTATGACGGATCCGAGCTGTTCGGCGAGGTGCCCGAGCTCTACGTGATGCGCTGGTACGCCCGCGACGTCGACACCTACGCGGTCCCGTACGGGCCCCATATGGGTGGCGACTGGAGCGACGCGCCGCCGTTCGCCGGCAACGGTTTCACAACATCGTCGGATCACGTGGTGCCGCAGTTCCACACCGTTCCGATGCCGATCCCGGCCGGGGCGGAGATCATCCACGTCACCGCCGACGGCGAGCGGCCCTTCGCCGAGTACGACGGCCTGACCTGGCGGCCCACGGCATGAGCGAGCGACCCATCAACGACAGCCGACTCTCGCTCGGGCGATCGATCAAGGAGGGTGCATGAGCGAGAGCATCGAGCGATTCAATGGACACAGCCGAGTCTCGCTCAGGCACCCGACGGAGGAGGGCGCATGAGCGAGGAGATCATGCCGGTCGCCTCCGGCTTCGTGGCGCGCTTGGACGGTCGCACGCTGCCCGCCGCCCTGGGCCCCGACAACGGCCAGGTGGTGCTGTTCAGCGAAGTGGAGCTGGACGGGTTCGACCCCGCCTCGGGCTACTGGCGCAAGGTGGTGGCCAGGTCCCAGCTGGAGTGGCTCGTGCTGATCCGCACGGTGGGGGCGTTCGGCGGCGAGCCGTGCATCGTGATCGACGAGGACGAGGACGGGCTGCACATCGCCTACACGGGCCACAGCGGGATGAAGGCGGAGGCGCTGGGCTACTGGCTGGTCGACCACGGCGCCTACGAGGTCGTGGTGCCCCGCGAGGAGGTCTTCTCGATCCGCGTCGAACGGATTCCGGTCCCCTAGTCAACCTGCCGCCGTTCCGGGTGTCTCTATGAGGTGACCGAAACAGCGACCATGGCGCAGCCGTCGTTCGCCGACTTGTTCGCGGCCCAGTACCACTCCCTGGTACGCCTGGCCGGGCTGCTCGGCGCGGACGACCCTGAGGACATCGCCCAGGAGGCGTTCGCCCGGCTGCACACAAGGCGGTTGCGCGACGACGGGGCCGCCCTGGCCTACCTGCGTGCGACCGTCTGCAACCTGACGCGCAACCGCCTGCGCCACCTCAACCTCGTCCGGCTGCGCCGCCCCGACCCTCCAGAACCGGCGCGCAGCAGCGAGCACGCCGTGCTCGTCTCCGAGGAGCACCGCGAGCTGCTGGCCGCCGTGGACCGGCTGCCGCGCCGCCAGCGCGAGGCGCTGGTCCTGCGTTACTGGCTGGATCTGTCGGAGCGCGAGATCGCCGACGCCATGGGCGTCTCGCCCGGATCGGTGAAGACCCACGCGAGCCGGGCCCTGGCGGCCCTGGGCAGGGCGCTGACGGAGGAGGACGCGTGAACGACCTGGAAGAGCGCCTGCGCGCCGCATTCACCGCCCGCGCCCAGACCTACGAGCCCGACCCGCACGCCTGGGCGCGCATCACGGAGCGCCGGCCGCGGCGCCGGCAGGCCCGGTGGCTGCTGGCCGCGCTGCCCGTGGCGCTGCTGACGGTGTTCGTTCCTGTCCTGCTCAACGGGGGCCTGGGCAGGAACACCGCGATCGACCCGACCGGGATCCACCAGCAGCTCATGAAGGAGCGCACGCCCCTCGGCAAGGAGGCGGTCGTCGACAACCCCTCCGAAGGCAAGCCGCTGCGGATCTGGTTCGCCAGGGGGAAGCTGGGCTATCCGGAGATCTGCTACATCGTCGAGCGGGCCGCCGGCGAGCCGTACGGGGCCTGCGTCGACGCCGTCGCGTGGCAGCACGTGGACGCCTGGTACGTCGGCAGCACGGTGCGCGACGGCGCGGCGACCGCGATGGACTGGGGGCTGGCCCGCCAGGACGTGGGCGCGGTGGCCGGGGTCACGAAGGGCGGGCAGGAGTTCCCCGGCACGGTGCGGAGCTTGGCCGGCGCCCCGTACCGGCTGTGGACCGTGACGTATCCGTCCCAGGAGCCCATGTCCAGGATCCGGATCTCGGACGTCAAGGGCAAGGATCTCGGGTGGTGGTCCCGCGACGGCCTGGCCGCGCCGAGCGGGCAGCCCATGAGCGCGCCCATGGAGCTGTCCCAGGGCATCTCCGTCCGGCCGTACCGGACGCCCCGGGCGAAGGGCGGGACGCTGCTGACGTGGTCGCGCCACGGCGCCGAACTCGGCTCGCAGACGCCCGGCGAGGCGGACGCGGCGGTGACGATCAGCCCCCAGAAGGACGTGATCGTCGGCTTCGCCCGCCGGGACGTCGCCAGGATCGAGGTCACGTTCGACAGCGGGCGCACGGCGAGCGTCGCGACCAGGCCCGACCCCTGGAACCTGGGCATCGCGCTGTTCGGCGCCGCGAGCCCGTCCGACGACCCGGCCGAGGGCCGCCGCGTCGCCGCCTATGACGCGGCGGGCAAGCAGGTCTGGCAGCATGACGAGCCGGCCCCCGAGGAGCTGTACGAGACCGACAAGGTGGCCGGCGAGGTGATGACCCTCCCGGGCACCGAAGGCTCCGGCCGGCCGGTACGCATGTGGTTCAGGCAGGGCGAAGGGGACCCGTTCTGCTTCTCCGGCGGGCCCGGGCCGAACCACTGGGGTGTCACCAGCTGCCTCTTCGGCGCCCTGCCGAGCTCCGACCCCGTCCGGCAGGCGACCACCTACCTGCCGGACCCCGGCGCGGACATCTACTTCGGCCCGGCCCGCGAGGACTGGGAGTCGGCGGACGCGGTCCTCTCCGACGGTCAGCGGGTCCGTGCCTCGTTCCTGCGCGGGAAGGACACTCCGCGCCGGGTGTGGCACGTCAGCGTTCCGCTGGGCGCCGAGGTCGGCGGCTTCATCGTGAAGATGAAGGGCAAGCCGGACAAGCAGCTCCCGAATTACGACAAGGGCTGCGTGCGACGGGCCGCGTCGTCCGAGGCCGCCCCCCAGACCCTGCCGGCGGGCGTCACGGCTCTCGTCACGCCCTCGTGCACGACCTTCTGGGAGAACGGCGAGGTGGCGGGGGCGTTGCCGGGCCCGCTGCCGGGCGCGCGGCTCGGCGACCTGCTGGACGCCGAGCAGCCGGTCCGGTGGGCCATCGGCAAGAAGGCCTGGTACGGCTACGCGCCCGCGGGCACCGCCAAGGTGGAGCTCCGCGCGAAGGGCGGCACCGCAACGGCCGAGGCCGTCCCGGACGCCTGGGAGCAGAACGTGACGCTGTTCGCGGCCCCCGCTCTGAAGGGAGCCGACGAGACCGCCTCCCTCACGGGCTACGACGCGGGCGGCAAGGTGCTGTGGCGGTACGAGCCTCCCCGGTACCCCACGCCGAAGGTCACGGTGACGGTCACGCCGGCCCCTCGCTCCTAACCGAGGTTGCGGAAGCGGGCCCGGCGGGCCGCGAAACGGTCGGCCGGGCTCAGCTCCAGCAGGTTCGCGATCTCGTACTCCAGCGCCCGCCCCACCCGCTCGCAGAACTGCCTCGGCTCGTACGCGGCGTCGGGCACCTCCGGGATGACCCGGTCCACGATGCCGTCGCGGCGCAGGTCGGTGGCGCGGATGTGCTGGGCCTGGGCGATCTCCGGCGCGAAGTCCACCGACCGGTAGAGGATGGCCGAGGCGCCCTCGGGCGGCAGCGGCGACAGCCAGGCGTGCTGGGCGCAGAGCACCCGGTCGGCCGGCAGCAGCGCCAGCGCCGCCCCGCCCGCCCCCTCGCCGAGCAGCAGGCACACGGTCGGCGCGTCGAGCATGACCAGCTCGGCCAGGCAGCGGGCGATCTCGGCGGCCAGCCCGCCCTCCTCCGCCGCCTTCGACAGGTCGGCGCCGGCCGTGTCGATGACGGTGATCAGCGGCAGGCCCAGCTCGGCCGCCAGCCGCATGCCCCGCCTGGCCACCCTGAGCCCGGCCGGGCCGAGCGGCGAGTTGGCCCGCTGGACCCGCCGGTCCTGGCCGAGCACCACCGCCGGCGCCGTGCCGAACCTGGCCAGCGCGAGCAGCAGCCCCGGCTCGTTCTCGCCCTCCCCGCTGCCGCTGAGCGGGGTCACGTCGGTGGCGGCGAGCTTGAGCAGCGTACGCACGCCGGGCCGGTCGTCGCGGCGCGAGCGGGTGATCGCCTCCCACGCCTCCACCGGGCGCAGGTCCTCCTCCGGCGGCGTGCCCGCCACCACCCGGGACCTGTCGTCGGCGAGCACGCCGAGCGCCCTGATCGCGATCTCCCGCGCCTCCTGGGCCGGCACCACCGCGTCGATCAGGCCCTTGCGGTGGAGGTTCTCGGAGACCTGCACGCCTTCGGGGAACGGGTAGCCGTGCAGCGACTCGAACACCCGCGGCCCCATGAACCCGATCAGCGCCCCCGGCTCGGCCGCCGTGACGTGCCCGAGCGACCCCCACGACGCGAACACCCCGCCCGTCGTCGGATGCCGCAGGTAGACCAGGTAGGGCAGGCCCTCGCTCCGGTGCAGTTGGATGGCGGCGGTGATCTTCACCATCTGGACGAAGGCGAGCGCGCCCTCCTGCATCCGCGTGCCGCCCGACGCGGGCGCGGCCAGCAGCGGCAGCCGCTCGCGGGTGGCCCGCTCGACGGCGGCCGTGAACCGCTCGGCCGACGCCACCCCGATCGAGCCCGCCATGAACGAGAACTCGCACACCACGACGGCCACCCTGCGTCCGCCGAGCAGCCCCTCGCCGGTGACGACCGCCTCGTCGTAGCCGGACTTGACCCGGGCCGCGGCCAGCTCGTCTGCGTAGGGGGAGCCGGGCTGCGCGGGGTCGGCGGGCGGCGCGTCCCACGACTTCCACGACCCCGGATCGAGGATCGTGTCAATCAGTGTGCGCGCGTCCGGACGGCTCACTATCGCTCCCTAGATGTCGGCCAGCGTTGCAATGTTGACGCACGAGGCGACCGTCCGGTGCCGCGAAATGCGGATCATCGTTCACGGTCTTCGAGCCAGGCGAGGACGGCGTCGCCGTCCTGGCCGAGAGCGGGCGGCGCGGTGTGCTCGAACCCCTCCAGCCCGTCGAAGCGCAACGGCGGCCCGGGCAGCTCGATCGTGCCCAGCACCGGGTGCTCCACCGTGACGACCAGCCCCTGCGAGCGGGTCTGGTCCCAGGCGTAGACCTCGTCGAGCGTCCTGATCGCGCCCGCGGGCACGCCCTCCTCGCCCAGCCTGGCCAGCCAGTGGGCGCGGTCGTGGGCGGCCAGGGCCTTCTCCATCTCCGCGATCAGCTCGTCCCGGTGCGCGAACCTGTCCCGGTTCGTGGCGTATTTCGCGGCGTCGGGGTCGATGCCGAGGAGCGTGGCGACCTTCTTCCACTGGCCGTCGTTGGCCGCGGCGATCTGCAGCATGCCGTCGGCGCAGCGGAAGGCTCCGTAAGGGGCGATGGAGGCGTGGTGGTTGCCGCCGGCGACCGGCACCTTGCCGCCGACCGTCCAGGCGGTGCCGTGGTAGGCGTGGACGCCGGTGATCGCGGCCAGCAGCGAGGTGCGCACGACGCGGCCCTTGCCGGTGCGCTCGCGCTCGTAGAGGGCGCCGGCGACGCCGTACGCGCCGTGGATGCCGGCGAGCAGGTCGGCGATGGACGCGCCGACGCGGTAGGGCTCGTCGGGCGACGGGCCGGTCAGCGACATCAGGCCCGCCTCGCCCTGGGCGATCTGGTCGTAGCCGGGCCGGCCGCCCTCCGGGCCGTCGTGGCCGAAGCCGGTGATCGACAGGATGACCAGGCGGGGGTTGAGCTCGTGGAGGCGCTCGACGGAGAAGCCCAGGCGGTCGAGCACGCCGGTGCGGAAGTTCTCGATGAGGACGTCGCTCTGGCGTACGAGGCGCTCGATGAGCCTCTTGCCGTCGGCGGACTTGAGGTCGACGGCGATGGACTGCTTGTTGCGGTTGGCTGCCAGGAAATAAGTCGAAATTTCGTGATCCGGCCCGACGAACGGCGGTCCCCATCCGCGCGACTCGTCACCCCCGTCCGGATGTTCCACCTTGATCACCCGTGCGCCCAGGTCACCCAGCATCTGCGCCGCGTGCGGCCCGGCCAGGGCCCTGGACAAGTCGAGCACGACGATGTCACCGAGGGGTCCGAGCAAGATCAACCTCCTACTTGCATTCGGGGCGAAAGAACATTCTCTCAGTTGCCCATACCACCCCCTCTACCCTGGGTCAGGTGAATCACCTGGCCGATCGCATCACGAGCCGGCCGCCTTCGTGCGGCCCCGTCCGGCTGGTCGCCGTGGACGGCCCGGCGGGGGCGGGCAAGACGACGTTCGCGGGGCGGCTGGGGGCGGCGCTCGGGTGCCAGGTGATCCACAGCGACGACTTCCCCGTGCCATGGGAGGAGGGGCCGGGCGGCTGGTTCCACACGCTGGAGTCGCAGGTGCTGGTCCGGCTCCGCGACGGCCTGCCCGGGGGTTTCCGCAGGTACGACTGGGTGCGCAGCGAGTACGCCGAGCACGTGGCGGTCCCGCTCGCGCCGGCCCTGATCGTCGAGGGCGTCGGCACGGCCCGCGCCTCGATCGCCCGCCTGCTGGCGTTCACCGTCTGGGTGGACGCCCCGAGGGCGCTGCGCTTCGCCCGGGTCATGGAGCGCGACGGGGCCGAGCTGGAGCCGCGGTGGCTGGAGTGGTTCGCGGCCGAGGACAAGTGGTTCGCCGAGGACCGGACCCGGGACCGGGCCGACCTGATCGTCGAGACCGGCTGAGGATCCGTCGAGGCCGGCCGAAGCTCCGTCGGGACCGTGCCGAAGGTCCGCGGACGGGCGACGTCGCCGGACCGGCTAGAGGTGGCCGACGTCGTTGAAGCGGACGAGCCCGGAGTGGTCCCAGACGGAGACGGAGGCGTTCAGCACCGGCGCGAACTCCAGGACGGCGGCCAGGTCCGCGTCCGGGCCGCCCGTGAGGACGTGCCGCAGGCCCAGCACCACCGAGTCATGCGCGACGATCAGCACCCGCCGCCCGGCCGCGTGCTCGCGCAGGTCGGCGAGGAGGTCACGGAGCCGGACCACGACGTCGGCCAGGGACTCGCCGTCCGGCGGCCGGAAGGCGTAGGCGCCCTCGGCCTCCCGCCGCGCCATCTCCTCGGGGAACCGCTGCCTGATCGCCGCCAGGTTGTAGCGCGCGAACGCCCCCGATTCCTGGTCCCGGAGCCGCGCGTCCACGGTGACCGGGAGCGCCCCGGCGCCCCACGCCTCCAGGGCCACCCGCCACGTGTCGAGCGCCCGGAGGTAGGGCGAGCACCACACCACCTCTGGGGTCTCGGCGGCGGGCAGGCCCGCCAGTGACCGCCCGAACGCGGCGGCCTGCGCCCGGCCCAGGTCCGTCAGCGTGACCTCGTCGTCGCCGCGCTCGTAGACCAGCGGCGCCGACCCGGCCTCCCGGTGGGCCCGGTTGGCCTCGCTCTCCCCGTGCCGCACCGCCATGATCCGCGTCGGTCCCATCCGGCCATCTTGCCACGGAGCCATTCGGCGAATTACGGTCAAGCCCGTTATATAGATCCGGGAGGTCGTACGTGCGCACCATCCTCGCAACGCTCCTCGTTGCCTTATCCCTCTCCACTCCGGCCCAGGCCGAATCCGCCGCAGCCCCACCCACCGGCTGCGGCTTCCAGAACCTCGGCACGCTCCCGCTGACCGGCGCCACCACCGCGGGCACCGCGCTGGACGCCCGCCACCCGCAGGGCCCGCGCGTCTACTCGGTCACCTCCAGCGCCTCCGGCCCGGCGCTGCTCGGGATCAGGGACGCCCGCGACGGCCGCCTCATCGGCGAGCGGCCACTCCCGCTCGCGCTCGGCTCCTGGGCCGTCACCGTCGCCCCCGACCACTCGGTGTACGTCGGCAGCTACAACGCCACCGCCGGGGCGATGGGCCGCCTCTTCCGCTACACCCCGTCCACCGACCAGGTGAGCGAGCTCGGCATCCCGATCGCGACCGAGACCTTCGTCTGGAGCGTGGCCGCGAGCCCGGACGGCTCGGCCGTCTACGGCGGCACCTCGCCCACGGGCAAGCTCTTCCGCTACGACACCGCGACCGGCGCCTACACCGACCTGGGCAGCCCCGTCCCTGGCGACCAGTACGTCAGGGACCTGGCCGTCGCCGAGGACGGCACCGTGTACGCCGGCGTCGGCGCGAGCAGCATGAAGGTCGCCGTGCTCACCCCCGGCGGCACGGTCGAGCGGGTGATCGACCCGCCCGTCGAGGGCAGCGGCTACGCCTACGACGTGGACGTGGCCGGCCGCTACCTGCTGGTCCGCTTCGTCACCTCCATGGGCGCCAACCCCATGGGCGTGTACGACCTGCGCAAGCGCGCGTGGAAGGACGTCGTGGAGGACGTCGACAACCTCACCGTCGGCGGCGGCAGGCGCGGCCACGACCTCTACCTGTTCCAGCACGACGAGCTCGTGAAGTACGACCTCAGGACCCGCAAGATCACCAGGCTGGGCTTCACCGGGTACGGCGAGGGCGCGGCCCGCCCGCTCGGCTGGCTCGGCCACACCCTCGTCGGCACCAGCTCCACCGGCCGCATCTGGCAGTTCGACCGCAGGACCGGCCAGGGCCGGCTGCTCGACGGCACGCTGACCGGCCAGCCCGTCTCCATCCGCTCCCTCGGCACGGGCCCCGACGGCCGCGTCTACGCGGGCGGCTTCTTCACCGGCGGCCTGGCCGCCTACGACCCCGCCACGGGCGAGGCCCAGAACTGGCCGGACGTCGGCCAGAGCGAGGGCATCGTCACCCACAAGGGCAAGCTCTACCTGGGCGTCTACCCTGGCGCCCGGATCTACGAGTTCGACGGGACCGCGCCCAGGCTCCTGCTCGACCTCGGCGGCCAGGAGCAGGACCGGCCCTTCGCGATGATCTCGGCGGGCGACTGGCTGGCGTTCGGCACGGTGCCCAAGGCCGGCACCCACGGCGGGGCGCTCGGCCTGCTCGACCCCGCCACCGGGCGCACCGTGATCAGGAGGGACATCGTCCCCGGTCACAGCATCATCGGCCTGGCCTATCGCGACGGGGTCGTGTACGGCGCCACCTCGGCCTTCGGCGGCACCAGCACTCCGCGGGGCGATGCCGTGGCGTTCGCGTACGACATCGCCACGGACTCGCTCAAGTGGCAGTCCACCCCCGTCCCCGGTGACCTGGCGCTCGGCTCGATCGCCTTCGACGGCGCCGGGCGGCTGTGGGGGCTGACCCCGGACACCCTGTTCGAGCTGGACCCGGCCACCGGGCAGACCGTCAGGAGCGTGCGGCACCAGACCTACCCCTGGTCCAGCGCCACGCAGGTCTGGCTGGACACCAACCTCGTCTTCCACAAGGGCTACCTGTGGGGCAAGGTGCAGGGCAAGGCGTACCGGATCGATCCGGGGACGATGGCGCTCGCGCTCATCGCCCGCCCGATCTCCAACCTGATCCTCGGCCCCGACGGCCACCTCTACCTGTCACGCTTCGAGAACTTCTACACCTACCGCGCCTGCTGACCCGTCAGCCGGAACAGTCGCGGCCCCTCGGCGAAGTAGACGTCCCCGGACCCGTGCACCGCGAGCTGGTGCACGGGTCCCTGCCGCAGCACGGTGTGCCGCCCGGTCCGCGGGTCGAGGGAGAAGACCTCCTGGCCGGCGTGCGCGCCGTACAGGACGTGGCCGCGCCGGTCGTACGCGAGCTGCCCGCTCGCGCTCGCGCTGCCCGACAGCGTGACGCGCTGGATCACCTTGCGGGCGGCCGGGCTGACCGCGAACACCTCGCCGCCCGCGATCCCCCACAGCCTGCCCCGGTCGTCGAACGTCAGCGCCGGGACGGCGGGCTTGCCCGGCGCGGGGACGATCTCCCACAGCAGCCGGTTCTGCTTCACCGACCACGCGAACAGCTTGGCCTCCGGCTGCGTCGGCGGCGTGGCCGACTGGCCGCTGTAGATGGAGGTCCCGCCGTAGAGCACGCCGTCGCGGTAGGCGAGCGAGACGATGCTCTGGTCCTGGACGACGTTGCGCTGGGCGTGCTTGAGCGTCCCGGTCCGCGGGTCCCACACGGCGAGCACGCCGCCGAGCTGGCCGAGGTCGGGCATGGTGCCCGCGGCGAGGTAGCGGCCGGCCGACACCAGCGCCCGCGGCCTGATCTGCTTGTCGGCGGCGAAGTCGAACAGCCGCGCCGGGTTCGGCGCCGGTCCTGGCTCGGGGCTGGGCGAGTACTCGGTGCTGTTCCACGGCAGCGCCGGGTCGTAGGCGTAGACCCTGGCCTCGGGATAGGCGCCGACGTAGAGCTTGCCGTCGTGGGCGATCATGTCCTCGCTCTGGGAGAACGTGTGGAATTCGGCCCGCTTGCCGGTCTTCGGGTCGAGGGCGGCGAAGCCGCCGTTGAGGAAGCCGCCGGCGTACATGCGGCCGTCGGGACCCTCCGCGAGCGCCGTCACGTCGATGGGCTCCCCCTTGACCGCCGTCTGCACGAACGACTTCGCGCCGGTCTGCGGGTTGTAGCGGAACATCAGCCCGCGCCAGAGCAGGCCGACGACGCTCTTGCCCGGATAGTCCGGCAGGCCCAGCTCGGCCCAGCCGATGCCGCGCGTGTTGGCCACCCGCCCGGTGAAGGGCAGCCCGGTCGGCGTCGTGGCCTGGGTACGGGGGTCGTAGCGGACCAGCTCGCCGCTCTTGACCAGGTAGACCGTGCCGTCGGCGGCCGGGGGCGAGACGTCCAGCCCGTGTACGGCGTCGAGCGCGCCGGTCCACTTGCCGGCGGCGATGTCCCAGACGTGCAGCGGGCCCGGGCTGGCGCCGCCGTAGCGGACGTAGAGGAAGCCGTCCGCGGCGTTGACGTCGTAGGCCCACTTGCCCGCCGGGTCGAGGCCGTCGGGCGTGGGGAGCTGCCTGGTCGCGCCCGAGGCGGCGTCGATCTCGAAGACCGCGGCCGGGGCCTCGGTGCCCGCGTAGATCTTCCCCGCGGCGTAGGCGACGCTGCGCACGTAGGCGTGGGCGGGCGAGAGCTTGCCGTAGTCGCGCACGCCGGTCGCGGGGTCGTAGGCGAACAGGCGGCCGCCCGGGGAGGTGCCGCCGTAGACGGTGGCGCCCTCGCCCGCGGCCACGGACCAGATGAAGTTCTCCGAGGGCAGGGGCCGGCCGAGGTCCTGGACGCCGCCCTGGTCCGTCCAGCGGTAGAGGCGGCCGTCGCCGTACGTGCCCACGTACACGCTGCCGTCCTGGGCCGCGTCCACGGCCCAGGAGCCGCCGGCGCCCGGCAGGTCGTACCTGGCCACCTCGGCACCGGTGACGGGGTCGACGGCGTTGAGGTGGGCGGGGGTGCCCGAGGACGCGCCCCACAGCACGGTCCGCCCACCGGGGCCCGGCGCCACCGTGCCACCGATCAGCAGCACGTCCTCCAAGGGGACGCCGAGATCCTCCACGTGGGGCGCCGCCGCGACCGCGGGGGCGGCGGCGCCGAGCGCGACGAGTGCGGCCGCCATGCCGCACGCCAGCATGCGCTTAATTAAGGTCATGACCGAAACCTAAGATGAGCTTGGTTTCGCCGTCAATGACCAATTACGGCCAAGGAACTAATTGGCGAGCACCTTCGCGAGGGCCTCGGCGATGTCGCCGGCCGCCTCCGGGGCGTCCATGAGCATGGCCTGGCGTACCCACACCACGGTCCTGGCGGCCTCCTCCGCGACCGGGCAGGGCTCGGCGCGGGCGCCCTCGGCGGTGAGCGCGGCCATCGTGCCGAGCGGCGGGTAGCCGGCGTCGAGCGGCACCCCCTCCGCGGCCATGGCGGCCACCACGAACTCCCGGTCCACCTCCGCGTCGAGGCGCAGCATGACCAGGTGGCGCGAGTCCCGCGTGGTGCCCTCCGGCCGCGGCACCACGGTCACCCCGGGGACGTGGGCCAGCTCGCGCTCCAGGGCTGCGCAGAAGGCGTTCCTGCGGTCGATCTCCTCGTCGAGGCGGTCGAGCCAGGGCAGCAGGAGTGCCGCCTGGATCTCGGTCAGGCGCAGGTTCCAGCCGACGGACGGGTGGCCGTACCAGCGTCCGCCGGGCGCGCGGCCGACGTTGCAGGCCGACCAGACGCGGTCGTGCACGGCCTGGTCGCGGCAGACGATCAGGCCGCCCTCGCCGGCGGTCATCGCCTTGCTCGCCTGGAAGCTGTAGACGCCGGCGTCGCCCAGGCCGCCCACGGGGCGGTCCCGGTACGTGGCTCCGTGCGCCTGGGCGGCGTCCTCGACGACCGCGAGGCCGTGGCGGGCGGCCAGGTCGTTGATCGGGTCCATGGCGGCGGGGCTGCCCGCCAGGTGCACGGGCATGATCGCCGCGGTCCGGCCGGTCACGGCGTCCCGCACGGCCGCCGGGGACAGGTGCAGGTCCGCCGGGTCCACGTCGGCGACGACGGGGACGGCGCCGGCCAGCAGCACGGCGGTGGCCGAGGCCACGAACGTGTACGCCGGGACGATCACCTCGTCCCCCTTGCCCACGCCCAGGCCGCGGAGCGCGGCGAACAGGCCGAGCGTGGCGTTGCCCACCGCGACGCCGTACGGGACGCCGGAGCGGCGGGCGAACGCGCCGGTCAGGTCGGCCACCACGCCTCCGCCCTGGGTGGCTCCCCACAGGCCGCTCTCGAGCACCTTGGTGACGAGCTCGCGCTGGGCGGGGTCGAGGGGCGGCGGCCAGGCGGGCCAGGGGGCCGAGCGGACCGGCGTGCCGCCGTGGATGGCGAGCGTCACTTGAGACGTCCCTTCACGAGATGCCGAGCAGGCGGGCCAGGTTGGCGCCCTGGATGAGGGCGCGGTCGGTGTCGGTGAGCGGGGCCAGGGCGACGCGGCCGTAACCGGTGCGCAGATCGAGGAAGCAGGCGTCCGAGCCGAACAGCACCCGCTCGGCCCCCGCCAGCGCGGCCAGCCGGGCGATCCACCGGCCGGTCATCCTCGATCCGCACGTCTCCAGGTAGACGTTCGGGCGGTCGGCCACGAGCCGGGCCGCGCGGCCGAACCCGTACGACCAGAGCCCGGTGTGCCCCATGATCAGCGGCACGTGCGGATGCCGGGCGGCCACGGCGGCGAACTGGGCGGGGTCGCTCCAGGGCGAGTCCGTCTGGCCGTGCGCGAGGACCGGCAGGCCGAGCCGCCAGACCGGCTCGTACAGGGGGTCGTCCAGGCGGCACTGGTGCACGTCGGGGTGGAGTTTGACCCCCCACACGCCGTCGCGGGCGAGCGGGGTGCGGTGGTGCGGGTTGTAGACCTGCCAGACCCCGAACCTGCCGGGGAACCGTTCGGCGATCTCCATGGCCAGCTCGTTGCCGCGCGCCGCGTCCGGGCCGACGGCGAGCAGGTGGCTGATGCCCATCGCGGTGACGCCGATCCGGTCCATCGCGGCCAGGAGGTGTTCGGCGGTGGGGTGGGGGATGAGGAAGTCGGGCCAGGTGCCGACGTGGCCGTGCGCGTCGAGGATCACAGCAGCGCCTCCAGCGTCCCGGCGGCGATCCGCTCGACGTCCTCCGGGGGCAGGTCGAGGTGGTCGAGCAGGAAGCGGGGGCCGCAGTCGTCGGACACCGGCGCGCCCGTGCCGAACACCAGCCGCTCGGCCCCGAACAGCCCCGCCAGCCATTCGACGCCGCCCTGGGTGTTGACGGTGCCGATCTCGGCCCGCACGTTCGGCGCCTCGGCCATCAGCTCGGCCAGCGCCCGCAGCCGGCGGTAGCCGGGGTTGAGGACGAGCACCGGCAGCTTGGGCAGGCGCTCGGTCAGGTGGCGGAGCTGGGCGGGCGAGGTCTCGTCGAGGTCGATCGCGACGGGGAGCCCGATCTCGGCCAGCCACCGCAGGGCCCACGGTCCCGTGAGGTCGAAGCGGTGGCGTTCCGGGCAGAGCCTGATCATCCGTACGCCCCACGCCGCCACCTCCTCCGGCCCGTCCGGCTCCCCGGCCCCCGGCACCACGACGGGCACGGGGATGAGCCGGGGGTCGTCGAGCGCGAGCAGCGCCTCGTTGCCCGCCTTCGGGTCGGAGTAGAGGCTGAGCGTGTGGGTGACGCAGGCCAGGCCGATGCCCAGCCGGTCCATCTCGTCCCGGGGGTCCGTCGGCAGGTCGTCGAACGGCACGGGACCGATGAGCCGGTGGGCGTCGATCACATATTTCGGCACAGACCGAAACCTAGCGAGATTACAGAGTGACGGTCAAGGCCGGGCAGCGCGGGTCGAGCCGGATCCTGGCCAGGTCCCGGCCCACGAGCGCCCACGCCCGCCAGGAGCCGGGCTCGAAGTGAAGCTGCGGGTTGGTGTACCAGTCGTCGCCGAGCCCGGTGGCCAGCAGCTTGGCCTCGACGCCCAGCTCGTAGGCGTTCCCGCCGCCGAAGAACGTGGACGCGAACACCTTGCCCCGGTGCACGGTCAGCTCGCCGTACCCGGAGAGCTTGCCCTGCCGCACCACTGCCTTGGTCGCCAGGTCCATGGCGATCCAGGTGCCCGAGTCGCGCTTGTAGACGCCGTACAGCAGCCCGTCGTGCACCTTGACGTCCTGGAACGTACGGTGTCCCGGCATCGGGTCCACCTGCCAGAGCACCTTGCGGGCACGCAGGTCGAAGGCGGCCACGGACGCGGACGTCTTCACCGGCGGGGTGCCGCCACCGCCGAGCACGTCGCCGCCCAGGTAGACGACGCCGCCCCGGGGGTCGACCGACAGGCTCATGAGGCTCTGGTCGGGGATGACGCCCTCGTAGACGTCGATGCGGCCGGTGTGGGGGTCGATCACGGACAGGGCGCCGTTCAGCTTGGCGCCGAGCGGGGCGCTGGCGACCACGAGCTTGCCGGTGGCGGGGTCGTACTCGATGTCCCAGGGGCGCTGCTGGCCGTGTCCCAGGTAGGCGACGCTACGCACCCGGTCCGTACGCAGGTCGACGGAGACGATCTGCCCGCTCGGGTACATGGCGGCGTAGATCTTGTCGCCCTTCAGCACGAGGTCCTTCGGCTCGCCGGGCATCCGGAACCTGCGCTTCTCCCCCGTGCGCAGGTCGCGCACCTCCATGGAGAAGTGGCCGCCGATGTAGACGGCGCGGTTCGGCACCAGGAGCATGCTCTGGGGCCGCTCCGGGCCGCTGGGCAGACCGGCGTCGATCAGGTCCACGAACTCCGACCTGCCCGTGCGCAGGTCCAGCCACCACATGCCGCCGCTGCCCGAGAAGCCGAGCATCGTGTTGTCGTCGAGCCGCTGCAGCCGCCTGGTCTCGTCGCCGGGGGACGGCGGTTCGGCGACCTTGGTGAACGAGGTCTCGCCCGCGCGGTAGCGGTGGACGGCGCCGTCGGGCCTGGAGGTCGCGTAGACGGTGTCGCCCGCGCCCTCCGTGCTCAGCATGTCGATCGTGCCGCCGGCCAGGGTCGCCCGGCGCTCGTCCGTGCCGTCCGAGCGGATGTCGACCAGCGTGTCGCCGGCGGCGGCCAGCACCCGGTCGCCCTGCAGGGCGATGGCGCCGACGCCGGCCGGAGTGGCGGCCAGCTCCTTCACCGTGCCGTCCGCCCGGGTGATCCGGACGAGCTTGGCCTTGTCGAGCAGGCCCGCGTAGACGTAGGTGGCGTCGGCGGCGACCGCGCGCACGTACCGCTCGCCCTGGGCCAGCACGCCGAAGTCGCGCACCGCACCCGTGGCCGGCACGTACTCCCGGACCCGGCCGTCCGGGTAGGTGCCCACGTAGAGGGTGCCGTCGGGCGCGGCGGCCAGGCTCCAGACGAAGCCGCCGTTCTTCCCGAACGACGCCAGGCGCTCCACCGCGCCCGTGGCCGGGTCGAAGCTGTAGAGGTCGGGCACCGGGTAGGTGCCGACGTAGATCTTGCCGCCGGACACGGCCGTGGCCCAGGCGCCCTCCGGCTCGCCGGCGGCCGGGCCGTCGGGCAGGGTGACGCTCCTGACGACCTTCCTGGTGGCCAGGTCGATGTCGGCGAGCACGGGCGGCTTCAGGCCGCGGGTCACCACGTAGGCGTGCCCGTCGAGCACGGTGGCGCCCACGATGGCGCCGGTGACCGACGCGGGGCCGAACCGCTCCACCGCCGGGGCGTCGCAGGACGCCGCCGCCTGAGCGACCGGGCCGGTGAGGAGCGCAGGTAAGAGCGCCGACAGAATGACCAGGAGGGATCGGAGCATGGGCGCACCTCACGTTCATTGCTGAGCAATTATGGGCCAGACCGTAACTTTATAAGCACAGTTCGTCAATGGCATGATGTGCGGCATGGCGATTGAGGATGGGTCCGCAATTCCGTTCGACGCGTGGCGGCTGGTGGGCGGGCTGGAGGTGGCGCTGGACGTGGACGTGCTGTTCGGGGCCTACCCGGACCGCGACGGCCCGCCCGGCGCCCCGGAGCCGGTGCTGCGGCTGCTGGGCGAGCACCGGATCAGGGCGGCGGCGGTGGCGGGCCTGCGGGCCGCGCTGTTCGACGTGCGCTCGGGCAACGACGAGCTGATCGCGCAGGCGGGCCCTGAGGTCGTCCCCGTCGGGGCCGTGGACCTGCGCGACCCGATCGGCGCCTCGCGCGAGCTGGACCGGCTGGCGGGCGAGGGCGTCGGGGCGGTCCGGCTGTTCCCCGACGAGCAGGGCGTCGAGGCGGGCTTCCCGTCCGTCAGGCACGTCGCGCGCCATGCGGCGCGGCTCGGACTGGTGGTGCTCACCGGCGGTGACGTGCGCAGGTTCTGGCAGCCCTTCGCGGGGCTCGGGGCCGACGTGGTCTTCCTCGACACGCACTTCTACCACCTGGGCGACTTCCTGGTGGCGGCCGCGGACGAGCCCGGCTTCCACACCTCCACCCGCCTGCTCAACTCCCCCGACGCGCTGGAGCTCGCCGCCGCCGAACTCGGCGTGGGCCGCCTCCTGTACGGCTCCCGCGCCCCCCACTACGAACCGCTCGTCCCCCTCCTGCGCCTGGCCACCAGCGGCCTGAAGCCGGAGGAGATCGCCGCCGTGGCGGGCGGCAACGCGCAGAGGCTCCTGAGGAGGCCGCAGTCATGATCATCGACGTGCACGCCCACTGGGGCCCGTGGTTCTTCACCATGGACGTGGCCGAGGCCAACCTCGCCACCATGGACCGCTACGGCATCGACCGGGCGATCGTCTCGGCCACCGAGGCCGTCATCTACGACGCCGCCGCCGGCAACCGCGCCCTGGCCGCCTACCTGGAGACGCAGGACCGCCTGCTCGGCTACGTCACGGTCAACCCGCGCCGGCTGCGCGAGGCGGAGGCGGACCTGGCGGCGTACCTGCCGGGCGGCCGGTTCGTCGGCGTGAAGATCCATACCGACTACACGGGCTCGCCGGTCGGCTCCGCGCGGCTGCGCGAGGCGCTCACGCTGGTGGCCGCGACCGGGCGGCCCGCGCTCGTGCACACCTGGGGCACGTCCGTGCTCGCCCTGGCGGAGGTCTGCCGGGACATCCCCGACCTGCGGGTGATCGCCGGGCACATGGGCGCCGACGGGTTCAGGTACGCCATCGAGGCCGCGAACGCCTGCGACCGCCTCTACCTGGAGCCCTGCTGGTCGCACTTCCCCGCCGGGCGCATCGCGGAGGTGGTCGCGGCCGTGGACCCGGCGCAGCTCCTGTTCGGCACGGACGCGACGCTGATCGACCCGTCGTCGGCGTTCGGGGCGGTCGCGGCGGCTGGCCTCACCGGCGCGACGGCCGAGCGGATCGCCTGGCGCAACGCCGCGGCGCTCTTCTCTCTGGACATTACGGCCTAGCCCGTTATAGCGTGCGGGCCAAACTTCACCAAGGGAGCCCGCGCATGATCCCCCGCCGTCGTTTCCTTCAGGCGGCCGCCGCGACCACGGCGGCCGCCACGTTCACGGCCACGCCAGCCCGTGCAGCCACCCACGAGAAAGCCCAGCCCGAGGGCACGGTCACCGACATGGGGCCGGCGAGCGTCGCCAGCCCGCTGGGCAACGGCGAGTTCGTCGGCGGGGTGCTCTACGCCGGCTCGCGCGGCCTGTCGCCCAACGTGGTCGGCGCGTTCGACCTCGCCCAGGATTCGGTCACGACCCATTTCGACATCCCGACGGGGGTGGGCATCTGGGCGATGTGCAAGGTCGGCACCGACGTCTACGTCGGCACCCACGCGAGATCCGACCTGTACAAGATCGACACCATCGCCGGCCAGGTCACCAAGGTCGCCGAATACCCCGACCACTACATCTGGACCATGGCCTCCTCCCCCGACGGCAAGGTCTACCTGGGCACATCGGAGCCCGGCCGCGTCTGGGAGTACGACCCGGCCACAGGCACGAGCCGCGACCTGGGCCAGCCCGCCCCCGGCGAGGCGTACGTCCGCAGCATCCAGGCCGACGACGCCTACGTCTACGCCGGGATCGGCGCCCACGCCCACCTGATCGCGATCGACCGCAGGACCGGCGAGAAGCGCGACCTCCTGCCGTCCGCCGTGGCCGACCGCGACTGGGTCTCCAGCATGTCGATGTCGGAGACCCACCTGGCCGGCGGCATGAACTCGCTGGCCGAGCTGGTCGTGCTGGAGAAGGCCGCGCCGCAGAACCACAAGGTCGTCAAGGCCACCGCCGCCGGCGAGAAGTACATCGTCGCGGTCCTGATCCACGACGGGTACGTCTACTTCGCCGGCCGCCCCTCCGGCACGTTCTACCGCTACCACCTGGCCACGGAGAAGCTGGAGGTGCTCGGCGTCCCCTATTTCGAGGCGCTGACCCACCGCATCCTGGCCCACGAGGGCCGGATCTACGGCATCCAGGACAGCGCGGTCTTCGTCTACGACCCGGCGACCGGCTCGCTCGACTACGTCAACCTCGTGCAGCGCGGCTTCAAGGCGGCTCCCGAGGAGCCGATGTCCGTGCACTCCGACGGGCGGCGCGTCTACGTCGGCGGCAAGGGCGGCGCGGACGTCCACGACCTCGCGACCGGCAAGGTGACCCGGCTGGGCATCTCGGGCGAACCGAAGACGCTGCTCACCGTCGGCGACACCACCTACCTGGGCGTCTACACCCAGGCGGCCCTGTACACGCACCGCCGCGGGAAGACCGAGGCCGACCTGATCGCCCGCACCGGCAACCAGCAGGACCGCCCGCGCGACCTCGCCTACGACGTCACGACGGGCCTGATCGTCATGCCCACCCAGCCGGAGCCCGGCCACATGAACGGCGCGCTCTCGCTGTACTCGCCCCGGACCGGAAAGTACGAGACGTACCGGCCGGCGGTGGAGCGCCAGACCGTCTACTCGGTCGTCGCCCGGGACGGCGTCGCCTACCTGGGCACCCTGATCCAGGAGGGCCTCGGCCTGCCGCCGGTCACGACGACCGCCCGCCTGGCCGCGTTCGACCTGCGCACGCGCAAGCTGCTCTGGGAGATGGAACCGCTCCCCGCCACCCGCATGATCTCCTCGCTCGCCCTCGGCGGGAACGGCACCCTGTACGGCATGGCGAGCGGGGGCGAGGTGTTCGAGTTCGACCTGCGGCACAGGAAGGTCACCAGGACGATCAAGGTCGGGACGAAGGGCGGCGAGCTGTTCGTCACCGGCCGGGTGGCGTACTGCACGGACGGCGGCTCGATCTACAAGATCGACCTGGCCGCGTTCACCGCGAAGCCCATCGTGGAGGGGCTGGCCGGGCAGTGGTTCGGCGGCGAGCCCAAGCTGGCGCTCGACCCCTCCCGCCGGGCCCTGTACGCGGTGCGCGCCCGCAATCTCGTCCGGGTGGCCATCGCGGGCCGCTGATTCACCCGGCCGCCGAAACCACCACGGCCCGCTGATTCACCCGGCCGCGGAAACCACCACGGCCCGCTCCTCCTCCGGGAGGGGCGGGCCGTACGGGTCGTGGGCGTGCGTCCCGGGCACGCGGCCCTCGGCGGCGGCCAGCCAGAGCATGCGCTGCACGTAACCCTCCATGGGCTCGGTGAACGTCGCCCGCGCCAGCCGGTCCAGCCGCCCGGACGCCTCCTCGAACGCGCGCAGGTCCTTGCCCGCGAACGCCTCCAGGACGGCGGCGGTCACCCCGACGCCCGCCGCGGCGATGCCGACCAGGGCCGCCTCGGCGCCCCACAGCAGGGACGGGCCGAACATGCGGTCCTCCCCCGTGATCGCCAGCCGGTCCGCCTCCCTGGTCAGCGCGATGGCCCGCTGGCAGCCCATCGCGTCCGACAGCAACGCCGTCTTCAGCCCCGCGACGCCGGGATGCGCCAGCAGCTCGCGCAGCGTGCCGGCGGGGCACGGGCGGGTGTAGAGGTCGAAGGCGATCATCGGCAGCCGGGCCGCCCGCCACACCCGCTCGTGCAGCGCCACCCGGTCGCCGTCCGACGGGAAGACGAGCACGCCGTCGGCGCCCAGCTCGGCCGCCACCCGCGCCTGCGCCGCCGGGTCCTCCGCACCGCCGCCCACGCCGACCAGCACAGGAACGCCCAGGGCGACCGCGCGCTCGATGACGCCGGCGCGGACGTCCGGGGCGAGGTACGGGCCGCGGCCCGTGTGGGCGAGCACGGCCAGGCCGGTGACGCCGTCGAGCACCAGGCCGGAGAGATAGCGGGAGACCACGTCGAGGTCCACCTCGCCGGACGCGGTCATGGGGGTGGCCGCGGCGGCGATCAGCGCGCCGCCGAGGCGGTCTCGAAGGTTTCGTGCAGCGATGTCCACCCGCACGACCCTATTTCAGGCCGGTCATCGCGATGCTGTTGACCAGGTACCGCTGCAGCAGGAAGAACACCAGCAGGCACGGCAGCACCGACACGGCCGCCGAGGCCATGAGCATCGACAGCTGCAGCTCCTCGGTCCGCAGCGTGGTCAGTCCGACGGTCAGCGTACGGGTGGCGTCGCTCTGGCCGACGACCAGCGGCCACAGGAAGTCGTTCCAGTGCCACAGGAACACGAACACGCCCAGCGTCGCCAGGATCGGCTTGGTCAGCGGCACCACGATCGTCCAGTAGACCCGCCATTCGGAGGCCCCGTCGACCTTGGCCGCGTCGAACAGCTCGTCCGGCAGCCCCAGGATGAACTGCCGCATCAGGAAGACGGCCTGCGAGTTCGCCAGCGTGGGCACGATCAGGCCCCAGAACGTGTCCACCCCGCCCAGGCTGTTGACCAGCACGAACGTCGGGATGAGCGTCGCCTGGAACGGCACCATCATGGTGGCGAGGAACGTCCAGAACATGGCCTCCCGGCCGGGGAAGCGCTTCTTGGCGAACGCGTACCCGGCCATGGACGAGGTGAGCAGGATGATCACCACGGAGACCAGGGCGTAGATCAGCGAGTTGATCGTCCACGTGACGAACCCGGACGACTCGAGCACCCGCGTGATGTTGTCGAGCGTGAGCGAGTCCGGCCACCGCACCGGCACGGTCGGCCGGCCCGCCGGCGACAGCGCCACGATGAACATCGCCACGAACGGGCTGACGGTCAGCACCGACAGCACCGCGAGCAGCGCGGCCAGCGGCCACCTGCCCCGCCACCACCGGCGGCGGGCGGCGCGGACCGCCCGCACCTCGGTGACGGGCCGGGACGCGGTGATCGTCATGTGTTCCCCCGATCAAGGAAACGGCGCTGGACCAGCGACACGATCAGCACGATCGCGAACAGCACCATGCCCCACGTGGCGGCGTAGCCGAAGTCGAACGACCGGAAGCCGTGGTCGTAGATGCCGAAGATGAGCGTGTAGGTGGCCCTGGCCGGGCCGCCGCCCGTCATCACGTACACGGTGTCGAAGGTCTGGAAGGCGCTGATCGTCTCGATCACCACGACGAAGAAGATGGTGGGCTTGAGCAGCGGCAGCGTGATCCTGCGGAAGCGCTGCCACGTGCTCGCCCCGTCCACCCTGGCCGCCTCCAGGTAGGAGGACGGGATCGACTTCAGCCCGGCCAGCAGGATCAGCATCGAGTAGCCGAAGCCCTTCCACACCGACACCACGGCCAGCGCGGGCAGGACCACGGCCGTCTGCTCCAGGAACGCCACCGGGCCGAGGTCCGCCTTGGCCAGCAGGCCGTTGATCAGCCCGTCGAACTCGTAGATCCAGCGCCAGATGATGCCCGCCAGCACGAAGCTGGTGACGTACGGCAGGAACAGCATGCCGCGGAACAGCCCGCGCATGAAGACCACCTGGTTGAGCAGCAGCGCCGTGCCGAGTGCCACGAGCAGCGTGAGCGGCACGTAGATCGCCACGTACACGAGCGTGACCCGCAGGCTCAACCAGAAGTTCACGTCGTCGAGCAGCCGGGCGTAGTTGTCCGCGCCGATGAACTCCCAGTCGCCGCCGATGTTCCAGTTCGTCAGGCTCATCCCCGCCGCGCCCAGCGACGGGAAGATCCGGAAGATCAGGAAGAGCACGAGGACGGGCAGCACGAACAGCAGGCCGGTGACCGGGTCACGCAGGCGTTGGCGCACCAGGTGTTTCCTTTCTGGCGGTGTGCGGAGGCTCAGCCGGTGCCGAGCAGCTGGTTGGCCTCCTTGGCGGCCGCGTCGAGCGCGGTCTTGGCGTCCTCCTTGCCGAGCAGCGCCGCCTGGATGTGCGGCGCCAGCACGCCCATCACCTGGCGGGCCTTGGGGTGGGTGTCGCCGGGGAAGGCGTACTGCAGGGACTTGGCGAACTCCTTGGCCGTCGCCGACTGGTCGGGCACGGTCACGTCCGTGCGGGCGGGGAAGAAGCCCGACTCCTTGGCCAGCCCGGCGGACACCTCGGGCGAGGCCAGGTAGGTGGCGAGCTTCTTGGCGGCGTCCTTGTTCTCGGTGTGCTTGGCCAGCACCAGGGCGCCGGGGATGCCGAACGCGACCCGCTTGGTCCCTTCGAGCGGCAGGCCGATGCCGACGTTGTCGGCGCCGATGGCCGCGCCGAGCTGGTCGGCCATGCCGGCGGTGGCCGCGTGGTACATGGCGGTCTTGCCGGCGGCCAGCGGGCCGCCCTCGACGTCGTTGGTCTTGCTCGCGGTGTTCTCCGGCAGGCCGCCCGCGGCCTTCAGGTCGAGCAGGAGCTGCAGGCTGGCCACGCCCTCCTGGCCGTTGAAGGCGACGCTCTTGCCGTCGGCGGCGAAGACCGAGCCGCCATTGGCCCACAGGATCGGGTAGAAGCTCTGGTTCAGGCTGACGTCGGGCTTGCCCGGGTAGTCCAGCACGGCGACCTTCTTGGCGGCCAGCTTGGGCGCGGCCTCCTTCAGCTCCGCCAGCGTCTCGGGCACCTTCTCGACACCCGCGTCGGCGAACAGCTTCTTGTTGTAGATGGGCGCGGTGATCGTCTGGTAGATCGGGACGCCGTACAGCTTGCCGTTGATGGTCAGGGCAGCCAGGGAGTTGGGCAGGTAGGAGGCCTTGGCCGGGGCGACGATGTCGTCCACCGCCTCGACCGTGCCCTGCTGGGCGTACTGGGGGATCTGGTCGGGACCGAGCACCACCAGGTCGAAGCCCTTCTTCGAGACCAGTGCGGTGGTGACCTTCTCCTGGCGGCCCTCCCAGGGCTGCTGGTCGATCTTGACGTCGATCGTGGGGTTCGCGGCCTCGAAGTCCTTCTCCACCTTGCCCCAGAACGCCAGGTTCTTGGCCTGGTCCCCGATGACGGGGTACATCCAAAGGGTCACGGTGCTCTTGTCCGAGCCGCTGCTGGATCCGCACCCGGCGGCCCCGAGGCTCAGGGCGGCCGCGAGGCCGACTGCCGCTGCCTTCTTCATCGGCGGCTTCCTTTCGACTAATACCGGTCCTGACCGAAACCTAGTGAGCGCATCTTGGCCGGGTCAATCCCTGATACATGAACGTAACTACGGTCGCGCCCGAAATTTCGTCATTTCGTGGGCGATCAGGTCGACGTGTTCGGGGGTGTAGTTCTCGTTCCAGTCGATGACCAGCAGCGTACGGTCCACCATGCGCTCCGCCCGCGGGCAGGGGTTGGGCCGGTAGTCGTCGAGCGGGTAGCGGGAGGCGCCGTAGATGGCAGCCTCCCACACGGGTGCCCTGTTCAGCGGCTCGGCGAGGTAACCGGCCCGCGCGGGGATCCCGGCCGCGGCCAGGTGCGCGGCCAGCTCGGGCGCGTCGCCGTCCGGGCACACGACCGGGAACAGCCACCAGGCGTGGCCGTCCGGGCGCGGCAGGCGTACCCCTGAGAGGCCCTTCAGGGCGTCCAGGAGCCGCCCGGCGGTGCGGCGGCGGGCGGCGAGAACGCCGGGGAGCTTGGCGAACTGAGCGCGGGCCACGGCGGCCTGGAGCTCGGTCATGCGGTAGTTGAGCCCGAAGGCGGCGTGCGACCGGCCCGCCGCGCGGTCCCAGCCCTTGTCCGAGAAGAGCCGCATCCGCCTGGCCAGCTCGTCGTCGTCGGTGATCGTCACGCCGCCGTCGCCGCAGGTGATGTGCTTCCACTGCTGCAGGCTGAGGCAGCCGACCTCGCCCACCGTGCCCGCGAGCCCGCCGCCGGGCAGCTCGGTCAGCCAGGCCTGCGCGCAGTCCTCGATCAGCGTCAGGCCGTGCTCGTCGGCGAGCGCGCGCAGCTCGCCGACCCTGGCCGGCGCGCCGAACAGGTGGACCGCCATGATCGCCCTCGTACGGGGGCCGATCAGCGCGGCCACCGCGTCCGGATCGAGATTGCCGTCGGAGGGATCCACATCGGCGAAGACAGGGACGGCGTTCTGCGCCAAGATGGGGGCCACGGTCCCGAAATCCGTGATCGGCGTCGTGATGACCTCGTCTCCGGGGTCCGGCGCGGCCGCGACGACCGACAGGTGGAGGGCCGCGGTGCCGGAGCTGCAGGTGATCGCGTGGCGGGTGCCGTAGACGCGGGCGATCTCGTGCTCCAGCGCCCGCGCCTCGGTCCCCCAGACGGAGTTGAGCATGCCCGAGCGGATCACCCGCTCGGCGGCGGCCACCTCCTCGTCGCCGAGCGTACGGCCGTCCGCTTCCGCCATGGACGGGAACTTCACCGGGCACCTCACAGGATATGATTGCGGTCTTGACCGAAAATAGCGAGAGGGAGGCGTGGGTGGGAATCGTCATCGGGGTCGTCGGCCCGCACGACCTGGTCGACGACGTCGCGGCCGTCTGCGAGGAGCAGCCGGGCGTCAGCACGCTGCGCCTCGACTACGACCACGAGTCTCAGGCGCCCGCGATCGTCGAGGCGCACGCCGCCTCCGTCGAGGGGTGGTTGTTCACCGGCATAGTGCCCTACATGCTCTCGCGCGACGCCGAGGCGCTCACCCGTCCGGCGGCGTTCGTCGACTACTCGGGCGCGACGCTGCTCAGCGCCCTCGTACGCCTCCAGCACGAGGGCCAGGACATCACCCGGCTGTCGATCGACACGCTGTCGGCCGCCGACGTCCAGATCACGTTCGCCGAGGCCGGGCTGCCCACCGGCGACCTGCGCACGCTCCCGTACCGGCCGGAGATGACCTCCAAGAAGGCCGTCACCTTCCACCGGAAGGGGCCCGCGCACGCGGTGATCACCTGCCTCAGCTCCGTGCACGAGGCCCTGCGCGACGAGCGCCACGTGCTGCGCCTGGTGCCCTCCGTCCATTCGGTACGGGTGGCGCTGCGCCAGCTCATGCTGACCGCCGAGGGCCAGGCGCAGGAGGACGCCCAGATCGCGATCGGGCTCGTCGAGGTGGCCAACGAGGAGGGCCTGCTGCGCGAGGCCACGGCGCTCGGCGGCACCCTGGCGGCCTTCCGCGGCGGCACGCACCTGCTGGTCACCACCCGCGGCCCGCTCCACGACGCCACGGGCGGCTTCACCGGGCTGCCCATGCTGGCGCGGCTGGCCGGCCAGAACGACGTCGTACGCGTCGGCTTCGGCCTGGGCCGCAGCGCCGCGGAGGCCGAGAGCCTGGCCCGCCGCGCCCTGGCCAGGGCCCGCCGGATCGGCGAGGTCGCCGCGGTCCTGTCGCTGCGGGCGGACACGGACATCGTCCTGGAGTCGGTCACCCCTGCGCCCACGGGGACGCAGAACCTGCCGGTCATCGCCCGCCGCGTCGGCCTGTCGGTGCCCACGCTGGAGAAGCTCCTGGAGGCGCGGACGGCGGCGGGGGACGAGCCGCTGACGACCCGCGAGATCGCCGACCGCCTGGGCGTCCAGCAGCGCACGGCCCGCCGCATGCTGCACCGGCTGGAGCTCGCGGGCCTGGCGCAGCGCACGGGCAACCTCACCAGCGGCTCCAGCGGCCGCCCGCTGACCCTCTACCGCCTGACCCTCTGACCCCTGCCTCTCGGGCGCCTGCGCGGCGGGCATGCGCCCCGACCGGCGGCGATCGGCGCAACGCGCACGGACGTCCAGGGGCCAGGCCGGCGCAGGGGTGGCGGGTGTGGAGGTGGCGGGGTAGAGGGGCATGGGGTCAGGAGAGCCAGCGGTCGAGCCCGGCCGAGACGAAGTCGTCGTCCCGGAGCCACGGATAAGCGCCCCAGATCCGATCGATCTCCGCGAGCTGCCCCGGCGAAAGCTCCTCCTCCGGGTCGAGGCACCACCGCCCCGCCAGCAGCCCCTGCCGCCGCAGCACCTCATGGATGCCCGGAATGCACCCATGGAACCCGTTCGCGGAGTCGAAGATGGCCGCGTTGGCGTCCGTGAGGTGCCCGTCCAGGGTGAGCAGCCGCCGTACCGCCGCGTCGTCCCCGCCCCTGGCCAGCTTGGCCTCCTCCAGCAGCTCCACGGCCCGCCGCACCCACACCGCCCACTGTCCGAGCAGCCCGCCGACGAACTCGACCTCCACCTCGCGCCCGTCCACGACCACCCGGTGCGAGGTGATGAGGTCGGCCAGGATGTGGTCGTCGTTGCCCGTGTAGAGCGCCACCTCCCCGGCCCGCCCCGCCCGTACGACTCCGTGCAGCACGTCCAGCGTGCGATACCGGTCGAAGGGGGCGACCTTGATGCCCACCACGGACTCCACGGCGGCCAGCCGCGTCCAGAAGTCGCGGGACAGGGTGCGCCCGCCCACCGCGGGCTGCAGGTAGAAGCCGATCACCGGCAGCACCTCGCCCACCGCCCTGGCCCGGTCGATGAGCGCGTTCTCGTCGAGCTCGCGGTGCGGGCTGAGCAGCACCATGTGGTACCCGAGCGAGCGGGCCAGCTCCGCCTCGGCCACCGCCTGGGCGGTGGGCCCGGTCGCGCCGGCCACCAGCACCACCTCGCGCTCGACCTCCTTGGCGGTGCGGGCCGCCAGTTCGAGCACGGGCGGCAGCAGGCCGGTGCCGTGGATGGCGAACTGCGTCGTGTGCACGCCCACCGCCAGCCCGCCCGCGCCCGCCTCGACGTAGTAGCGGGTCAGCGCCCGCTGGCGGCGCTCATCCAGCTTCCTGTCCTCGGTGAGCGCGAGCGGGTGCGCCGGGATCACCAGGCCGCGCCTGAACAGGTCACGAACGGACGTCTGCGCCTGTGGAGCCGTGCTGAGCACGTGAGGTCCCCCTTGGTGTTTGTCGGTGTGGGCGAGCAGGATGCCGGAAGCGGTCAGAAACGGCCGTCACGGCGTTCGAACTTGGTGGGTTTGCCGAGCAGCGGCCCGCCGTCGACCACCCACCGCGCCGTGTGCTCGATGAGCTCGGCGGGCGTGAGCTCGGGATAGCCGAACAGGCGGTGGCAGCGGCCCGCGTTCGACAGCAGCGCGGTCGGCGCCTCCTCCCCCGTGAACACGGGCTCCTTGCCCAGCGCCGCGCCGAGGTCCTGGGCGATCCGGCGCACCGAGAGCAGCTCGGGCCCGGTCACGTTGAGGAGGTACGGCGGCGCGGAGGCCAGGGCCAGCGACCTGAGCGTGACCTCGTTCGCGTAGCCCTGCCAGACCACGTTCACCTGACCCGTCGACAGGTCGATGGGCTCGCCGGCCAGGACCTTCTGCGCCAGGTCGATGAGCACGCCGTAGCGCAGCTCGACCGCGTAGTTGAGGCGGACGAGCGACATCGGCGTGCCGTACGTCTCGGAGAAGTGCGTCAGCACCCGCTCGCGACCCAGGCAGCTCATGGCGTAGTCGCCCACGGGCCCCGTCGGGGAGTCCTCCGTGCTGCCGCCGCTCGTGACGGGGACGAGTGGGTAGACGTTCCCGGTGGACAGGGCGGCGATCCGGCTGTGCCGGAAGCGGTCGGCGACCCTCCCGGGCAGGTACGCGTTGGTGAACCAGGTGGCGTGCTCGCGCCCCTGCGTCCCGAACTTGGCGCCGACCAGGAAGACCACGTTCGGCGCGTCGGGCAGGTCGCGCAGCGCCCGCTCGTCGGCCGCGTCGGCGGCCACTACCGTCGCGCCGTCCTCGGCCAGCGACTCGGCGAGCCCCGGCTCGGAGAAGCGCGAGACCGCGATGATCCGCCGGTCCCCGTTCGTGGCGTTGAGCGCCAGCCGTACCAGGCTCGGCCCCAGCTTGCCGCCGGCGCCCAGGATCAGGATGTCGCCGTCGAGCCCCCTGAGATCGTCCACCAGCCCGGCGCCGGGCCGCGCCAGCCGCTCCTCGAGTTCCGCTGTCGTGCGCACGCGGGCATCTCCTCCGTCTGTTATTTACGGTCCAGACCGTAACTGGCACAGACTTCGGCTGTCAACGGGTAGGCACAACTGGGTCAGGCGACCTCACGGGCTGTGACCAGCACGTCGAGGATCGCCCTGGTCTGCTCCCACGGCACCGGGCTGGGCGCGCCGCGCACCATGGAGAGGAACGCGTCGATGGTCCCCTCGTACCCGAGCCCCTTGACCGGGTCGTCGCCGCTCTCGATCGCGATCGACTCGGAGCCGTCGCGCGTGTGCACGGTGACGGTGTAGTCCTCGCCCTCGGAGACGCCGATGATCTCCACCGTCCCCGTGACGCCGCTCCCCCACCGCAGGGCCATCACGCCGGTGTCCTCGGAGCGCAGGCCCTGGTAGTGCCGCTTGGCCCCGGCGGCGCCCACCAGGCGCACGTCCGGCCCCAGCAGGGCGACCAGCAGCTCGACGCCGTGGATGCCCATGGTCACCATGGTCCCGCCGCCCTCGCCGGGCGTGTCCTGCCAGGCGTTGTAGCCGTCGGCCCACAACCCCACGTCATGCCGTACGGTGGCCCGCACGGCCAGCACCTCGCCGGGATCCACCCGCACCCCGGCGAACGCGGGGGCGAAGCGCAGCACCGAGCTCGACAGCACCCGCTCGCCGATCGCCAACCGGTCGAGCGCGTCGAGCTGCGCCCGGCTGGCGGCGGCCGGTTTGTTCACGAAGCAGGGCGCGCCGGTCTCCAGGACCTGCGCCAGCGCCTCGGGCACCTGCGGGTTGGGCACGGTCAGCACCACGCCGTCGGGCCCGGTGGCCAGCGCCTCGCCGAGGCTGCCGGCCACCTTCGCCGCCGGGTGCTCGTCGGTGAAGCGCCGCAGCCGCTCGGGGTCCTGCTCCCACACCACCAGCTCCGCGTGGCGGGTCAGGGTGCGGGCGTCGGTGTACGGGTGGCTGGTGGCCAGCCCGGCCAGGACAATACGCACGACGGGATCTCCCTAAAGTTCGTCCACCTCGGCGTACGCGCGTCCGCCCGACAGCTTCGCGTACCCGGGCCCACGGTCGAAGAAGCGGCCGCCCGGAGGGCGCAGGCGGGCGCGGAGCTCGGCGGTGCCCTGTTCGTCGATGCGGTCGCCGTCCAGCACCACGCCGTAGTCCCCCAGCGCGCCCGCGATCGACACCTTCCCGTCCCGGACGTCGGCCGCCACCGCCCGGGGGTCACGGTCGTACGGGGAGCCCCATCCTCCGCCCCCGGTCGTACGGATGCGGATCAGCTCGCCGGCCTGCACCGGATGGTCGTCGACCAGCCCCTCCATCTCCTTGCCCGCGATCTCCACGCGGAACGGCCGCCCCGCGAGGCCGCCGTTCACGCCCCAGCAGGACAGGATCGAGCGGTCGGCGATCGACATGTACGAGGCGTCCCTGAGCATCCTGATGTGCTTGTCGTAGCCCAGCCCGCCCCTGAACATGCCGGGCCCGCCGGAGTCGCAGGCCAGTGCCAGCCGCTCCACCCGGAACGGCCAGCGCGCCTCGGCGAACTCCACCGGGATGTTGCGCGAGTCGGGCACCACGTGGATGGTGTCCTCGCCGTCGGCGTACCAGCGCCCGCCCGAGCCGCCGCCCAGGACCTCGCGCATCAGGTACGGCTGGTCGTCGGCGTCCGCGCCGTAGACGCCGGTGTAGCGGATGGTCTCCTGGTCGGCGGGCATGCGGCCGTTCGTGGCCTTGGCCAGCACGCCGGCCAGCACGCCGAGCAGGCGCAGGATGACGAACGTGCGGGCGTTCGTGGGGGCCGGGAAGACCGGGGTGAGCAGGGTGCCCTTCTCCGGGAAGATCATCTTGATGAGGGGCACGACGCCCTCGTTGACGTCCAGCTCGGCCATCCGCTCCGGCGTGTCGGCCAGGTTGCGCAGGATCGGGGCCAGCCACTTCTTCAGGAAGACGCCGTCGGCGTAGTCGCCCGCGTGGTTGATCGGCCCCTTGGCCTGCGGCGACGTGCCGGTGAAGTCGATCGTCAACGGCGCGTCCGAGGCGTGGTCGACCGACAAAGTGATCCGCTGGGCGTGCAGGCGGGGCTCGTCCACGCCGTCGTGCTCGGCGTAGTCCTCCCACACGTACGTCCCCTCGGGGATCTTGGCCAGCAGCTCCCTGCGGAACGTCTCGGTGGTCTTGGAGATGATCGCGTCGAAGCACTCCTCGACGGCCTGCCGGCCGTACCGGTCGAACAGCTCGCCCAGCCGCCGCGCCCCCATCAGGCACGCCGAGCACTCGGCGTCGAGGTCGCCGGCCAGGGAGTCGGGCATGCGGGAGTTGCGGGTCATGATGCGCAGCGCGGCCTCGTTGGGCACACCCTCGTCCCACAGCTTGATCGGCGGCACCATCAGGCCCTCTTCGAACACCGACCGGGCGTGCGAGGGCATGGAGCCGGGCACGGACCCGCCGATGTCGTCGTGGTGGCCGAACGCCTGCACGAACGCCACGACGGCGCCCTCGTGGAAGACGGGCACGGTCACGCACAGGTCGGGCAGGTGACCGATGCCGCCCTCGGAGAGGTAGACGTCGTTGTGGAAGTACACGTCGCCGGGCTTCATCGTCTCGACCGGGAAGTCGCGCACCACCGGCTGGACGAGCGCGCTGTAGGAGCGGCCGGTGAGCTTGCGCAGCCGTACGTCGTGGATGCCCGCGCGGAAGTCGTGCGCGTCGCGGATCATCGGCGAGCGGGCCGTGCGCGCGATGGCCGTCTCGACCTCCTTCTCGACGGAGGCCAGCGTGCCCTCGACGATCTCCACCAAGATCGGATCAGTCACGCCGTACCTCCACATTTCCGTACTCGTCCACCCGTGCGGTGAAGCCCGGGTGGATCGGGATCGTCGAGCCGTACTCCTCGATCACGGCCGGCCCGGTGACCGTGGCGCCGGGGCCCAGGGCGGAGCGCTGGTGGATCGCGGTGTCGCGGGTCTCGTCGAAATGCACCTGACGCACCGAGGGGGCGCCCTCGCCGCCCTTCTCCAGGCGGCGGACGGCCGGGCGGGTGATGGGGCCGATGCCGGAGACGCGCAGGTTCACCCATTCGACGCCGTGGCGAGGATCGTCCCGGTACGCGTACCCGTACAGCTTCTCGTGGGCCGCGTGGAAGCGGTCGACCACCTCGGCCTGCCAGTCCTCGTCGATCTCGCCCGCCGGGGCGGGCACGCGCACCTCGTACGCCTGGCCGTAGTAGCGCAGGTCGGCGCTGCGCAGGTAGACCGGGTCGTCGAAGCCCTCGCGGTCGAGCGCCTCCCCCGCCTGATGCTCCAGGTCGTGGAAGATCTCGACCGCCTTGCCGAGCGAGAGCTCGCGGGTGACGTACGTGCGGACGTAGTCGTTCTTGACGTCCACCGTCAGCAGCCCGAACGCCGAGACGTTCCCGGGGTCGCGCGGGACGATCACCGCCGGCAGCCCGAGGATGTCGATCAGCCGGCACGCCAGCAGCGGCCCGGACCCGCCGAACGTCACCAGCGGGAAGTCCCGCACGTCCAGCCCGCGCTTGACGGTGAGCTGCCTGATCGCGTTGCTCTGGTTGAACGCGCTGATCTCCAGGATTCCCGTCGCCGTGCGCTCGGGGGTGAGGCCAAGCTTGTCGGCCAGCGCCTCGATGCCGCCGCGCGCGGCGTCGGCGTCCAGCGGGATCTCGCCGCCGAGCAGGTGGGGCGGGATCCGGCCGAGGAACACATGCGCGTCCGTGACCGTCACCTCCGTCCCGCCCTTGCCGTAGCAGATGGGGCCGGGGTCGGCGCCCGCGGACCTGGGGCCGACCTTGAGCGTGCCCTCGGGCGAGATCCACGCGATCGAGCCGCCGCCCGCGCCGACGGTGATGATGTCGATCATCGGGATCTTGCACGGGTAGCGGCCCACGGAGCCCTCGGTGGTGATCGAGGGCTCGCCGTCGATCACCACGGCCACGTCGGTCGAGGTGCCGCCGCCGTCCAGCGTGATCACCGACGGGTGCCCCGCCGTCGAGGCGATGAGCGCCGCGCCGAGCGCGCCCGCCGCCGGGCCCGACAGGACGGTGGTGATCGGCTGGTTGACGACCTCGCGGGCCGACAGGATGCCGCCGTTGGACTTCATGACCGAGAACGGCTTGCCGAGACGGTTGGACAGGCTCGCGATGTAGCCGCGCATGGCGGGCTTGACGGCGGCGTCCACCAGCGTGGTGACCGAGCGCTCGTACTCGCGGTACTCGCGCAGCACGTCACTCGACAGCGAGATCACCGCGTCCGGGTGCTCGCGCCAGAGCACCTCGCGCATGCGGCGCTCGTGCTCGGGGTTGGCGTAGGAGTGCAGGAAGCAGACCCCGATCGCGGTCACGCCCTTGGCCCGGAACCAGCGGGCCACCTCCACGGCCTGCTCCTCCGAGAACGGCCACACCTCCTGGCCCAGGTGGTCGAGCCGCCCCCCGACGGTCTTCACCAGGTGCACGGGAACGATCCTGGGCGGTTTGACCCAGAAGTAGGAGTTGCCGTAGCCGTCGGGCACGCTCTGCCTGGCGATCTCCAGGACGAACTCGAAACCCTCGGTCGTGATGAACCCGAGGTTGGAGATCCGGTCCTCGAGCAGTTGGTTGGTGGCCACCGTGGTGCCGTGGACGATCGACCCGATGTCGAGCGCGCCGAGCTTCTCGATGCCCGCGACGAACCCGTCCGCCGGGTTGGCGGGCGTCGAGGGGGTCTTGGTGGTGCGGATCTCACCGGTTTCCTCGTCCACCGCGACCACGTCGGTGAAGGTTCCTCCGGTGTCCACTCCGATACGAACGCTATGCATGGCTCCTCAGCTCGACCCCTCCCGTGTTCGGCTCGCCGGTGACCACTGTTCCCCCTGCGAACTCCAGAGGAGAAATGTCCCACGAGGTCATGGAACAAGCCAAGCCACTAAGCTGGCCCCCCGTGACTGAACTGTCTGCCTTGTCTGCCGTGCCGTCTGGCGCCCGGGATGCCGTACTCAAGTTCTACTTCGGCCCCATGGACTGCGGGAAGTCCACGTTGGCGCTCCAGATGAACTACAACCACGGACGTCAGGGTAGGCGCGGCCTGGTACTGACCAAGCACGACCGCTCCGGCGGCCCCAAGGTCACCAGCCGGATCGGGCTCGGATTAGAGGCCATCGAGGTGGAGGACTCCCTCGACCTCGTGAGCCTGGTCACCGCCCACGACCGCATCGACTACCTCATCTGCGACGAGGCCTGCTTCTACACCGTCCGGCAGATCGAGCAGCTCGCGGACCTGGTGGACGACCATGGCGTGGACGTCTACGCGTTCGGGCTGGCCTCGGACTTCCGCTCGGTGATGTTCCCGGCGGCGCAGCGGCTGTTCGAGCTGGCGGACGAGGTGTGCCGGCTGCAGGTCGAGGTGCTGTGCTGGTGCGGGCGTCCCGGGCAGCTCAACGCCCGGGTGGTGGGCGGGAGCCTGGCGCGTACGGGCGAGCAGGTCGTGATCGGCGACACCGACGCCTCGCCGGTGCGCTACCAGGTGCTCTGCCGCCGCCACCACCGCTCCGGCCAGCTCGGCGAGGGCGAGAACCGGGCCGGCCTCACAGCAGGCGGTCCAGCAGGTCCCTGAACAGCCGCCGGTCCTCCTCCGGCAGGGCGGCCAGGAACTCCTCCTCCGCCACGCCCACGGCGCGGGTGGCCGCCTCCAGGACCTCGCGCCCGTGATCGGTCAGCTCCACCATGTTCTTGCGCCGGTCGCCGGGATGCGGCCGGCGCCCGACGAGTTTCTTGCGCTCCAGCCCGTCCAGCAGCGCGACCATCGTCGTGCGGTCGATGCCCAGCCGCTGGGCGGCCTCCAGCTGCGAGAGCGGCTCCGGCGTGCGGAGCACCGACAGCACCCCGAACTCACGCCCGTCGATCTCGTACGGCTCCAGCGCCGGCCCCGTCAGCTCCCCCAGGCGCAGGTTGGCGTGCTTGAGCAGGTAACCGAGGCGACGTCGCGACACGTCTCGATTGTCACACGACTCGGCGCCCACCGCTCATCCGGCGGCCAGCTCCTCCAGGCGGTAGGGAAGGTAGGCCGAGTCGTCCACGAGCGCAGAGGCGCCGCGCCACCACCCGAACCACTCCCCGCTGCGCCACATCCAGTCCACGCGCTCGATGGCGGCCACCACGTCGCCGACCGTCGCCCACCGCTCGCCGAGCTGGTCGCGGGTGGCGCCGTGCCGCACCGCCCAGGCACGCAGGACGCCCACGGCGGCCGACGGGACCTCGCGGGCGTACGGGTCGGGGTCCTCGCCGGGCAGCCGGTGCGGCCCGAGCCCGGCCGCGACCCCCCAGCTCCACTGGGCCTCGGCGGGCCGGGAGTAGCGCAGGGAGTGGAAGTCGAGGTTCGACCCGAGATCTTCGTCGGGCCTGCGGGTGACGACCGCGTCGAGCCGCCCGCCCGGGTCGAAGTGGACGACCAGCCGCTGCCCGGGCTTCACCCCGGGCGGGAGCCGGAAGCGGTCCTCGGCCTGCCAGGAGTTGAGGTCGACCTCGGCGACGGGCTTGCCCCACAGCTGGTCGGCGGCGTCGTCGGAGATCCAGGCGGCCAGCATCTCCAGCGCGGTCAGATCGGTCCACGGCTCGATCGCGACCGCCGTGCGCACCACCTCGTCGGGGGCGGGCAGCTTGCCGCCCCTGGACCGGCTCCACCACTCCTCGCCCAGCTCGCGGGTGCCGACGAGCAGCGCGGCGATGGCGGCCAGCTCGGCCGAGCGCCGGGTGAGCGCGGCGCCGAGCGCCAGCTCCAGCGTCCGCTCGGTCCGCTCGTCCCCGAACACCGGGCGCACGTCGGCCATCAGGGTCTCGGCTGTGGGGCGCTCGTCGCCCAGCAGGTTGCGAACGACTCTTCTGGCCTCGGTTCTTGCGTCTTCCGCGTGTGCCTGCCGCATACCAGCCACGCTACGCCTGGAGATCCTTTTCCGCGAGAGCCCTGACCTGAGGTCGGGGTCAGCGGCCCCGGGAGGCGCGTCCGAACAGCCAGCCCACCGCGACGCCCGCGAGCGCGATCCCCGCCCCCATCCCGAACGACGCCAGCATCACCCAGGGCCGCGTCTGCGTGCGCGGGTGGAACGTGGGAGGCCGGTCGTAGACAGGACCGGCCATCGGGCTCACCGCTCCCACCTGGGCGGGCACCTGCGCACCGGCAGCGGCGGGAGCGGGCGCCCCACGCAGGTGATCCTCGACCGCCGAGAAGAACTCCCCCGCCGTCCGCCTGGCCACCGAGCCGAGCATGCGCTGCCCGACCCCGCCGATCATCCCCCCGATCATCGCGTCGGCGTCGTAGTCGACGCGGGTCCCGCCCTCGACCTCGCTCAGCCGTACCAGGACGGTGGCGTCCACCGTCCCCGGCGCCCCCTGCCCCCGCGCCTTGAGCGTGAAGCTCTCGGGCGCCAGCGGGTCGGCCAGCGCCACCTCTCCCTGATAGACGCCCTTGATGGACGCGACGCCCGCGTTCACGGTCATCCGGTACGTGTCCGGCCCGGTCTCCTCCAGGCGCTCGCACCCCGGAATGGTGCGCACCAGCACCGCCGGATCCTGGAGCGCGGCCCACACCTGGTCCCTCTGAACGCCGATCACGGCACTACCCGCCACCTTCATGCCGCCACTCTAAGCAGCCGGGACCCCGTGGATAAGGGCAACACCTGCCAGAGGAAGCACGCGTCTTGCGGATCATGCCTGGCAAGATGGGGGCCCATGCGCGCGTTGAAGATCATGCCCCGCCCGGCCGCCGTCGCCTGCGTGCTGGCCCTCGTCGCCGCGTGCACCCCCGCCGGGACCGCGAGCGTCCGCCGGCCCGACACCACCTCCGCCCCGAGTTCCCCGAGCACGTCCGCACGACCCAAGGCCACCCGGCACGGCCCTCCGGGCGAGCAGCCGCGCAGGGGCGAGGTGCGCCCGGTCGGGCGCACCGGCGACCTGCCGCCCGTGATCAGCTCGATCCCCACCAGGCGCAAGGTCGTCTTCCTGACCATCGACGACGGCTGGGAGCAGGACCCGGGCTTCGTCAGGCAGGTACGCGACCAGCACATCCCCATCACCGCCTTCGCCATGCGCGACGCCGTGGAGGCCAAGGGCACCCCGGACCCGGCGGGCGGCCCAGGGAAATACGTAGGTGCCGGTAAATGGGGATATTTCCGGCAGCTCCGCAACGCCGACGTCGCCATCGAGAACCACACCCTCACCCACCCCAACCTCCGCCTGCTCTCCCAGGACGCCCAGCGCCGCGAGATCTGCGGCTCCTCCCAGGTCATCAGGAAGCAGGTCGGCACCAGGCCCACGCTGTTCAGGCCGCCGTTCGGCAACTACAACACCGACACGCTCAGGGCGGCCAAGAGCTGCGGCATCGACGCGGTCCTCCTGTGGACGGCCACCGTCCAGCCGGGCGGCAAGATCGCCTACCAGGTGCCCGACAAGCGCCTGCGCCCGGGCGACATCCTGCTCCTGCACTTCCGCCCCAACCTGGCCAGGGACTTCCGCATCCTGGTCGACAAGATCAAGCGCCGCGGATACGAGCTGGGCAACCTCCAGGCGTACCTGGCCGCCATGACCGTCGACCGGTAGGAGTACTCCCGGATCACCCCGGCGGCGGACGCGCCGGGCCCCGCCGGCGCGGGATCCTCGATGCGGAAACACCAACGGGGAGCGATGTGAGCAAGGTCGCATCGCGTTGCTCTACGAGTTGTAGTACTACTTCAGGTAGATGAACTACAAGCTGTAGAGCTCAGGGAGTCGGCGGGGAGATGGACGCACTTGACCTGGCACGGTGGCAGTTCGGGGTCACCACCGTGTACCACTTTCTGTTCGTGCCCCTGACCATCGGTCTGGGGATCTTCGTGGCGGGCCTGCAGACGGCCTGGCACCGCACGGGCAAAGAGCACTACCTGAAGCTCACGAAGTTCTTCGGGAAGCTGTTCCTGATCAACTTCGCCATGGGCGTGGTCACCGGCATCGTGCAGGAGTTCCAGTTCGGGATGAACTGGAGCGAGTACTCCACGTTCGTCGGCGACGTCTTCGGCGCGCCGCTGGCCATGGAGGCGCTGCTGGCCTTCTTCATGGAGTCCACGTTCCTGGGCCTGTGGATCTTCGGTTGGGAGCGGCTGCCGAAGAAGGTGCACCTGGCGTGCATCTGGGCGGCCGCCATCGGGTCCAACTTGTCGGCATATTTCATCCTTGCGGCCAACGCCTGGATGAAGCACCCCGTGGGCTATGAGGTCGTCGACGGCAAGGCCAGGATGACCGACCTGTGGGCCGTGCTGACCAACTCCACGGCGGTGGCGCAGGTGCCCCACGTGATCGGGTCGGCGTTCATCGTGGCGGGCGGTTTCGTGCTGGCCGTGAGCGGCTACTGGCTGCTCAGGACGCGCGCCCCGATGTGGCGCGGCGCCGCCCGCGCCGCCCTCGTCATGACCGCCCTGGCCGGCGTCGTCGTGGCGGGCACCGGCGACATGTCGGCCAGGCTGATGTACGAGCAGCAGCCCATGAAGCTGGCCTCCGCCGAAGGGCTGGAGCGCGACACGGCCGGCGCGGCCTTCTCCGTGGTCCCCGGCATCGAGATCCCCAAGCTCCTCAGCCTCCTGTCCGACCACGACCCCGACGCTGTCGTCCAGGGCACCGAGGACCTGCAGCGCCGCTTCGAGCAGCAGTTCGGCCCCGGCGACTACCGGCCGAACCAGCAGGTCGTGTTCTGGTCGTTCCGGGTGATGATGGGGTTCGGGATGGCCACGGTGGGCCTGTCGGTGCTGGGCCTCTGGCTGACCCGGCGCCGGCGCGAGTTCCCGGGATGGCTGTCGCGGGCGCTGCTGCTGGCGCTGCCGCTGCCGCTGGTCGCGGTGATCTCCGGGTGGCTGCTGAGCGAGATCGGCCGCCAGCCGTGGACGGTCGCGGGCGAGCTGCTCACCGCCTCCAGCGTGTCGCCGGGCGTGAGCCTGGCCGAGGTGGCCACGTCCCTGACGATCTTCACGCTCCTGTACGGCGCGCTCGCCATAGCCGAGGTCGTCCTGCTGGCCAGGCATGTCCGCAAGGGCGTCGAGGAGCCGGCGCCCACCCCCGCCGCCACCGAGCGGCGTGAGCCGTCGCTGATGTACTGAGGGAGCAGACAATGATCGAGTTGTGGTTCGCCATCATCGCCTTCCTCTGGACCGGCTACTTCGTGCTGGAGGGCTTCGACTTCGGCGTCGGCATGCTGGCGCCGCTCGTGAGCCGCAACCCCGGCGAGCAGCGGCAGAGCCTGCAGACCATCGGCCCGGTGTGGGACGGCAACGAGGTGTGGCTGATCACCGCCGTCGGCGCCATGTTCGCCGCGTTCCCCGCCTGGTACGCGGGCGTGTTCAGCGCCTTCTACCTGCCGGTGACGCTCGTCCTGGTCGGCCTGATCGTGCGCGGCGTCGGCCTGGAGTGGCGCGGCAAGGTGACCGACCCGCGCTGGTGCGACCTGGGCATCGTGGTGGGCAGCGCGCTCCCGGCGTTCCTGTGGGGGGCGGTCTTCGCCGACCTGCTGTTCGACAGCGTGCCGGCCGCCCTGCTGGGGGGCGCGTTCTCGCTGGCGGTCTGCGTCCTGCACGGTGCCGTCTTCCTGGCGCTCAAGACCACGGGCCCGGTACGCCGCCGCGCCCGCGTCGTGGCGATGGCCGCCAGCGGCGTGGCCATCCCGGTGGCCGTGGCCGCCCTGTCGGGCCTGGGCACGTTCCCCGCGCTGGCCGCCATGGCGGCGCTGGCGGCGGCCACGGCGCTCATCTGGCGCCGCCGCGAGGGCTGGGCCTTCGCGGCCACGGCGGGGGCGATCGTGCTGTCGACCCTGGCGGTCTTCATGGAGCTGCGGCTGCGCCCGCTCCCTGGCCTGACGCTGGCGGAGGCGGCCTCCGGCCCGTACACGCTGACCGTGCTGAGCTGGATCGGCCTGATCGCGCTCCCGTTCGTGCTGGTCTACCAGGGCTGGACGTACTGGGTGTTCCGCAAGCGGGTCCGGGTGGAGGGCACCCTGCTCACGCACGGCTAGGCAACCGGCGGGGCGCCGAGGTAGAGGCGGCCCAGGCGGGGGTCGCCGGCCAGCTCGCGGGCGGGGCCGGAGATGTGGACGCGGCCGAGGTCGAGCACGCACCCGACGTCGGCCATCTCCAGCGCCCTGCGCGCGTTCTGCTCCACCAGCAGCACGGCCACGCCGGTACGCCGCATCAGGTCGATCTGGTCGAAGACCACCTGCGTGTTGCGCGGGTCGAGCCCCATCGACGGCTCGTCCAGCAGCACGACGGACGGCTCCAGCATGAGCGCCCGCGCGAACTCCACCTGCTTCTGCTGCCCGCCCGACAGCAGCCCGGCCATGCTCCCCCACCGCTCGCCCACCACGGGGAACAGCTCCTTGACCGCCTCGATCCTGGCCTGGAGCTTGGCGGAGTCGCGCACGGTGAAGCCGCCGAGCCGCACGTTCTCGGCCACGGTCATCTCGCGGAACACGCTGTGCCCCTGCAGCACGTGGGCCAGCCCGAGCCCGAGCAGCCGCTGCGGCGACAGGCCCGTCACGTCCCGGCCGGCCAGCAGGACCCGCCCCGACCGGGGCGGGAGCAGCCCGCTGGCGACCTTGAGCGCGGTGGACTTGCCCGCGCCGTTGGGCCCCACCAGGCAGACGATCTCACCGGCGCGCACCGGGACGGACAGGCCGCGCAGCACCGGCGCCGCCCTGCCGTACCCGGCCTCGACGTCCTCCAGCGACAGAACGGTCTCAGACACCGAGGTACGCCTCCAGCACGCGCGGGTCGTCCCGCACCTCGGCGGGCGGCCCGGACGCGATGGGCGCCCCCCGGTCGAAGACGATCACGTGGTCGCACATGCCCATCACCATGTCCATGTTGTGCTCGACGACGAGGAACGTGCGGCCCTCGGCGTTGAGGTCGCGTACGAGCGAGACGATCCGGTCGATCAGCGCCGGGTTGACCCCGCCCGCCGGCTCGTCCAGCAGCACCAGCTCGGGCTCGGCCATGAGGACGGCGGCCAGCTCCAGCAGCTTCTGCTGGCCGTAGGACAGGTCGCGGGCCTCGGCGTCCTCCAGGTGCTCGATGCCCATGCGCCGCAGCCAGTGCCGGGCCCGCTCGACCTCGCCCCGGTCCCGCAGCCCGGCCAGCAGCTCGCGCAGGCGGGTGCGGCGGACGGCGACCAGCATGTTCTCCAGCACGGTCAGGCGCGGGAAGACGCGGCAGAGCTGGAAGGTGCGCCCGATCCCGGCGTGCGCGACGCGGTGCGGCGAGTGGCGGGTGATGTCGCGGTCGCGGTAGAGCACCCGGCCGGAGTCCGGCTTGATCATGCCGGTGACGATGTTGAAGAACGTGGTCTTGCCGGAGCCGTTGGGCCCGATCAGGCCGTTGATCCCGCCCTCCCGCAGCTCGACGCTCGCGCCGTCCACGGCGAGCACCCCGCCGAACGACTTGGTCAGTCCCTCGGTGCGCAACGAGGTCGCTGTGTCACTCATCGGGCAACCCCCTGGAGCCGCTGTTCGGCCGTCTCGTCCGGGATGGAGGGCCCGGCACGCCTCCTGGTGAGCCGGGCGAGGATGCCGTCCGGCATGAACAGCACGACCAGCACGAGCAGCAGGCCCGTCGCGGTCAGGTGGATCTGCGTCTCGCCCAGCGCGATCAGGAAGTACTCCCCCGCCGGGGCCACGATGAGCGCCCCGAGCAGCGGCCCGAACAGGTGCCCGACCCCGCCGAGCAGGCTCATCAGCACCATGTACGACCCGATGAGGATGGAGAAGACGAAGATCGGGTCGAGGCTGCCGAACCAGACCGCGTAGAGCCCGCCGGCGAGCGAGACGAAGAGGGCGGACAGGGCGAAGGCCGTCACCTTGTACGCCCCCGTCGGCACCCCCAGGGACTCGGCCTTGTCCTCGTCCTCCCTGATCGCCCGCAGGCCGGCGCCGAACCGGGAGCGCGAGACGTACCACCAGGACAGCAGCGCGAGCCCGAGCAGCGCCAGGAACAGGTAGAAGAACACGATGTGCGTCTGCCCCCGGTGCAGGTCGGGGAAGGGCGTGGGGACCTGCAGCCCGGTGGAGCCGCCGGTGAGCGAGCGCCAGCCCTGCACGACGAGGTTCATCATCGACACGAGCGCGATCGACACGATCACGAACGACGCGCCGCGCACCCGCACGGCCGCGACGCCGATGAACACGGCGAACGCCGTCACGGCCACGGCCGACAGCACCAGGGCCACGACCCACGGCACGCCCAGGCGCACGACGAGCAGGCCCGTCCCGTACGCGCCGAGGCCGAAGAACGCCGAATGGCCGAGGGAGACGTATCCGGTGAAACCGCCCAGCAGGTTCCAGGACGTGGACATGGCCGCGTACATGACGGTCAGCGCGCCCGCGTACACGAGGTAGTAGTTGGGGACCAGCCACGGGTAGGCCAGCGCCAGGCAGGCGAGCAGCAGCGGGATCCCTCTAGAAGCGATGCGCAAGCCGGCCTCCGAAGAACCCCTGGGGGCGCGCGAGCAGCGTCAGGAAGAGGAAGACGTAGAACATCATCGTGGCCCAGGTGGCGTCCACGGTCACCAGCACGAGGCCCTCGACCACGCCGAGCATGACGGCCGCCAGCGCCGCGCCGATCACGCTCCCCAGCCCGCCGACCACGATGATGGCCATGAGCTTGCCGATCCACACCCAGTGCGAGGCGGGGAAGAACGGCGTGATCAGCGCCAGCACGGTCCCGCCGACGGCCGCGGTGGCCAGGCCCACGCCGAAGCCGTAGCCGGCGACCCGCTCGGTCCGGATGCCGACCAGCCGGGCCGCCTCCCGGTGCTGGATGGTGGCCCGCAGCGCCTGCCCGAACCGGCTCTTGACCAGCACCGCGAACAGCACCACGAGGGTGAGCGCCGCGACCAGGAAGGCGATGATCCGGTCGTACGGCAGGTGCACGCCGCCGATCGTCAGCGACTTGGTCGCGTACTCCATGCTGACCGACTTGTAGGACCCGGTGTAGATCGTCCCGAGCAGTCCTTCGATGGTCAGCGCGATCCCGAACGTCAGCAGCACCGACATCATCGCCAGGTTGTCGGCGGCCAGCCGCGCGACGAGCAGCCGCTGCACAGCCACGCCCAGCACGAAGAAGAGCGGCACGGTGACGGGCAGCGCCAGGAACGGGTCCACGCCGAGCGTCGTGTGCACGGTGTAGGTCAGGTAGGCGGCCAGGAACAGGAACGCCGGGTGCGCCACCATGACCACCCGCATCACCCCGAAGTACAGCGACAGACCGGAGGCCAGCAGCGCGTAGAGGCCGCCGGTCAGCACGCCCAGGGCCAGCCCCTGCAGGAGCAGGCTCACCATTCCTTCTTCGGGTAGACGAGGTCGGCCGTCTTGGCCTGGTCGGGGAGCACGATCTCGACCTTTCCGTCGACGTACTGCTGGATCATGTGCGCCTGCTCGGGCCTGCCCTGGTCGTCGAAGGAGAGCTTCCCGACGACCGTGTCGAACGTGCCCTGCCTGATGTGGTCGGCCAGCTTGTCCTGGCACTCCTTGGTGGCGTCGACGCACTTGACCGCGTTCACGGCGGCCTCGACGACCTGGCCGACGGTGAAGCCGTTGGCGGTGTCCTCGTTCGCCTCGCCGTTGAACATCTCCTTGTGCCGCTTGATCATCTCCTGGTTGCCGGTGAAGGTGGCCGTGGCCGACCAGCCGACGGGCGAGATGATGTTCTCGGCCGCCCCCTTCACTGCGGCGGCGAACTCCGGCTCCGTCGGCCCGGTCGAGAACGCCGCCAGCTTGGGCTGCACCTTCAGCTCCTGCAGCGCGCGCACCAGGCCCACGGAGTCCTCAAACTGCGTGCCGCCCACCACGATGTCCGGCTTGGCCGCGGCGATCTTGGCGGCGATGGGCGAGAACTCGGTGGTCTCGGGCGGGTAGACCTCGTCCACGACCGTCTTGATCCCGGCCGCGGCCAGCTTGTCCCTCAGCCCGTACGCGGTGCCCTGGGCGAACGGGTCGTCCAGGCTCGCGTACGCCGCCGTCTTCGGCCGCTTGTCGGCCGGCAGCTTGAGCAGGTATTCGGCGAGATAGTTGTAGTGGTCGCTCGCGATCGCCGGCGCCGCGTAGAACAGCCGCTTGAAGCCCTGCTCGAAGACCTCCTTGGCGGCCCCGGCCGGCTCGACGAACAGCATGTTGTACGACTCCGCGACCTTCGCCGCGGGGATCACGAGCCGCGAAGAGAACGGCCCGAAGACCAGGTTGACCTTGTCCTGGGTGATGAGTGACTCGTAGTCGGAGCTGACCCGGTTGGGGTCGGAGGCGTCGTCGCGGAAGATCAGCTCGACCTTCCTGCCCAGCAGGCCGCCCTTGGCGTTCACCCGGTCGGCCCAGACCTGGTAGCCGTCCTTGATGCCGTTGCCGGGCTCGGCGAAGTCGCCGGTGAGTGGAAGGGAGATGCCGATCTTGACCGGACCCTGCTGTCCCGTCGGCTGGGCCGCCCCGGGCTCGTCGGTCTTGGCGCAGGCGGTCAGGGCCAAAGCGCAGATAGAAGTGATCGTCAGGCTCTTGAGAACTCTTGCCATCGAGGTGTCCCCCGTCAGAAGAGGCGCCACGAAAGCGCTTCCGGAAGCGCTTTCGGTTACGATTGCACGTGATTCAGCCCCGGACAAGGGGGGTTCGCAACCATGGCCGACCGACCTTATCCGCCCCGCCTCGTCGACGTGGCCAAAGCCGCGGGGGTCTCACTGGCGACCGCCTCCCGGGCCCTGACGGGCAGCACCGGGGTCAGCGCCGAGCTCGCCGCCCACGTCCAGGCGGTCGCGTCCCAGGTGGGCTACGTGCCCAACAGCCACGCGCGCGCCCTGGCCGGCGGGCAGGCGTCGATGGTCGGGCTGATCGTGCACGACGTGGGCGACCCCTACTTCGGCGAGATCGCCAGGGGCGTGCTGCGCGAGACCGAGAGCCGCGGCTACCTGGCGCTCATCAGCCAGACCGAGCGCGACCCGAGCGCCGAGCTGGCCAGGATCCGGGCGTTGCGCGCCCACCGCGTGACCTCGATCGTGCTGGCCGGATCCGGCTACGTCGAGGCCGGGACCGAGGCCGACATCGCCACCGAGGTGCGCTCGTTCACGGCGGCGGGCGGCCGGGTGGCCGTCATCGGCCGCCACCACCTGCAGGTGGACGCCGTGCTGCCGGACAACGCGGGCGGCGGCTCCACTCTCATGCACCACCTGCTCGACCTGGGCCACCGCCGCCTCGGCGTGCTCGGCGGCCCGGCCAACCTGACCACGGTGGAGGACCGGCTGGCCGGGCTGCGGGCGGCGCTGGCCGCGGCCGGGCTCGACTGGCGCTCGTTCCCCGTGGTGCACGGCGACTTCACCAGGGAGGGCGGGGCAGCGGCCACGGCCCGGCTGATGCGGGCGCACCCCGACCTGACGGCGGTGGTCGCGCTGAACGACCCGATGGCGGTGGGGGCGCTGTCGTGGCTGCTCAACAACGGGCGCAAGGTGCCGGGGGAGATCTCGGTGGCCGGGTTCGACGACGTGCCGGTGGCGCGCGACGTCTATCCGGCGCTCACGACGATCCGGCTGCCCATGGTCGGCATGGGCAAGCAAGCGCTTGAGCTCGTTCTGAAGCCGCCCGCCTCGCGTCCGCGCCGCCGCCGCACCTCGCACGAGCTGGTCGTACGCGCCTCCACGGCCCCACCGCCGCCTTGACACCGCTTCACCGGGCCCCTTGACAGCCTGATCCACCGGGTTACGATCCGCTCGAAGGTCAACGAAAGCGCTTTCGAAAGCGCTTACGGAAGCACACCCGGCGAGAGGATCCCGGATGTCAGCCTTTCGCACCCTCGTCCTGACGGCCATGCTCGCGCTGGCCGTACCGATCCCCGCGCAGGCCGCCACCACCACCGCCACCACCGCGGCGGCGCCGGACTGCGGCCCCGGCCGCGCCAAGGTGCGGCACGTCGACGACGGGCGCAACTGGGCGCCCGTGACGCCTGCCAAGTGGCAGTTCCCCGGTGACCAGGTCATCCTCGCCGAGGCCGGCGTCGCCCGGCCGGGCCCGCGGCGGCCCTTCGAGTACGCGGTGCTGAAGACGGGCCCCGAGTTCGGCTCGGTGCGGATCGACGCCCAGGTGCGCCTGGACACCCCGACCAGCGTCAGCAACCGCGACGTGATCATCGTGTTCGGCTACCGGTCGGACACGGAGTTCTACTACGTCCATCTCTCGCAGGACAACACCATCTACCCGCACAACGGGATCTTCGTCGTCAACAACGCGGACCGCCTGCGCATCGACGACCAGTGGAACGGCCAGGTGGGCGCGCCGCCCGCGGTCACCGACACGGAGTGGCATCGCGTCCGCGTCACCCACTGCGTGGAGACGGGCCGCATCGAGGTCTACATGGACGGCGCCACCACGCCCCTGATCACTGCCACCGACCGGACGTTCGCGTCGGGCCGGGTCGGCTTCGGCTCGTTCGACAACATCGGCAGGATGCGCGACATGACCGTCAAGGGCACCCCGGCCTGCGACGCCGCCGACCGATAACCCTCCCCCGCACCCCCCGACACCCCTCGACCCCCTGGTGGTGAGCAGGTATGCCGAAAACCCTCCGGTGCCTGATCGCCGTGGTGCTGGCGACCGCGTTGTGCGCGCCGCCGGCAGCCGCGCAGGCCGATCCGACCCCCGTCGACGACCCCATCCCCGAGAAGCCCGCCGCCTCGGGGCTGACGCTGACGCTCGAGGAGTTCGCCTCGTTCCCGAAGACCGAGCCGGTTCCCGAGCCGACCGACGCGCGCCTGGTCCGCTGGGCCAGGATCAACTACCTGGGCGAGGTCCCCGACGGCTCGCGCCGCCTGTTCGTCAACGACCTCAACGGCAAGCTCTACTTCCTCGACCAGCGCCAGCCGCGCGAATACCTCGACGTCGGCGCCGCCTTCGCCCCCGACTTCGTCTCCGGGCGCGGCCTGGGCGCCGGGTTCGGCTTCGCCGCCTTCCACCCCGAGTTCGCCAGGAACGGCAAGTTCTACACCGTCCACACCGAGTGGGGCGCCGCGCTGACCACGAAGACCCCCGACCTGACGCCGCAGCCCGGCACCAGGTTCCACGGCGTCATCACCGAGTGGACGGCCACCGACCCCAAGGCGAGCGTCTTCTCCGGCACCCGCAGGGAGGTGCTGCGGCTCGGCTTCAACGGCCAGGTCCACGGCATCCAGCAGATCGACTTCAACCCGACGGCCCGCAAGGGCGACCGGGACTACGGCCTGCTGTACGTCGCCGCGGGCGACGGCGGGCGCGGCTCGTCCAGCGACGACCCGCAGAACCTGGCGATCCCGCAGGGCAAGATCCTCAGGATCGACCCGGCCGGCACGAACGGCGCCAACGGCAGGTACGGCATCCCCGCCGCGAACCCGTTCGCCGGCCAGGCCGGCAAGCTCGGCGAGATCTACGCGTACGGCATGCGCGACCCGCACCGCTTCAGCTGGGACCCGCAGGCCGGCAACCGGCTGTTCCTCGGCCATATCGGCGAGCACGCCATCGAGGCCGTCTACGACGTCGGCGCCGGCGACAACCTGGGCTGGAGCGAGCGCGAGGGCTCGTTCACGTACAGCAAGACCGACCGCTGCCACCTCTACACGCTGCCGGACGACGACGCCCAGTACGGCTACACCTACCCGGTGGCCGCCTACGACCACGACCCGCCGCCCGGACACTCCTGCACCGCCGACAGCGGCCACGCGATCACCGGCGGGTTCGTCTACCGCGGGCAGCGGCTGCCGCTGCTGTACGGCAAGTACCTGTTCGGCGACATCGTGGACGGCCAGGTCTTCTTCACCGTCGCCTCCGAGATGGACAAGCGCAGCGGCCGGCGGGCCACGATCCACAAGCCGCGACTGGTGGACACGACCGGCAAGCAGCTGACCATGCAGGACCTGGCCGGGAGCACCCGTGTGGACCTGCGCTTCGGCCAGGACGGCGCGGGCGAGCTCTACGTGCTGTCCAAGGCGAACGGCAAGATCTGGAAGGTCACCAAGGCCGGCTGGACCGCGCCGGACGTGCTGCCGACCCTGCGCGATCACGTCGTGGCCGCCTACGACTTCGAGCACCCGGTGCCCGGAGACCCGGCCCAGGAGCAGGACCAGGGCCTGTCCGGCACGAACATCACGCTGGTCAACGGCGGCGCCGCCATGCGCGTGGCCGACAAGGCCTACCGGGGCAGCACGTACGCGCTGCAGACCCGGCAGGTCGACCCGGCCGCGACCGGCAACGACGACTGGAAGGCCGGCGTCTACGGCGCGGACGGCGTGCCGACGCTGCGCGCGTTCAACGCCGTCAAGGGCGTCACCGTCATGGGCTGGTTCAAGATGCTGGGCGACGGCCCGGCGCCCAACTCCAACACCGCGGACCCGGCCGACTCCTTCAACGCGATCGGCCTGGCCGGGGTGCTCAGCGGCAACTCCCAGGGGCACGACGTCCGGGCCCTGCTGGAGCTCATCACGGTGAACGGCGAGCTGCGGGTCGTGGCGCTCGCCCGGCGCGTGGACGGCGGCGCCTCCCAGACGTTCGCCGCGAACAAGCCCTGGCAGGAGGTGCTGCCGCGCGACCAGTGGGTGTTCCTCACCGCGACGTACGACTTCGACACGGCGACGATGAAGCTCTACCGGAACGGCCGCCCGCTCGACGGGTTCTACTCGGTGACCGGCGACCCGTGGGGCGTCCAGGGAGACCCCGAGCCGGACGTCACCTCGGCGACCGACCCCCGGGGCATCAAGATCGGCGGCAGCTACCCCCAGAACACCAGGGAGCAGAACCCCTGCGACTGCCGGATGGACGGCCTGATGTTCCTGGACAGGGTCGCGGCCCCGGCCGAGGTCTGGGCCCAGTACGAGCTGGCCAGAAACCGTTAGCCGATGGTCTTCATCTGCTTCGTACGGTGATCAGTGAGGTGGAGGTCGCCGCCGAGCCGCTCCTTGAGCAGGTCGAGCACCTTGCGGCTGGACAGTACGGTCCAGAGGTTGCCGACCAGATGGGGGTTGTACTCGGGGGCGGCGTCCATCCAGGCGTCCTTGCCCGCCTGCGTCTTGAACGTCGTGACGAAGAACTCGCCATCGGGGGTCTTGCAGTAGCCGGTGCGGATCTCGGCGGCGTTGACCTGCATCTTCGGCTTGCAGCCGACCTTGGCCGAGAGCTGCTCGACGGTGAGGGGGGCGGCGCTGCCCTGCTTTCCTGCTGCTGCGACATAGCCGCCGCCGCTCCCTGAGGAGCAGCCGGCGACCAGTCCGGCCAGCAGCGCGAAAGCGGCCAGACGTGGAAGTGTCGTCATGTGCGAAGGTACGCGGGCCCGCCCGCCCCGGTTCACCCCATACCGATTGGTTACTTCGGCGGCGCCGGCGTCTGGGAGACCCTGTGGTCCATCAGGTGCAGATCGCCGCTGAGCGGCTCCTTCAGCTGCTCCAGCACCGGAAGCGGGCCCAGGACGGTCCACTGCGGGCCGACCAGGTGCGGGTTGTACTCCGGCGCCCGGTCCATCCACTCATCCTTGAGCTTCTCACTGGCGAAGGTGTTGACGAAGAACTGGCCGGCCTTGGTCTTGCAATAGCCGGTGCGGAGGTCGGAGGCCTCGACCTGCATCTTCGGCTTGCAGCCGACCTTGGCGGAGAGTTGCTCGACGGTGAGGATTGCCGCTGGCTTCTGCGTATCGCTCGCTGCGACGTAGTCGCCCCAGCCCCCTGAGGAGCAGCCGGCGACCAGTCCGGCCAGCAGCGCGAAAGCGGCCAGACGTGGAAATGTCGTCATGTGCGGAGGTACGCACCCTCTATCGCCATGGTTCACCCCGAATCCGGCTAAAACCGGAGCGATTCCATCAGCGCAGGATGACGCAGCCCTGATCGCGCAGCCGGCGCAGCACCTCGGGCTCCCCGTCGAGCTTGTTCCACCGCAGGTCGAGCTTGTCCAGCGGGGGCAGGCTCGCGGGCAGCTCGCGCAGCCGGTTGTTGCGCAGGTCGAGGTGCCGGAGCCCGGCTGGCAGCCGGTCGGGCAGCTCGCTGATGCGGTTGTTGCGCAGGTCGAGCACGCGCAGCTCGCCCAGCTCGGCGATGGACGCGGGCAGCCGGGTCAGCCGGTTGCCCTGCGCGTGCAGCTCCCGCAGCCTGCCCAGGCCGCCGATGGCGTCGGGCAGCGACTCCAGCCGGTTGTTGTAGAGGCGCAGCTCCACCAGCGCGGCCAGCCGCCCCAGCGACTCGGGCAGCCGGGTGAGCCGGTTGTCGGTGAGGTTGAGGTACGCCAGCCGCTCCAGCCGCCCGATCGCCTCCGGCACCTCGGTGAACAGGTTGTCGCTCAGGTAGAGGTAGTCGGTCAGGTCCAGGTCGCCCAGCTCGGGCGGGACGGAGGTGAGCCGGTTGTGCCCCAGGTCCAGCATGCGCAGCCGGGTCAGCCCGCCGATCGCGGCCGGGACCTCGGTGAGCGCGTTCTCGGCGAGGTTGAGGGATTCGAGGCCGGTCAGCTTCCAGAGCGAGCCGGGCACGCCGGTCAGCCCGTTGCCGCCGGCCGCGAGGTGCCGCAGGGCGGGGCTCAGCCGGTCGGGGATCGCGCCGACGCGGTTGCCGTACAGGAAGAGCACCTCCAGGTGCGGCGGGCAGCCCGGGAAGGACGTCAGCTCGTTGCCGTCCAGGTGCAGCGCGCGCAGCGCGGTGAGCCCCGACAGGTCGGGCAGCGAGCGCAGCCGGTTGCCGTCGAGCCTGAGCTCCTCCAGCGCGGAGAGCCCCGCCACCCAGGCGGGGACCTCGGTGAGGTCGTTCCAGGCCAGGTCGATCAGCCGGACGTCGCCGGGGACGGCGGGGAAGGAGGTCAGGCCGGAGCCGGGGGCGCGCATCCGAGGATCATCGCACGGCCGCGCGCAGGTCGAAGAGCTCGGACGGGGAGATGGGCATGCGGTCGATCTCGATGCCCTCGGCGTCCTCGACGGCCGCGGCGATGACCGCGGAGACGGGGATCACGCCGGCCTCGCCCGCGCCCTTGACGCCGAGCGGGTTGAGCGGCGAGGGCGTCTCCAGGTGGGCGGTCTCGACGCGGGGGATCTCGGTGGCGTACGGCATGAGGAAGTCCATGAAGGAGGCGTTGACGAGCTGGCCGTGCGAGTCGTACACCATGCGCTCGTAGAGGGCCCCGCCGATGCCCTGCGCCACTCCCCCGTGGATCTGGCCCTCCACGATCATGGGGTTGATCAGCCGGCCGCAGTCGTGCACGACCGCGTAGCGCACCACCTTGATCTCGGCCGTGTCCGGGTCGGTCTCGACGATCGCCGCGTGCATGCCCGACGCGAACGTGGACCTGATCGGCGAGTAGTAGTCGCGCCCCTCCAGCCCCGGCTCGTCGCCCTCGGCGACCGGCGGCCGGTCCGGGGACGCGGTGCCGGAGAACTGCGTGGCCTTGGCCGTCTCGTCGTCGAAGGCGTAGCGCAGCGGGTTGGCCAGCACCGCCACCGTGGACAGCGGGACGGACGCGGTCGGCGTGCCGGCCACGTGCACCATCCCGTCGGTGATCTCCAGGTCGGCCGGGTCGGCCTCCAGCGCGTCGGCGGCGATGCGCAGCGCCTTCTCGCGTACTTTCCTGCAGGCCAGCGCGATGGCGTTACCGCTGACGACGGCCGCCCGCGAGGCGAACGTGCCCACGGCGTAGCCGAACCTGCGGGTGTCGCCGGTGACCACGCTCACTCGCTCGATGGGCACGCCCAGCTCGGTGGCGGCGATCTGCGCGAACACCGTCTCGTGCCCCTGCCCCTGCGAGGTGAGCCCGGTGGACACGTGCACCCGCCCGTCGGAGGTCACCTGCACGTGGCCGCCCTCGTACGGCCCCACGCCGGTGCCCTCGACGTAGCACCCGACGCCGATGCCCCTGCCGGGCCGCGCCTCGAAGGAGTCCCAGCCGATCAGCTCCTTGATCATGCGGAGCATCTCGGGGTAGTTCCCGCTGTCGTAGATCAGCGGCCGGCCGTCCTGGAACGTCATCCCCTGGTCGTACGGGAACTCGTCGGGCCCGATGAAGTTGACCTCGCGCACGTCGGTGCGGTCCTTGCCCAGGTAGCGGGCGATCTTGTCCATGGTCCGCTCCATGCAGAACACGCCCTGCGGCCTGCCGGCCCCCCGGTAGGGCGTGACCTGCACGGTGTTGGTGTAGACGGCGGAGAACTCGACCCGGTACGCCCCGATCTTGTACGGCCCCAGGAGCTGCGTGGAGGTGACGATCGGCACGATGATCCCGTAGGGCGTGTAGGCGCCGTGGTCGTGCAGGATCGTCACGTCCAGGCCGAGCACGCGGCCGTCGTCGTCGAAGCCGACCCGTACGTACTGCACCTGCCCGCGCTCGTGGGCCGAGGAGATGAAGTGCTCCCTGCGGTCCTCCGTCCACTTGATCTCGCGCCCGAGCGTCATGGCCGCCCACGGCACCAGCACCTCCTCGGGCCACGGGTGCACGATCTTCACCCCGAAGCCGCCGCCCACGTCGGGCGCGATCACCTCGACCTGCGGGAGCGGCAGTTCGAGCGCGGCGGCGACGGCCATGCGGACGCTGGTGGAGGTCTGGGTGCTGGAGTAGACGCGCAGGTCACGGCCGTCCCACCGGGCGTAGACGCCGCGCCCCTCCAGGGGCATGCTGGCGCTGCGCTCGATGTCGAGCCGGAAGGCCAGCGTGTGCGGCGCGGCCTCGATCGCCTCCCGGGCGCCGCGCCCGTCCGTGCCCGCGACCTCCTGGACGAGGTGCGCGCCGACGTTCCCCGGCACGTCCTCGTGCACGAGCTGGGCGCTCTGCACGGCCTCCTCCAGGCCGACGACCGGCTTGAGCAGCTCGTAGTCGACCTCGATGAGCGCGCAGGCGTCCTCGGCGGCGTACCTGTCCTCGGCCACGACCATGACCACCGGCTCGCCGACGTGCCTGACGATCTCCCTGGCCAGTGGGTACGCGGTGCGCCCGTGCGTCAGCGCCGGGTGCGGGATCAGCAGCGGCAGCGGCCGGCCGACCCGTCCGGGCAGGTCCTCCCAGGTGTAGACGGCGACGAGCCCTTCGACGTCGAGCGCGGGGTCCACGTCGATGTCGCGGATGCGGGCGTGCGCGTGCGGCGAGCGCACGAACGCCACGGCCAGCGCCTCGCGCCCGAGGTCGTCGAGGTAGCGGCCCCGGCCGGTGAGCAGCCTGGGGTCCTCCCGCCGCTGCACGGGCTCCCCGAACAACCTCGTCGTCATGCTTCCTCCGCCAGCAGCTCGGCGGCCCGGTGGACGGCCTTGACGATGTTCTGGTAGCCGGTGCACCGGCACAGGTTGCCCGAGATGCCCTCCAGCACCTCGTCGTCCGTGGGGGCCGGGTTGTCCCGCAGCAGGGCGGTCACCGTGCACAGGAACCCCGGCGTGCAGAACCCGCACTGCAGCCCGTGGCACTCGGCGAACGCCCGCTGCACGGCCGACATCTCGTCCGGGGTGCCCAGCCCCTCGACGGTGGTGATCTCGGCGCCGTCCACGCTGACCGCGAACGTCAGGCACGACCGGATCGGCTCCCCGTCGAGCAGCACGGTGCAGCAGCCGCAGACGCCGTGCTCGCAGCCGACGTGGGTGCCGGTCAGGCCGAGGTCGTGGCGCAGGCAGTCGGACAGCAGGCGGCGGGCGGGCACGCCGACCCGCCTGGCGGTGCCGTTCACGACGAGCGTGATCTCATGTTCCACGGGCGCCTGCCTCCCTGGTCGCGTTCCGTACGGCCCGCTCGGCCAGCACGCCCACGAGGTGGCGGCGGTAGGCGGCCGAGGCGTGGATGTCGCCCTCGGGTTCGACCCGGTCCCGCACGATCCGCGCCGCGTCCGCCGGGCTCTCCGTCACGTCCACGACGACCGGCACGGGGCCGACGCCGATGCAGGCGACCCTGGCGGCCTCGACGCGGCCGTCCTCGTCGAGCGTGACGACCGCGCAGACCCCGGCCAGGGCGTAGTCGCCGTGGCGCCGGGCCACCTCTTCGAAGGCCGTCCCGGTGCGCGGACCCAATGCCGGGAAATATGCCGACACGGCCAACTCGCCCGGCTGGACGGCCGACTCCATGGGCCCGACGAAGAACTCCTCGGCGCGCACGTCGCGTACCAGCCCCTGCCAGCGGGCCACCTGGACGGAGCCGCCCAGGACGGCCAGCACGGCGGGCAGCTCGGCGGCCGGGTCTGCGTGCACGAGGCTGCCCACCACCGTCCCCCGGTTCCTGATCACCGGATGGGCGACCAGCCGCAGCGCCCGGCTCAGCAGCGGATGCGCTCCGGCCCGCTCCGCCCGCGCGTGCCGGACCGTCGCCCCGACCCGGACACCGTCGTGCGCCGTCTCCATGGCGTCCAGCCCCTGGACGCGATTGATGTCGACGAGGTGCTCGGGGGCGGCCAGCCGCATGTTGAGCATGGGGATCAGGCTCTGCCCTCCGGCCAGCACCTTGCCCGGCACCTCCGCGAGGGTCCTGAGCGCCTCGCCGAGGTCGCGGGGCACGTGGTACTCGAACGGCGGCGGTTTCACCCGGACTCGCTCCCGGCCGGGCGGGCGGGCCGTCCGGCGATGGCCCGCAGCAGGTGGTATCCGCCCAGCACCACGATGGTGCCGAGCGCGATCCCCTCAAGGGAGAAGTCGCCGCCGATGAAGTGGCTCACAGGTCCGATGGCCAGGATGATGCCCGCGCCGATCGGAACCATGTTGACGGGATCGGAGAAGTCGACGCGGTTCTCGATCCAGATCTTGGCGCCGAGGAGGCCGATCATCCCGTACAAGATGACGGTGACTCCGCCCAGCACGCCGCCCGGGGTCGCGGCGACCAGCGCGCCGAACTTGGGACAGAGCCCGAACAGGATGGCGATGATCGCAGCGATGTAGTAGGCGGCGGTCGAGTAGACCTTGGTGGCCGCCATGACGCCGATGTTCTCGGCGTAGGTGGTGGTGGGCGAGCCGCCGACCGCGCTGGCGACCATGGTGCCCACGCCGTCGGCCGTCACCGCCCGGCCCACGTACGGGTCCACGTCCGCCCCGGTCATCTCGCCGACGGCCTTGACGTGGCCGATGTTCTCGGCGATGAGCGCGATGACGGCGGGCAGCACCAGCAGCACGGCGGAGGTCTTGAAGTCGGGGGCGTGGAAGTCCGGCACGCCGAACCAGGGGGCCGACGCCACGGAGTCGAAGCTCACCCGGTCGTGCGGGAAGGCGGTGGCCACGCAGTACGTCCCCTCGGCCGGGCAACTGGCCCCGGCTGCGTCCCGCAGGTTGGCGCCGGGCAGCGCGGACGTGACGGGCCCCGCGACCTTGTCCAGCACCCACGACAGCACGAACCCCGTGATCAGCCCGACCAGCACCCCGATCCGGCCGACGAACCCCTTGAAGAGCACGATCACCAGGAACGTGACCAGCATCGTGACGAGCGCGACCCAGTGGTCCTGCGGCCAGTAGACGTCCGCCACCACGTACGCCAGCCCGAACCCGATCAGCATGACGACCGCGCCGGTGACCACCGGCGGGAAGACGCGGTGGATGATCTGCACCCCGAGGAAGTGGATGGCCAGCCCGGCCAGCGCCAGCACGAACCCGGCGACCAGGATCGCGCCGGTCACGATCGCGTCCGCGCCCGCCGTGTCACCGCCCCAGGCGGCCCTGATGGCCAGCACCCCGCCGACGAAGGACGCGCTGGTGCCGAGATAGCTGGGCACCCGCCCCTTCACGATCAGCAGGAACAGGATCGTCGCGACGCCCGACATCATCACGGCGACGTTCGGGTCCAGCCCCATCACCAGGGGGAAGACGAACGTCGCGCCGAACATCGCGATCACGTGCTGGGCCCCGAAGCCCACCATCCTGGGCCAGCTCAGCCGCTCGTCGGGCCTGACCACCTCTCCGGGAGCCAGGTGCTTGCCGTCACCGTGTTTGGTCCATCCCAAAACCATGAGAGCCCCTCTTGTGCTGGCGCAGCCGAGCTGCGCTCGGAGCCTGGGCCGGCGACACGTTCCGTTGCGGGCACATTAGGCCCGCCGGGACGCTCCTACACGGGCATGATCTGCCAAATCTACGCCGAGGGCCAGTGAAAAGCTCGCGCACAAGAGATCTGTCTCGCTGTTAGGCAGGTCCCGCACGACAGGCGGTTACTCCACCCGGATGGAGAACCCCTCGCCGCTGACCACCTGCCCCGAGCGGATCTTGGCGCGCTTGCGCAGCTCCACCTCGCCGTCCACCAGCACCATGCCCTCGGCGACCAGATGCTTGGCCATGCCGCCCGTCTCCGTGATCCCGCAGTATTTCAGCAGGTCGCAAAGCGGGATGTACTCGGAGCGCAGTTCGAAGTCCACAACCCCAACCCTAGATGCCGCGCATCCGCAGCACGTGCAGGGCCAGGGTCAGGTTGAGGCGCAGGTGCGGGTCGTCGGTGAAGCTGCCCAGCAGGCGCTCCAGCTTCCCGATCCGGTAGCGCAGCGTGTTGTAGTGGAAGTGCAGGCGCCGCGCCGTCTCGGCCACGTTCAGGTTGGTCTCCAGGAGCACCTGCAGGGTGCGGCGGAGGTCGGCGTTCTCGACGTCGGCGTCGGAGGCCAGCGGGCCGAGCGTCTCGCGGACGAAGGCGTGCAGCTCGTCGGTGTCGTTGACCAGGGACAGCAGCCGATAGACGCCGAGCTGGTCGAAGTGGGCGACCGCGCCGGGCCCGTGGAGCTGGCGGCCGACCCGGGCCGCCTTCAGCGCCTGCGAGTACGCCTCCGGCAGCGTCTCCGCCCCCGGGCTGGGCCGGGACGTGCCGGTCGAGAACGTCGCGGGCGGCACGTCGGCGAAGGCCGAGGCCGCGTCCTTGGCGACCCGGGTCGCGTCGATCGAGGCGTCCACCACGGCCACCACCTCGTGCGAGAACCCCGCCACCGCCCCGCGCGGGTCGTGCCGGCGCATCGCCGCCGTCCAGCACGCCACCAGCCGGTCCTGCGCGCTGCGCTCGTCGCCGTCCGGGTCCAGCTCGGCCACCAGCACGGTCACCGGGCGCGCCAGGTCCCACCCGAACGCCCGCGCCCTGGACGTCACGCGCTCCGCCGTGCCCGCCCGGCCGGTGAGGACATCGCGCAGGAAGTCGGCGCGGTACTTGCTCTCGACGGCGTTGACCGCCTCCTGCCGGGTGACGACCAGCGCGGCCACGGTGGCGGCGCGTTCGAGGATGCCGACGTCGCTGTCGCGGATCGCCCCGGACGGGCTGTAGGCGACGATCCTCCCGTGGTGGTGGCCCCCGGCCAGCACGGGCACCGAGGCGAACGAGCGGGCCCGCCCCGGGGCGGGCGTACGGGGCGGCCCCTCCTGGGAGATCGACTCGCGCAGGACGGCCACGTGCTCGGCGGGCCCGGCGGTGGCCAGCGTGCGGCCCGAGCCGTCCACGGCCGCCACCGACACGTCGAGCAGCTGGGCCACCTCGGCGGCCACCTCGTTGAGCCCGCCGCCGGCCAGCACCACCTGCACCAGCGCCCGGTGCGCCTCCTCGGCGCGGGCGAGCACGGCGGCCTGGCGGTTGAGGATGTCGGTCAGCACCTGGTTGAGGATGTCGTCGAACCCGACGTCGTTCGGCAGCAGGATGAGCGGGAAGCCGAGCCGGTCGGCCTGCTCGACCATCTCGTCGGGCAGCTCGTCCACGTACCGGCCGAGCTTGATCGCCAGCGCCGACAGGCCGCGCTCGTCCAGGTCGGCGACCAGCCGGCCGAGCGACTGCGGGGTGTTGCGCAGCGGGTAGCCGGTGGTCAGCAGCAGCTCGTGCGGCTTGACCCAGGCCAGGATGTCGGGCACTTCCATCACGTTCAGCCGCTGCACGATGCGGCCCAGCCCGCTCTCCCCCGCGATCAGCCGGGCCTCGGCGAGGGTGGAGACGCCGAGCACCTCTCCGACGGAAACACCGTGAATGATCGTCCCGGTGCTGGCGAGACGGACGGGGGGCTCCATGTGGTCGATTGTGACCCGAGAAGCCGTCTGTCAGGAAGAGCCAACCTTCCCGCTGACTGTTGGCAAATTTCTCCGTACGGAGGGTTCGCGGATGGTTTTACGGTCAGGTCCAAGGTCGGATGGGAGGTTCGGTGACCGTCAGTACTCATGCGAGGCGTGCCCGTATCCACGTCACGGGCGCGGCCAGCACGGCGGTACGCCCCGTCCTGGAGTCGCCGCGCCGCCCCGCCCGGGTGCTCGCCGCGTTCCCGGCGGGCGTCTATCTCGAGGTCAGGACCGAGCTGGAGCCTTCGGTGATCGCCGTCATCAATGGCCCGGCCACGCGTCTGCCCAACTCCGTGCTGCTGGCCGGCCCGCTGCCGAGCCTCACGGTGGGTGATGACGCCTCGGTGGGCGACCGAAACATCGAGCTGGGGCCGCTGAGCCTCAGCGTGCGCCGCTGGTGGGACCCCGCCCCGCCGCTCGGCCGGATCGATCGGGCCCGGCTCGCGCAAACGGCCGCCCGATTCGGCGACCCGCCCCAACCGGGGCTGATCGGCAACGGCGCCGTCGAGCTGCTGGCGGACAGCTGCGCGAAGGGCTGGCTGCTGGGCGCCGTGACGGCGGCCGAGCAGCTCGTGGGCCTGGGGCCCGGCCTCACGCCGAGCGGCGACGACGTTCTCGCGGGCCTGCTGGTGACGCTGCGGCACCTGGGCGCGGCGGCCGGGGCGGAGCGCGCGATCTGGCTGGCCGACTGGCTGGCGGCGACGGTGACGTTCGACGCGAGGACGCGTACGACGCCCATTTCGGCCACGCTCCTGCACTGCGCGGCCAGGGGCGAGGCCAGCCCCGAGGTGACCGCCGTGCTGCGCGGCATCACGGGCGCGCAGGCCCTCGAACCGGCCCTGCGCCGCCTCCACCGACTCGGCCACACCTCGGGCTCCGACCTGGCCCAGGGCGTCGCCATCGGCTTGACCGCCGTCCTCGCCCTGAGCAGGTGCCGATGACCGCCGACAAGGTGCTGGTACGGAAGGGCGCGTACGTCGACTCCATCTCCCTGATGCGCATAAGTCGGGCGCTGACCGAAATGTCGGGCATAGAGGCCGCCATGGTCGCGATGGCCACCGAGCTGAACCTCGGCATCCTGCGCGACCTGGGCTTCACCGTCCCGCCGGCCGGTCCGGGCGACCTCCTGATCGCCGTACGCGCCCGCGACGCCGCCGCGGCCGTCGAGGAGGCCGACCGGCAGCTCGCGAGCTTCCGCCGCCCCGAGGGGACCCCGGCCGACCAGCCCCCGCTGACCACCCGCTCGGCCGCCAGAGCCCCGGCCGACCTGGTGCTGATCTCCACCCCGGGCGAGCACGCCTTCGCCGAGGCGCTGGACGCCGTCCAGGCCGGGCTCCCCGTCATGATCTTCAGTGACGGCGTCCCCGTGGCCCAGGAACGGCGGCTCAAGGAGCTCGCGGAGGCCGCGGACGTCCTCGTGATGGGCCCCGACTGCGGCACCGCCGTGCTCGGCGGCGTCGGCCTGGGCTTCGCGAATGTCCTCAGCCCCGGCCCCGTCGGCGTGGTGGCCGCGTCCGGCACCGGGGCCCAGCAGGTGACGTCCCTGCTCGACTGGGCCGGCACCGGCGTCAGCCACGTGCTCGGCGTGGGCGGCAGGGACCTGTCGGCCGAGGTGGGCGGCCTGTCCACGTTGCGGGCCCTGCGCATGCTGGACGAGGACCCGGCCACCGAGCTGATCGTGCTCGTCTCCAAGCCGCCCTCCCCCGAGGTGGCGCGGACCGTGCAGGACGCCGTTGAGCGGCTGCGCACGCCGGTGGTGCCCGCGCTGCTCCCCGAGCCCGACCTGACGGAGGCGACCGAGCGGGTCCTGCGCGCGCTCGGCCGGCCCGTGCCCGAGTGGCCGTCCTGGCCCGCGTGGTCGGGCAAGCAGAGCCGGGCCAAGACGATCAAGGGCGTCTACTCCGGCGGGACGCTCAGCGCCGAGGCCGCGCTGGTGGCCGGGACGGGCGACTTCGTCGACTACGGGGACGACGCCTACACCAGGGGCAGGGCGCATCCCATGATCGACCCGACCCTGCGCGTCGAGGCGCTGGCCCGCGCCCACGAGACGGACCTGGTGCTCATGGACGTCGTGCTGGGCCACGGTGCCGACCCCGACCCGGCCGCCTCGCTCGCGCACGCCGTCGCCCGCACGCCCGCCACCGTCGTGATCGCGCTCGTCGGCACCGAGGGCGACCCCCAGGACCTGCACCGCCAGGCCGCCGCCTTCCGCGAGGCGGGCGCGGCCGTGTTCACCTCCAACGCCCAGGCCGCCCGGCACGCCAGGAGCCTCCTTTGAGCCTGCTCTCCGTCCCGTCCCGCGTCATCACGGTGGGCGCCGACCTGCTCGACGAGGCGCTCAGGGCGCAGGCCGTCGAGACGACGCCGGTGTCCTGGCGCCCGCCGCTGCCCGGCACCGCCGAGGCCCTGGACGCGGTGCTCGCCGACCCGCGCAGGAAGGCCGCCAACGAGCTGGCCGTGAGCAGGCTGACCTCCGCCCGCCCGCACCTGGTGGGGGTGCGGCGGGCCTCGGAGGTGCTGGCGGCGGGCACGTTCCTGCACGCGGGCCCGCCCATCACGTGGGAGCGCGCGTCAGGCCCGATGCGCGGCGCGCTGATCGGCGCGATGCTGCTGGAGGGCCTGGCGGGCGACGAGCACGAGGCCGCGCGCCGGCTGGCGGCGGGCGAGGTCGCGCTGCGGCCGTGCCACGAGCACGCCGCCGTGGGCCCGATGGCGGGCGTGGTGAGCCCGTCCATGTGGCTGTTCGAGGTGCGCGACGACGAGCACGGCGGCACCGCGTACTGCTCGCTGAACGAGGGCCTGGGCAAGGTGCTGCGGTACGGCGCCTACGGGCCCGAGGTGCTGGAGCGGCTGCGCTGGATGGACGAGGTGCTCGGCCCCGCCCTGGCGGCGACCTTGGAGCGCACGGGGCCGCTCGACCTGCGCTCGCTGATGGCGCAGGCCCTGCAGATGGGCGACGAGCTGCACAACCGCAACCGCGCCGCCACCTCGCTCCTGCTGCGCGAGCTGGCCCCGGCGGTGGTCGAGGCCGCCCCGGGCGTCGCCGCGGAGGTGCTGCGCTTCATCAACGGCAACGACCACTTCTTCCTGAACGCTGCCATGGCCGCCGCCAAGGTCGGCACCGACGCCGCCCGCGACGTGCCCGGTTCGTCCATGGTCGTCGCCATGGCCAGGAACGGCACCGACTTCGGCGTCCAGGTCTCGGGGCTGGGCGGGCGCTGGTTCACGGGACCGGCCGGGGTGCCCGACGGGCTCTACCTGGGCACGTACGGGCCGGACGACGCTAACCCGGACATCGGCGACTCCACGATCACGGAGACGTCGGGGCTGGGCGGGTTCGCGATGGCGGCGTCGCCGGCCATCGTGCGGTTCGTGGGCGGCGAGGTGTCAGACGCGGTGCGGGCCACCCGTTCCATGTACGAGATCACGCTCGCCGAGCACCCCGCCTACCAGATTCCCGGGCTCGGCTTCCGCGGCACGCCGGTCGGCATCGACGTGACTCTCGTGGCGAGAACGGGCCTGCTGCCCGTGGTCAACACCGGCATCGCGGGCCGTGTCGCAGGAACCGGTCAAGTAGGAGCAGGGCTGGTCAAACCCCCTGTAGAGGCATTCACCACTGCATTGATCGCATTGGCGGAACAAGCTATCTGAATAGCGACATATCCGCAGGTCAAAACCTTTGTAAGGAGGCTTCAGCTTCCCTTGCGCATGCCCCGCCGATATCGTAACGAACCACTTTAAATTGCTCGTAGCGCGGGATGGGGGCGGGAACATGGCAGCCGACCGCTTGCTCAGCGGCCCCGGCGCGGAAGGAGGCGCCCCGGGCGGCGCCCCGCAGAGCCAGGGCCGTCTGATCGGCCGGCGTTACCGGCTCATGTCGCCTGTCGGCAGGGGCGGCATGGGGATGGTGTGGCACGCCCACGACGTCCTGCTCGACCGGGACGTGGCGGTCAAGGAGCTGATCCTCCCCTACGGACTCGACAATGCGGGCAGGCAGGGGGCCCACCGGCGGGTGCTGCGCGAGGCCAGGTCGGCCGCGCGGCTGACGCATCCCGGCATCGTCACCGTGCACGACGTCGTCGAAGAGGACGGCCGCCCGTGGATCGTGATGGAGCTGGTCCGCGCGTGGTCCCTGGAGCAGGCCGTACGCCAGAGCGGGCCGCTGCCGGTGTTACAGGCGGCCGAGATCGGCATCCGGGTGCTGGACGCGGTCAGGCACGCGCACGCCGCCGGCATCCTGCACCGCGACATCAAGCCGGGCAACGTGCTGCTGACCCAGGACCGGGTGGTGCTGACCGACTTCGGCATCGCGGCCATCGAGGGCGACGTGACGATCACGCAGACCGGCCTGCTCATGGGGTCGCCCGCGTACATCCCGCCGGAGCGCCTGTCCGGGCAGCCGATCACGCAGGCGGCGGACCTGTGGTCGTTCGGCGCGACGCTGTACGCCGCCGTCGAGGGGCGGCCTCCGTACGAGGGGCCCGATCCGGTGGCGGTGCTCGGCTCGGTGCTCACGCAGGAGCCGATCACGCCCCAGCGGGCCGGCTCGCTGGCGCCGGTGATCGAGGGCCTGCTGCGCAAGGACCCGGCCCAGCGGCTGACCTCCGACCAGGTCATCGAGATGATGGAGGCGGTGCTGCGCGCGCACGGCTCCGTCCGGCCGCGCCCGGTCGCGCCGCTGCCCGCCCCCGGGCCCACCCCGGACGACTCGCCGGCCTCCGGGCTGCTGGAGTCCCCGTCGGGGCCGATGCCCTCGCGGATCGTGGAGACGCCCTCGGGTCCGATCCGCGTGCCGTACGACCCGCTGACCAGCCCGTCCGGCGGCCACCAGATGCCGTACGACGGCCTGACGAGCCCCTCGGGCAACCACCGGACCGACCAGATCGTGCCGCCGCCACCCGAGTTCGGCGGTCCTCCGGGGGGCCGGCGCCCCTTCGGCGCGCCCACGGGCCCGCACCGGGTCGCCGGGGGCCTCGGCGACGACTCCGGCCCGCAGCCGGCGCCGATCCTGCCGCTGACCACGGACAGCCGTACGTCCGCCGCCACCCCGTGGCCGCTGGCCTCGGCCGAGGACCTGCGCGAGCAGTCGCGTGACCTGTCCCGCGACCTCGGCCACAACCGCCTGGCCACGCTGCCCAGCACGGCTCCGCGCACCGGCAAGAGCCGGCGCAGGCCCGACGAGGACGACGGGACGTGGGTGCGCCGCGGGCGGCCGACGCCGCTCACGATCATCAGCGCGCTCGTGGCGGTGGCCGCCGTCGTGGGCCTCGTGATGGTGCTCATGCCGGGCGGGTCGCCGTCCCAGGTGACCGCCGCCACGCAGGCCGCGACGTCCGCGCCCGCCGACCCCCAGAACGCCGAGCCCTCGGCGATCCCCTCGGGCTACACCGAGCACGGCACGGCCGGGTTCGCCGCCGCCGTGCCCGCGGGCTGGAAGCCGACGGCGTCGGGCGGGGTGACCACGTTCAGCGGGCCGAAGGACTCCGGCATGCGGATCATGGTGCAGAAGGTGAGCCCGCAGACCGACGGAGGGCTGTCCGAGCTGGGCCGCCAGGAGGCCAAGGGCGGCGTGGAGGGCTACATCCAGGTGCAGCTCCAGGCCGTCGACTACCGCGGCTGGCAGGCCGCCGACTGGGAGTACACCTACACCACGGGCAGCGGCGTCCCCATGCACGCGCTCACCCGGTACGTCTCGATCGACGACATCACCGCGTTCAAGATCACGTTCGACCTGCCCGAGCTCAAGTGGGACGAGCAGGCTGACACCCGCAAGGTGTTCCTGGACACGTTCCGGCGGGATGGCTGACGTATTGCACCATTCATTCCAAAACGGGTAATGTGCCCGGCATGGGCCGTCCGAGGAAGTTCGAGGAGGAACGCGCCGTCGAGGCCGCCATGCGCGCGTTCTGGACCGCGGGCTACGAGGCGACCTCGACGCAGGACCTGTGCGCGGCCACCGGGCTCGGGCGCAGCAGCATCTACAACACCTTCGCCAGCAAGCACGATCTGTTCGCGAAGGCGCTGCGGCTCTACATGGACCAGCGCAACGCCACGCTCGCCGAGACGCTGGACGCCGACCTGCCGCTCAAGGAGAAGATCAGGACCGTCCTGTGGTGGGCCGTCGACCCCGACCCCGGCGAGCCGCCCGGCTGCCTGGTGATCAACTCGATGACCGAGCTCGCCCCACACGACCCCGAGATCGCCGAGCTGCTGCGGCGCGACAACGAGAGGCGGCGCGAGATGGTGCGGGCCGCCATCGAGACCGGCCGCTCGCGGGGCGAGATCGGCCCGGACAGAGACGCGCTCGCCCTGGCGCACTTCGTGTTCGCCGCCGTCGGCGGCCTGCGCGTGGCCGCGCGGGGCGGGACGGACCGGGACGCGCTCGAGTCGATCGCGGAAACCGCGCTGGGCGTCTTCTGACTTTCTCACGCTCCCATTTTGAACCGATCGATCCAAAAGGAGGACCCCCATGCCTTTGGCCATCTACATCCTGGGGCTTTCGATCTTCGCTCAGGGCACTTCGGAGCTCATGCTGGCCGGGCTGCTCCCGGAGATGGCCGCCGACCTGGGCGTGTCCGTGCCCGAGGCGGGGCTGCTGATCTCGGCGTTCGCCATGGGGATGCTGGTGGGCGCGCCGGTGCTGGCCGTCGCCACCCTGCGCTGGCCCCGGCGCACGGCGCTGCTGACGTTCATCGCGGTCTTCGCCCTGTCGCACGTCGTGGGCGCGCTGACGTCGAGCTACGCCGCGGTGTTCGCCACGCGCGTCGTGGGGGCGTTCGTGTACGCGGGCTTCTGGGCCGTGGCGGCGAGCACGGCGGTCGGCCTGGTGCCCGCGAACGCCCGCGGCAAGGCCATGAGCGTGCTCGCCGGCGGCCTGACGGTCGCCACCATCGTCGGGCTGTCCCTGGGCACGGTCATCGGCCAGCACCTCGGCTGGCGGGCGTCGTTCTGGGCGGTGGCGGCGCTGTCGGCGCTGGCCGCCGTGGGCGTGCTCACCACCATCCCGGGCGGCCGCCCGGAGAGCGGCGCGACCTCGCGCGTGTCCGTCGAGCTGCGCTCCATGGCCGGCCCCAGGCTCTGGCTCGCGTACGGCACGACCGCGCTGACCACGGGGGCCCTGCTGGCCTCCTTCAGCTACCTGAGCGTGCTGCTGGTCGACACCACGGGGCTGGCGCCCGCCTGGGTGCCCGCGGTCCTGGCGCTGTACGGCGTCGGCTCGCTGATCGGGATCACCCTCGGTGGCCGGACCGCCGACGCGCGGCCGTTCACGTCCCTCCGCATCGGCGTCGCGGGCCTGATCGTCTGCTCGGTCGCGCTGGCCCTGACCGCGTCCGTCCCCGTGGCGGCCATCGCGCTGATCTTCCTGCTCGGCGCCTTCGGCTTCGGCATGAACCCCGCCCTGAACACCCGCGTCTTCTCCCTGGCCAAGGACGCCCCCACACTGGCGGCCGCGGTGAACGTCTCCTCCTTCAACGTCGGCATCACCGTCGGCCCCTGGCTCGGCGGGCTGGCCATCGACGCGGGCCTCGGCTACCCGTCCGTCGCCTGGGTCGGAGCCGCGATCGGCGTGCTCGCCCTGGCCACCGTGGTCCTGTCGGGCGCGCTGCACCGCTCGCCAGCTCCGGAGAGCAGTGGGGTACCTTCGGCCGTATGAGGCTGGCGAGCATCCGTTTCTACCCCGTCAAGTCCACCGCCGGGCACGAGGTCCCCGAGGCCGAGGTGGAGCCGTGGGGGCTGGCGGGCGACCGCCGCTACCTCGTCACCGACGAGCACGGCGCCGTCGTGACGGCCCGCCAGGACCCCCTACTGCTGGCCTGCGTGGCCCGGCTCGACGGCGGCTCGCTCACGCTGACCGGCCCGCACGCCGCCCCGCTGCGGGTCACGCCGGGCGCCGCCAGGTCCACGGTCACCGTCGGGCGCACTCCCGTGGAGCTCACCGACTGCGGCGACGACGCGGCGCACTGGCTGTCCGGGCTGGTGGGCCGGACCGTCAGACTCAAGTGGCTCGACGACCCGACCCGGCGGCCGGTCAACCCTGAGTACGGGCGGCCCGGCGACCGGGTGAGCCTGGCCGACGGCTACCCGCTGCTGCTCACGTCCAGCGCCTCGCTCGCCCAGCTCAACGACTGGATCGTGGAGACCGCGCTGGAGCGCGGCGAGGAGGCGCCGGAGCCGCTGCCCATGCGCCGGTTCCGGCCGAACGTGGTGATCGACGGCGTCGGCACGCCGTTCGCCGAGGACGAGTGGAAGCGGGTACGCATCGGCGCGGTCGACTTCCGGGTGAGCAAGCTCTGCGACCGGTGCGTGCTGACGACGGTCGACCCGGCCACGTACACGAAGGGCAAGGAGCCCATCAGGACGCTTTCTCGGCATCGCAGGCGGGACGGCAAGGTGTGGTTCGGCGTCAACCTGATCCCGGACATGCCCGGGCGCATCGCCCAGGGGGATTCAGTCACCATTCTCTGAAATATCGCCCTTTGGGGTGATGTCAGGGGCTATGCGAGACTTCACAAGTGACCAGTGCCCCCACAACGCCCGCTGTCTCGTCCTCTGACCGAATTCGCACCGTACAGCGCCGCACCCTGGCGGTCCTGTCCGCGACGCAGATCGTGAGCGGGGTGGGGGTCGCCGTCGGGCTCGCGCTGAGCTCGGTGGTCGTGGACGAGCTGTCGGGGTCCACGGTGATCAGCGGCTTCGCGGGCACGGCCACCGTGCTCGGCGCGGCGCTGCTGGCGCTGCCGACGGCCAAGGCGTCGGGCAGCGGCGGCCGCCGGGCGGGCCTGTCGCTGGCGTACGCGGCGGCGCTGGCCGGCTGCCTGATCTCGGCGCTCGCGATCAGCCTGCGTACGTGGCCGCTGCTGCTGGCGGGCCTGGTGCTCGTGGGCGGCGGGAGCGCGGGCAGCCTGGCCGCGCGCTACTCGGCCACGGACCTGTCGCCCAAGGGCCGTTCGGCCAGGCACCTGTCACTGGTCGTCTGGGCCTCCACGATCGGCTCCGTGGCCGGCCCGAACCTGGCCAAGCCCACCGACCAGATCGGCATGCGGCTGGGGCTGGTGGAGAAGGCGGGGCCGTTCGTGTTCGCGGCGCTGGCGTTCGCGGTGGCGCTGGCGCTCATCTTCTGCCTGCTGCGCCCCGACCCGCTCACGCTGGCCCGCTCCCAGAACGCCGGCCCGGACACCGGCCGCGGCCCCAAGGGGACGATCCGCACCGCCTGGCAGACCCTCCGCACCACCCCGATGGCCGGCCGCGCCCTCGTCATGATCGCGGTGAGTCACACGGCGATGGTGTCCGTCATGTCGATGACCCCGGTCAAACTGCACCACGACGGCTCGAACCTGGACGTCATCGGCCTCGTGATCAGCCTGCACATCGCGGGCATGTACGTGCTGTCGCCGGTGGTGGGCTGGCTGGCCGACAAGGCGGGCAAGGTGCCGGTGCTGGTGCTCGGCATGGCCCTGCTGCTGTGCGCCGCCACCCTCGCGGGCACGGCGGGCGACCACCGGATCTGGCAGGTGACGGCCGCGCTGGTGCTGCTCGGCCTCGGCTGGTCGTGCGGCCTCGTGGCGGGCTCCGCCCTGGTCACGGAGTCCGTCCCGCTCGACCGCCGCCCCGCCGTCCAGGGGCTCTCGGACCTGCTGATGAACGTCTGCGGCGCCACGGGCACGATCGTCGCGGGCGCCATCGTGGGGACGCTGGGGTACGGCGTGCTGGGCTTGGTGGTGGGGGTCATGGTCGCGCTCGCGGGCGCCTGGCTGACCTTCACCTGGCGCACCGACCGCCCCTGACCCACAGCCATACGGCGGGACCGTAGTCGGCATCACCGGGCATCGTGGCGTCACTTGGCGTCACTTGGCGTCACTTGGCGTCGGCGTAGGCCGAGACCGCCACCGCCTCCATGGGAAAGCGCACCGGCGTCGCCCCGAACAGCAGCCGGGTGGCCTCGGCCGCGGCCGACGAGACGGCGGCGACCACCTCCTCCGCCTGCCCGGCCGGGCAGTGCACCATCACCTCGTCGTGCTGGAAGAACACCAGCCGCGCCGGCTCCGGCAGCAGCCCGCGCAGCACCGCCATCAGCGCCAGCGCCCACTCGGCCGCCGTGCCCTGCACCACGAAGTTGCGCGTGAACCGCCCGCGGTCCCGGGCCGCCCGCGCACCTTCGGGCCCCGACACCAGCTCCTTCCACCGCGGCGAGGGCGGCGGGCTGGTGCGCCCGAGCCAGGAGCGCACGAGCCGCCCCTCCTCCCCCGCCTTGGCCGCGTCCTCCACGAACTGGTACGCCTTGGGGAAGCGCTGCCGCATCACCGCCAGCAGCTTGGGCGCGTCACCGCTGGTGCCGCCGTACATCGCGGACAGCATCGCGATCTTGGCGTTCTCACGCTCGCCGCCGAACGACTGCGCCAGCGCCGAGTACAGGTCGATCTCCCCGGCGGCCCTGGCCAGCCCCACGTCGCCGGCCATCGCGGCCAGCACCCGCGGCTCCAGCTGCGCGGCGTCGGCGACGACCAGCACCCACCCCTCGTCGGCCACCACCACCCGCCGCATCATCTTGGGGATCTGCAGCGCCCCGCCCCCGCTGGTGGCCCAGCGTCCGGACACCACGCCGCCCACCACGTACTCGGGCCGGAAGCGCCCGCCGCGCACCCACTGGTCGGCCCACACCCACCCGTGGAAGCTGTAGAGCCGGGCCAGCTCCTTGTAGGACAGCAGCGGCGCCACGGCGGGATGGTCGATCTTCTTGAGCTCCTCCGACCGGGTGGTCTTCAACGTCACCCCGGCCGCCTTGAACGCCTTGACGAGCTGCTGCACCGAGTCGGGGTTGACCGGCTGGCCGAGGGCCGCGGTCACCTCGTCGGCCAGCGCCTGCAGCTTGGCCGGGCGCATGCCGTGGACGGGCCGCGGCCCGAGCGTCTCCGTCAGCAGCGCGTCGTGCACGTCGCGCCGCCACGGCATGCCGTCGTGGGACATCTCGGCCGCGATGAGCGCCCCCGCCGACTCGGCCGCCACCAGCAGCCGGAACCGCCCCGGCTCGGGCAGCGCCTCGATCCGGCGCAGCTGGTCGGCCAGCACCTCCGCCACGGCCCCGGCCGCGAGCGGCTCGGGCGCGAACAGCGTGCCGGGCGCGCTCGGCTGCTCCTCCGGCACCGGCAGCCCGTGCAGCCGGGCGTGGGCGGCCCTGGCCGAACGGTTCTCGCCGTAGCGGCCCTCGTACGCGAGCAGCAGCCCCTCGGTGAGCGCGAGGTCGTGGCAGCGCGAGACCCGCACGCCCGCGCTCAGCAGGTCGGGATAGACCTCCCGCGTGTCGGCCCACACCCACCGCGGGCGCTCGGCCTCCTCCAGCTCGCGTACGGCGCCCGCCAGATCGGCGGGACGCCGCGCCGAGCCGCCCACGGGCAGCAGCGTCTCTCCTGCGACCACTACATGCACGTGGTCAAGGGTGCCAAACGGCTACGACAAAGCGATGCGCACCTCGTCCTCGAGCGGCGGATCCACCTCCTGGGCCCGGCACCCGGTGGCGGCGAAGCACCGTACGGTCAGCTCCTCGCGCGTCACCGACAGGTGCAGGAACTGCTTGAAGAACGGCGGCGTGTCCCAGTCGGACAGCTCCGACAGGTAGCGGTGGAACACCCTGTCGACCGGCAGCCTGAGCGGCCACGGCCACGCCCCGAGCAGCCGCGCCGCCCACCGCATCCTGCGGGTGATCGTGACCGGGCCTTCCGGGCTCCTGACCGGCTCGTTCTTGATCTGGTCCGACATGACGCACAGGGCCTCGGAGGGCGTCAGGTACATCCAGTTCATCCGCAGGCGGCGCGCGTACAGCTGGCTGTAGAAGGACAGGGAGTCGCCGCGCAGCGGGTAGCACCTGAAGTCGTCCTCGTGCACGCCCTTGACGTCGACCCGCTGGATGATGTGCGTGGCGTGCATGAACGCGCCGCCGCCGCCGGACACGATGTACTGGATCACCCGGTCGCCCACTTTGACCGGATAGCGCTGGTAGTTATGCACGTCTCCGCCGATGGCCGCGACGTACCGGTTCGCCGGGTCGCGCACGATGTCGTCAATCGTGCCGCCCTCCTCCAGCGGTGAGGGCTTGTAGACGTTCCCGGTGTAGATGGGCTTGCCCGTCACGAGGATCTTCGGCCGCGGATCGCGCGAGACGCGCCGCAGCCACGCGGTCTGGCCCTTGTCGATGACGTTCTTGATGCCGGTGTCGACGCCGACGATCAGCAGGCTGTCGCTCTCGATCACCCAGTACGGCCCCGGCTGCTCCGCCTGCTGGGACGGCTTGCCCCGGAGCTCGCGCGCCTCGGCCAGCCGCGCCTCGTCGATGGGCTCCGGCTTGCGCCACAACAGCCCGCGCAACCAGCGGTCCGGCCGCGGCTTGAGCGGCAGCGCGTCGCAGAAGATCCGCATGAACCCGCCGAGCCCGTCGTACCAGTCGTGGTTGCCGGGGATGGCGTAGATCGGGGCGTCGTAGTCCTTGTACGGACGGAAGAACTTGTCCCCGTACTCGTTGCCCGATCCCGTCGGATAGATCACATCACTCGCTATGACGGCGAACGACGTCTCTTCCCCCACTTTCAACATCCCCGGAACAACGGCGTACTGGGACGCGTCTCCCTCTCCCGTATCACCCAGCAACAGGAAACTGAAATTCCCCCCGACAGGGGGTTTGATACGAAATTCCGGATCAATCCCGCGCGCTTCCTGGGCCGCCACCCACCGCGCCCGAACCTCCCCTGACGGATCCCCGAACAACCCCGCGAGGATGTCGTTACGCGATCGCCACAACGTCACCAAATTCAGCCACGTGAACCCGTGATTGTCGGGTCTGAGCTGCGCGAACGTCCCTGTCTGCGTGCAGGCCCACCCTGCCCCCTCCTCTGACACCCTCGAAGAAATCTGCTTTCCCCGCTCGGCCGCGACTTCCACCATGACCACATACTTACCGCGATCTCCCATTCGTGCACCCGGAACGCTCCGTATAGCGAAGAACACAGAAGGTTCTCAATGGTGTACCCTCAACCCCCCAAGCAAGCGGTAGGGACCGTCGAGGGGAGTGCGCCATGACCCGTAACGGCCCGGACGACGCGACCCGAAGCGGCACTTCCGACGTGGAGGTCATCGAGGGTCTGCTGGCATATGCGCAGACCCGCTCGTCCCGCTGGAGCGGGGCGGCGCTCAAAAGGGTCAGCGAGGCGGTCGCGCGCAGCCGCGCCCTCGACGCACGCGCTCCCGGCGCGCACACGACCCTGCTGGCCCGCAGCCTGCTCGCCAAGGCGAAACTCCTGCTCAGGCGGGAACGGGCGGCGGAGGCATTACCTCTGGCGCAGGAGGCGGTGACGCTCACCCGCCCGACGGGCGGCGCCCCGCTGGTGGTGGCGCTGAGCTGCCTGGCCACCACGTTCGAGTCCCTCCACCGCTACAGCGAAGCCGCCGCCGCCCTCGCCGAAGCCGACCAGATCCTCCCCCCGGACGAACCCTGACACCGGGCCGGCGGAACGGCGGAACTCGGCGCCCGCGACCGGCGGCCGACAACCACGGGACGACGAGCGGCGCCACCGCCGCGACGGCCGAGGCGGCGGCACCCCACGCCGGGCCGGACGTAGGGGCCGATCCATGCGCAAGTGCCGACCAAGCGTCCGGAGCCAGCCACCCGGAGTCGGCCAGACGTCCGGAGCGGAGGCCAGAACCCCGAAGCCAAGCCGGGCGGTGGCCCAAGTCGGGCGGTGGACCGAGCTAGGCGGTAAACCGAGCCGGGCCTCCGAGGCCGGCCCGGCGGTGGGCCAAGCCCGGCGGTGGGCCGAGCCGGGCATCCGAAGTCGGGCTGAGCGTTCGAGGCCGGGGTGGGCGGTTGGGATGAGCTAGGCGGTTGGGGGTGGGATCAGGGCGCCGGGGTTGAGGATTCCGGTCGGGTCGAGCCGGGCCTTGACCGCCTGCAGGATGCTCACCCCCACCGGCCCAAGCTCGGCCGCGTAGGCGTCCCGGTGGTCGCGTCCGACCCCGTGATGGTGGGTGATCGTGCCGCCGGCCTCGACGATGGCCGCGTTCACCGCCTCCTTGGCGCGCTCCCACTGCCCCACCGGGTCGCCCTCCTGCGCGGTGACGACCGTGAAGTACAGCGAGGCGCCGGTCTCGTACACGTGGGAGATGTGGCACATGACGAGCGGCGAGCCGAGCGCGCCGATGAGGGCCAGCCGGACCGCGTCGTAGAGCCGCGGCAGGTTCGCCCAGAACCCGGCCGTCTCCAGGGTCTCGACGGTGGCCCCGGCCGCGAGCAGCGAGTCGCGGAGGTACGGGGCGGAGAAGCGGCCGCGCTCCCACGCCTCCCCCGGCTCCGTCCCCAGCGGCTCGCCCCCCATCCGCGCCAGGACCGCCGCGGCGCCGGACCGCCGGGCCGCCACCGACCCCCATCCGGAACCGGCCTGCCCGCCCACCGACGACACCCCGTCCAAAGCGGATGTCCCGTCTGAGAGCAATGCTCTGGCCGAGGTGGCCGTCGGCGCCTGGTCCGGGGTGAGCGGCGAGGCGCCCTCCGTGGAAGCGGAGGCGGAGGCCGGGAGGGCCGGTGCGGAGGACGGGGGCTCCGTTGTCGAGGACGGCGGGCTCTCGTAGCCGGCGATCAGGAGGCAGCCGGAGGAGCCCGATCCGATGGTGTCCGGCTTGGCCAGGCCGATCATGGTCTCGGTCTCGTCCGAGAGCCGGAGCACCGCCGGGAGGGGCCCCTCCTGGGCGAGGGCGCGCACCGCCGCCGTCCCCTCCGCGAACGTCCCGAACCGCCACCCCTCGAACCGCCGCTCCCCCGGCGCCCGCCGCACCCTCAGCCGCAAGGACGTGATGACCCCGAAGGCGCCCTCGGAGCCCAGCATGAGCTGCCGCAGATCGGGCCCGGCCGCCGACTTGGGGGCGCGGCCGAGGTCCAGGGTGCCGGTGGGCGTGGCCACCGTGAGGCCGACGACCATGTCGTCGAAGCGCCCGTACCCCGCGGAGGCCTGGCCGCTGGAGCGGGCCGCCGCGAAGCCGCCGAGCGTGGCGTACTCGAAGGACTGGGGGAAGTGCCCCAGTGTCAGGCCGTACGGGGCGAGCAGGCGCTCGGCCTCGGGCGCGCGCACCCCGGGCTCGAAGGTGGCCACGTGGGACTCCAGGTCCACGGAGCGCAGCCGGTCGAGCCGCCCCAGGTCGAGCGCGATCACACCGGCGAAGCCGGAGCCGGAGGCGGTGAGGCCGCCCACCACGGAGGTGCCGCCGCCGAAGGGCACCACGGCGACGCGTTCGGCGGAGCACAGCCGCAGCAGCTCGGCCACTTCCTCGTGCGAGCCGGGCAGCACCACGGCGTCGGGCGCGGCGGAACCGTCGCCCGCGCGCATGCGCAGCAGGTCGGGGGTGGACTTGCCGCGCGTGTGGCGCACGCGGACCTCGTGCGAGGTCAGCACGTACGCGGAACCGACCGTCTCGGCCAGCGCGCCGAGCAGCGGCTCAGGCAGGGCGACCGTCGGCAGCCGCACCGATTCGAGGCCGACGGCGGGGACGTCCGGGGCGCGCACGCCGAGGAAGTCGCGCAGGAGCGCGCGGACCTGCTCGGGCAGCTCGCGGGCGAGAGCCGGGTCGCCCCAGCCGGACCACAGCATCGGTTCTCCAGGCATGCTTACACTGTGACACATGACGTCGATTCGTCACAACGATGGAGTGCTGGACGCGGCCCACGACTGCGTGCTGGCGTACGGGGTGCGCAGGACGACTCTCACGGACGTGGCACGCAGGGCGGGGGTGTCGCGGATGACGATCTACCGCCGCTGGCCCGACGTGCGCACGCTGGTCGCGGACCTGATGACCAGGGAATGGGTGCGGGTGGTCCAGGCGCTCGACCTGTCGGACCCCGTACGCGCGGTGGTCGAGGGGGTCAGGGGGCTGCGCGCCCATCCGCTGTGGCGGAAGATCGTGGAGGCGGATCCGGAGCTGCTGCTGCCGTACCTGCTCGACCGGCGCGGCGCCAGCCACGAGGCCATCCTCGAGGTCCTGGAGCACGCCGTCGGGCACCCGGGCAAGGCGCGGGCGGTGCTGCTGGTGGCGCAGTCGTTCCTGCTGTCGGCGCCCACGATGCTCGACCCCGTGACCATGGACGAGCTCGACGCCGAGCTCACCGCCCTGCTGGAGGCCTATCTTGGATAGCTCGCATGGAGGCATCTTGGACGACAGCTCGCTGAACGCCCGCAGAAGATCCCGTGAGCTCCGCCGGGTCGCGGAGGAACGGCTCGACGTGCTGGTGGTCGGGCTCGGCGCGACCGGCGCCGGCGCCGCGCTGGACGCCGCGTCCCGTGGGCTCAGCGTAGCGGCGATCGACGCGCACGACCTGGCTTTCGGGACGTCCAGGTGGAGCTCCAAGATGATCCACGGCGGCCTGCGCTACCTGGCCAAGGGGCAGGTGGACGTCGCCTACGAGAGCGCGGTCGAGCGCGGCATCCTGCTCCGCACGACGGCCCCGCATCTGGTCGCGGCCCACCCGTACCTGCTGCCGCTGACGAAGGCGGTCTCGCGGCGGCAGGCCGCGCTCGTGATGAGCGGCTACCGGCTCGGCGACGGCCTGCGGGCCGCCGCGCGCACGCCGCGCCGGCTGCTGCCCGGCCCGACGCGGCTGAGCGCGGCCCGCACGCGCACGCTGGCGCCGGTTCTCGACGGCGACGGCCTGCGCGGCGCGCTCCTGTCGTGGGACGGCCGGCTGCTGGACGACGCCCGCCTGGTCGTGGCGATCGCCAGGACCGCCGCCGCGCACGGCGCCCGCGTGCTGACCCGCTGCCGCGCGCTGCGGCTCACGGACGGGCCCACCGGCCGGGGCGCGCTGGTACGCGACGAGCTGACGGGCGAGGAGTTCGACGTCCGCGCCAGAGTGGTGATCAACGCGGCCGGAGTGTGGGCGGGCGGGCTGGATCCCGAGGTGAAGCTGCGCCCCTCGCGCGGCACCCACCTCGTGCTGGCCCAGGGAACGCTCCCCGGGTTGATCGCCGGCATGCACGTGCCCATTCCCGGAGAGACCAACCGATTCGCGCTGGTTCTGCCGCAGCGCGACGGCCGCGTATACGTCGGGCTGACCGACGAACCGGTGGACGGTCCGGTCCCCGACGTTCCTGAAGTGCCCGAGGAAGACGTCAGAACGCTCCTGGAGGTGCTGAACGGGGTTCTTGAGACTCAGGTGACCCGGGAGGCGGTCGCGGGCGCGTACGCGGGCCTCAGGCCCCTTCTGGCGGCCGACGGCAATACGGCGGACATCTCGCGCAAGCACGCCGTCCTCTCGCATGACGGGATCGTCACGGTCGTCGGCGGAAAGCTCACGACATATCGGCGGATGGCCGAGGACGCGGTGGATGAAGCGGTCTCGTCCGCGAAACTCCGCGCGCGCCGGAGTCGTACCCGGAAGATCCCGCTCGTCGGGGCGGGCCCGCGGCCGTCCGGAGTGCCGCCCAGGCTGGCCGAGCGGTACGGCAGCGAGGCCGGGGCCGTGCACGAGCTCGTCAAGGCGTACCCGGAGGAGGCCGGGCTCGGCATCGCCGAGGGCGAGCTGGTCTGGTCGCTCAGGCACGAGGGCGCGCTCGACGAGGCCGACCTGCTGGACAGGAGGACCAGGATCGGCCTGGTCAAGCAGGACAGGGACCGCGCGCTGCCCGTGACACGGGACGCATTGGGCAGAACGACCCGCGATTAGCCCAACCAATCCGTTAGGTTAGTCTTACCTAATTCGGATCGGGGAGGGAACAGGCGTTGGCGAGGGGCTGCGAGCATCCGATCGGGTGCCACACCGGAGAGGTTCCGACGTTGGCCAGCGCCACCGTGGGAGCCAGGCTGTGGCTGCTCATCGAATACACCGGAGCCTGGCCCTCGCGCCTGGAAAACCTCGAACTTCCCGAAAAAATCTCCGAACTCGTCCGCCGGGCGCTCGAACGCGGTATTAGGCCCCAGCTGATCCGCCGCCCGGGCAAGCGGACCCGCCCGAAGGAGCAGGGGATCCGTGTGCTACTCGCGTACGCGGTAGGAGACCGGCCCTGGCTCGCGAGCGGTGTCGTCGCAGGTCCCGACGATCTTGACCTCGACGCGCTCGTGGCGGGAGTGGTCCCGGAGTCCTGCATACTTGAAGTCGAGCCGGTATTTCTGGTCTGCACGCACGCCAAGCGCAATGCGTGCTGCGCCCGCATTGGACTACCCCTCGCTCGTACGCTGGCGGATTCTTTGCCGGACAGAGTATGGGAAACGTCACACGTTGGCGGCGATCGCTACGCCGCCAACCTGGTGTGCTTGCCACACGGAATTTTCTACGGCAGCATGTCTCAGGCTGCTGCACTGGCAGCGGCTAACGCGTACCGGTCGGGCGAGATCATTCTCGACCGCTACCGGGGACGCGCAGGCATCCCTGAGCCATTGCAAGCCGTGGAGCACTTCGCCCGAGCCCATACGGGAGAGTGCTCCGTCGGCGCGGTGGCCGTGGAATCCTCCAGGTCGGACGGCGACGTCACCGAAGCCATCGTGCGCTGCGGTGACGTCCGGCTCCAGGTTGTGGTTGAGCCATCGGCGTTCACAGCGCCGTGTGGTACGGCTTGCGCCGAGACGATCACCACCTACCGGCTGGTTTCGCTGGACAGGCTCACGCCTGTGCGGTACGCCACGCCCGCTCTCGCCTGAACAGGGAACATCGCGGCCCAACGTTGCGTTGGAACAGTGACGCCATAAGCGTCCAATGCGGCTCAATTACCGAAATACCTCTCACGAAGGTGGTTTTCTCATGTCTCAGGTACGTCGGCAGCTCGCCCGCCCGCGCCCCAGCTGGGGTTGGCAGGATGATGCCGCGTGCCGGGGTGAGGACCTCGTGCTCTTCTTCGGCCCCGACGGGGAGCGGCAGCCCGAGCGTGACGTACGTGAGCGGAAGGCCAAGGCGATCTGCGCCCAGTGCCCCGTCCGCACCGAGTGCCTTGACTACGCGCTGTCCCGTCCGGAGAAGTACGGCACGTGGGGCGGTCTCAACGAAGACGAGCGCGCCTCCGAGCGTCGTCGTCGCATGCGCCGCGCGGCCAGCGCCGGCATCTCCGCCGCCTGACAAACCCGGCAGCGTCACCAGCAACGCGTGATCAAGCAGTTGTCCCGATGAACCGGAGCCTGGCCCTCCACGCACAGGCTCCGGCGAACCCGGTCGGGACAACTGCCTGATCAGGCAGCACCTCCGAGCGAACCGGCCCGCACGAGCAACGGCAGCACGTGGTTGCGCACGGCAGGCGCCAGACGCGGCACGTAAGCGTCCCGCCCGTCCGTCCAGCCCAGCGCGGCCAGCTCCGCGGCCGGCCTCGGATCCCCAGAAACCCTGGCGGTGAAGACCGTCATGCGCATGGGCACGCCCTCCAGCGCCGCCACGTCCTCCACGTGGTCGAGCAGGGCCAGGTCGAACGGGGTCACCCCGAGCTCCTCGGCCAGCTCACGCGCGAGCGTCTCCTCCGGCTCCTCGCCCGCCTCGGGCTTGCCCCCCGGCAGGTAGAAGACGTCGGGAGCGGCGTGCTTGCTCACAACGAGCAGCCGCCCCCGGTCCACGACCGCCGCGGCGACCACGCGCAACACATCCATGCCCGACAGCATGCCACCCGGCACCGACAATCCGGACCGCCGAAAACTGTCACCCCTGGGCGATCGATCCGGGCCGCCGGAAACTGTCACCCCATGGCGGTCGATCCGGACCGCCGAAAACTGTCACTCCCGGGCGATAAGGTGCCCGGCATGGCAGAAGCAGAGTCCCCCGTGACCGCCGACGACCTCGACGAGGCCGTCCGGCTGGCCGTCGCCACCCTCCGCCAGGCGCCCGAGGGCGTGTGGGACGGCAGGGCCGGCTCGCTGGAGTGGTCGTGCTGGGAGACGGTCGAGCACCTGGCCGACGACCTGTTCGCCTATGCCGCCCAGCTCGGGCTCAGGATGCCGCCGCTGGACACCTACGTCCCGTTCGCCCTGGAGCGCCGCAGGCCGGAAGGCCCCGCCAACACCATCCACGCCGACCGCGAGGCGGGCCCCGTCGGGCTGCTGCAGGTGCTGGAGTCGTGCGGCGCGCTGCTGTCCTCCATGGTGCGGACCACGCCGCCGGAGGTCCACGCCCACCACGGCTTCGGCGCGGCCGATCCGGAGGGCTCCGCCGCGATGGGCATCGTGGAGACCCTCGTCCACACCCACGACCTGGCCGAAGGGCTCGGGCTGGCGTGGGCGCCGCCGGCCGGGATGTGCGCCCGGGTGCTGGCGCGGCTGTTCCCCGACGCCCCGCGCGACACGGATCCGTGGACCACCCTGCTGTGGTCCACCGGGCGCGCCGACCTCCCCGGCCACGAGCGCCCGGTGAAGTGGCGCTGGTACAGCGCGCCGCGGCCCTGACCGGCGCGCTCCGCTAAACGTCAGACCTCAGACGATCAGATCGTCGAACTCGCCGTCCTTGGCCCCGAGGACGAACGCCGTGATCTCCGCCTGGGTGTAGACCAGCGCGGGACCTTCGGGAAAACGAGAGTTACGCATGGCTATCTCCCCCGTGGGCAGGTTCGCGACTTCGACGCAGTTGCCGTTGGGGTTGCTCCGCTTGCTCTTGCGCCAGACGACAGGAAGGCGGCCGGCGGGCGTTCCGTTCCGGAACTCATGCATGGGGGCAGCTCCTAGCGATCTTACGGATGCACGTGCATCCGCGTTTGCGAGGAGACAATACGGTAACGCGTCGGTCTCCATATAGCGGACGACCAAAAAACCCAATATGGGGTGAGTCACAGGGATATCAGCAGCTCATCGGGAAAGCAGGCGCTCCAGAAAGCGCCTGGACTCCTTGGGCTCCTCGGCCTGGATGCTGAGCCGGTCCATGACTTCCATGTAGTTGTCGGAGTCGGCCGGCTTGTCCAGGTAGAGGGCGCTGGTGAGCTGCTCCATGTAGACGACGTCGGGCAGCTCGGGCTCGGGGAAGCGCAGGATGCTGAACGGGCCCCCGGCCGCCGCGTGGCCGCCGCGGTCGAACGGCATGAGCTGCACGGTCACGTTGCGCTCGGCCGTGAGGTCGAGCAGGTGGGCGAGCTGGGCGCGCATGATCTCGGGGCTGCCGAGCGTGCGGCGCACCACGGCCTCGTCGATCACCGCCCAGACCGTCAGCCCGCTCCCCAGCCGGTCCTGCCGCGTGGTGCGCACCGCCACTCGGCGGTCGAGCTCCGCCCTCGGGGCGGTCTCGTGGGCCAGCTCGATCACGGCCCTGGCGTAGTCGGGGGTCTGCAGGAGGCCGGGCATGAACTGGTTCTCGTACGTACGGATGCTGGAGGCCGCGCCTTCGAGCCCGATGTAGACCTCGAACCAGTTCGGGAGCACATCGCCGTATTTGTGCCACCAGCCGGGGGCGTTGGCCTGCTTGGCCAGGGCGAGGAGCGGTTCGCGCTCGGCGGGGTCGGTGACGCCGTACAGGGTGAGCAGGTCGGCCACGTCCCGCTGCTTGAAGCTGACCTGGCCGAGCTCCAGCCGACTGATCTTGGCGTGAGATGCGCGAATCGAGTACCCGGCGTCCTCGCGCGAGATACCCTTCTCCGTGCGGAGCCTGCGCAGTTGAGTGCCGAGCAGGATCCGCAGCACCGTCGGGCTCCCCGGCGAATGGTTGAGAAGCTTCCCTTCCGCGCTCTCTGCGCTCACCCTGCCGCTCCTAGATCATCTGCACGTGCAGATGCGATTCGCATCCGTAAACGATGAAAAGTCTTGCATCGGTAAGCACTCCCCGTAAAGATGGGCATTGGATCACCAGACCGCGCTTCGGGGGCCAGAATGACGACTTTCGACGCTCGGCCGCAAGCCGCCATCGGTTCCCGGCCACCAGGATGGCTTTCTTCCATTCTCGTGGAGGGGCAAACCTGGGAGTGCGACGCGGTGTTCCCCTTTCATCAACGGGTCGCGCTCGAGCCCGCCTGCGTGGCGACGGCCCGGCGGTTCGTCGATCAGACGCTCACCACCTGGGGGGTGCTGGGGGTGGCCTTCGACGCCCAGCTGGTGGTGTCGGAGCTGGTGACCAACGCGATGCGGCACGGTGGCGGAGCCGCGCAGCTGCGGCTGCTGTCGCACGGGCCGGAGCTGGCGTGCGTGGTGACCGACCACAGCCGGACCGTTCCCGTGGCGGCCGCACCCGACGTGTTCTCCGAGTTCGGGCGGGGGCTGCGGCTGATCGACGCCCTCTGCACCGCCTGGGGCTGGCTGTCCCCCGGCGGCGCCCGCAAGCTCGTCTGGGCCGTGCTCGCCGCCTGACCCCCTAAGCCCCTAAGCCCCTGAGCCCGATCCCCCGGCCGGGGCGCGTTTCGGCCTGTCCTCATCGCCGCGCCCGGTCGAGCAGTTCGAGCACGTCGGCGTCGGTGAGCTGGTCGAAGTGCTCGTACCACTGGCCGACCGCCCTGAAGTCGATCGGCATGCGCAGGACGACCACCTCGTCGGCCTCCTCCCGCAGCGAGGCGACGGTCTCGCGGGCCCCGACCGGCACGGCCAGGGTCACCTCGGCGGGCTTGGCCGTGCGGACGGCCCTGAGCGCGGCACGCGCGGTGCCGCCGGTGGCCAGGCCGTCGTCCACCACGATCACCTCACGCGCCTCCAGCGCGGGCAGCGGGCGGTCGCCGCGGTAGGCGTGCACCCTGCGCGCCAGCTCGCGCCGCTCCTTCTCGACCACGTCCGCCACCGACTCGGGCGTCATGCCCAGGCGGCGCAGCAGCGTGTGGTCGAACACGGGCTCGCCGCCCTCGGCTATCGCGCCCACCCCCAGCTCGGGGGCGGGCGGATAGCCGATCTTGCGCGTCACGAGGACGTCGAGGGGGGCGCCGAGCCGGCGTGCGATCGGCAGGGCCACCGCCACGCCGCCGCGGGGCAGGGCGAGCACGACGGGGTCGCGCACGTCCTCCAACCGCTCCGCGAGCAGCTCTCCGGCCTGGGCCCGGTCTGCGAAGAGCTCCATGACCAGTGCCCTACCCGTTCGAACGCGCTCCTCGCCTCCCCGGCGGCGGGGCCTCCTCTAGGGCCGGCTCCGGCCCGAGCGGCGCATCTCCTTGGTGATGAGCTTCCACTTGTTCTGCTGCTCCTTGCGCAGGCGGGCGTCGGTCCTGGTGGCCATCCAGGCCGCCTCCCGCCGCAGCTTGCGCCAGCTCTCCAGCCGCCGCTCCGGCAACTCGCCGCTCTCCAGCGCGACCAGCACCGCGCAACCCGGCTCTTCCGAGTGCCCGCAGTCGCCGAACCGGCACCGCTCGGCCAGCGCCTCGATGTCGGAGAAGACCAGGTCGACGCCGTCGGCGATGTCGTAGAGGCCGATCCGCCGGATCCCGGGCGTGTCGATGACCAGCCCGCCCCCGGACAGCGGGATGAGCTCCCGGTGCACGGTGGTGTGCCGGCCCCGCCCGTCGGCGGCGCGCACCTGCTGGGTCTCCATGAGGGTATCCCCGGCCAGCGTGTTGACCAGGGTGGACTTGCCGGCTCCCGACGGGCCGAGGATCACGGCCGTACGGGATCCCTCCAGGTAGCTCGCGACCAGCGAGACCCCGTCCCCGCGCAGGGACGAGACCGCGTGCACGTCCACGCCGGGCGCGGCCACCCGGACGTCGGCGAGCAGCTCGTCGAGGCCGGCCTCGAACAGGTCGGACTTGGTGATGAGCACCACGGGCGTGGCGCCGGACTCCCAGGCCAGCGCGACGAGGCGCTCGATGCGGCCGAGGTCGGCGAAGTCCGTGGAGTGCATGGACGGCTCGGCCACGAAGACGACGTCGACGTTCGCGGCGAGCACCTGGCCCTGGCCGTCGCCGGACAGGCCGCCCACCGAGTCGCGGCTCACGCCGCCCCTGATGAACGCGGTCGTCCGCGGCAGGACCTCGTCGAGCTCGTGGCGGCCCTCCGGGAGCAGCCTGAGCGCGACCCAGTCGCCCACGCACGGCAGCGCGACCGGGTCGGCCGCCGACGCCCTGCGGACGCGGGCGCCGTACTTGACATGAAGCTGACCCTCCGCCGCGATCACCTCGGCGGCGCCGCGGTCGACGCGGGCCACGCGGGCGGGGACGGTGTCAGCGGGCAGCTCGGCGGCGCGGAAGCCGGTCCAGCCGAGCAGGGAAAGATCGTGAGACAACGCAGTGAAACCTTTGATCGAGAAGGGAAACCCGGCAGCTCAGCGGAGCCCGGGGAGGTGGACGAAGGGCACACGGAACGAGACGACCCGCATAGTCCTCACCTCCTCGATCAGTTGACGCAGACTCTACGCACTCCTCCGGTAAGGACGCAATCGCATTAAGTATGGCGATCTGTTGAACCCTGTCAGGGCGGCTGGCCGTACCACCTGCCGACGGACCCGAGAAAGGGGAATGATGCACACCAGCACTTATCCCCCGCCCTCGGCCGAGGGAGCCGCCCCCATGGGGAAGCCGCGTTTTCGACACTGGATCCGCCGCGTGCGGCCGGATGACGGGGTGCCAAATGACGAGGCGGCAGTGTCCGCGCTCTACCAGGAGTATCACAGGCCGTTGCTGGCTTTCGTGATCAGGTTGACGGCGGGCGATCGGCAGTGGGCGGAAGACGTGGTGCAGGAGACCATGATCCGGGCCTGGCGCAGTGCGGAGCGGCTCGATCCCGAGTCGGCCTCACTGATGCCCTGGCTCGCGACGGTCGCCAGACGTATCGTGATCGATGACCGGCGGCGCCGGGACGCCCGCCCTCAGGAGTCGGGTGACGGGCCGCTGGAGACGATGCCCGTGCCTGACGAGATGGAGGGCCTGCTGCACCAGGTGGTCGTGTCAGAGGCGCTGAAGGCGTTGTCGCCGGCACATCGCGAGATCCTCAACGAGACGATCTTGCGAGACCGGTCGGTCAACGACGCCGCCGAGGCGCTGGGCATCCCGGTCGGAACCGTGAAGTCCCGGGTTTACTACGCCGTTCGCGCGTTGCGGATCGCACTTGAGGAGAGGGGGGTGACGGCGTGACTTCGAGAGTCGAGCACACAGACGTGGGCGCGTACGCGCTCGGTCTGCTGGAGGAGGACGACAGGATGGCCTTCGAGGCGCATCTCCTGGGTTGCGCCCCCTGCCGCTCCGAACTTTCCGATCTTTCCGGCATGGCCAGCGTGCTGAGCGAGATCGGCCCGGTGGAGGACTACGGGGCGCCCTCCCCCGAGCCGGTGATCGACATGCTCCAGCGCAAGAGGTCCGCCGACAGGAAGACCCGCAGGGGGACGTTCGTGATCGGGATGGCGGCGGCGGTCACGCTCGTGGCCGGCGGGGTGACGGTCGGCACGCAGCTGTCCGTCGGCGACGTCCCCCCGATCGCCCAGGAGCACTCCCACCTGGGCCCGGCCGAGCAGTTCTACGCCGACGGCAAGCCCATCGAGGGGACGGGCGTCGACGGGGTCACCGGCGGGCTGGTGATCGAGTCGAAGGCCTGGGGCACGCACGCCGCGCTCAAGCTGGCCGGGGTGAAGGGGCCGCTCGAATGCGAGCTGGTCTCGGTCGGCAAGTCGGGCGAGCGCCGGGTGATGACCGGGTGGTCCGTACCTCCAGCCGGGTACGGAGTGCCGGGTTCGCCCGATCCGCTCTACATGCACGGCGGCAGCGCGACGCCGCTGAAGGACATCGACCATTTCGAGGTGGTGACCTCGGCAGGCAAGAAGCTGCTCACCATCAACGCCTGACCCATCAGGCGCTCGAAGCCCTCCCGCCGCTGGTGGGAGGGCTTTTTCGTGCCTCCGGGCGAATGTGCAAAATTACGGATTCGCGGGTTGAACCTCCCCCGGTGCCGGGCGCGTACTGCCTGCCGTACCAACCGGAATATCAAACCCTTTAAGAGGTTTAGCCATGTTCATCCGAAAGATCACCATTCCTGGCACGCTGCTGGCCGCCGCCCTGCTCGCCTTCCCCGCCGCGCCGGCGAACGCCTCGGGTGACGACGTCTACCTCGCCGCCGGCCTGCGGGGCGCCAACGAGGTGGGCGCCAAGGGCGACGCCGACGGCCGTTCGACGGTCGTGATCAGGATCAGTGGGAACGAGGTCACGTTCGCGGCCCGCTGGAACAAGATCGACACGCCCACCGCCGGCCATGTCCACCTGGGCGCGAAGGGCGCCGACGGGGACGTCAGGCTCGAGTTCTTCACCAAGCCGCTCCCCGCCGGCGTGCTCGGCGTCACCGGCACCGTCAAGGCCGACAACGAGCTGGTCAAGGCGCTCATCGACAACCCCGGCGGCTTCTACGCCAACCTGCACGACGCCAAGCACCCCAAGGGCGCGGTCCGCGGCCAGTTCCACCGGCTGAACAAGCCGATCGACCTCAACGGCGTGCTGCAGGGCAGCGACCAGGCCATGCTCTCCGCGCGCGCCGACGGGGCGCAGGAGGTGCGGGAGAACGACGGCAAGAAGCGCGGCGACCAGGACGGCCAGGCCGCGTGGTGGCTGCGTCCCGGCGGCTCGTCCATCGCGTACACGGCCTTCTGGTCGGGGCTCGGCGCGGTCACCGACGGCCACCTGCACAAGGGTTCCGCAGGTGGGAACGGTCCAGTGATCGCGGACCTGTTCGCGGGCGCCCTGCCGGAGAACCTGACCGGCGTCGCGGGCGAGGCCCCGGTCGCCGCCGCCGTCGCCAAGCGCGTCGCGGCCCACCCCGGCCGCTACTACGCGAACCTGCACACGTCCGACTTCGACGGCGGCGCCGTGCGCGGCCAGCTCTCCGACCGGCCGTTCACCCACCCGCGCGCCCTCACCGCCGACGTGCTGCGCGGCGCGCAGATCTACTCCTGCACGGCGCAGCCGAGCGGCGGGTACGCCTTCACCCAGCTCGGCGTCTCGGCCAGGCTGCGGCGCGGGATCGACCACTCGTTCGTCACGCCCGCCGCCGGCCCGCCGCAGTGGATCGCCCCAGACGGCAGCGCGGTGCGCGGCTCGGTCGTCACCAAGACGCCCAACGGCGACGGCAACATCCCCGAGCTGGTGCTGGACGCCACCCAGGCGGGCAAGGACAGCGGGCTGCTCGCGCACGCCACGCAGATCCTGCGCCTGAACACCACGGGCGGCGTCGCCCCGGCCGGCGCCTGCACGCCGGGCTCCGAGGTCCGCGTCCCGTACGGGGCCGACTACCTCTTCCTCGGCTGAGGCCTTCCAGGGGACGATTCGGTCCCGTCCCCCGGAACGCCTTCCCCGGTCGATCCGGCCCAGGTCCCCCGGGCCGCCGGTCGGCCACCGCGAGCGGGGCACTCCGGCCCGCCCCGCTCGCACCGAACGCCCCGCCGCACTCCGGGAGCCCGTGCGGCGGGGCGTTCGCTTCTTCTACGGCCGGAGCACGGGCGACCCAGCGACACAGCACAGCCCGGCGGCACAGTGGGAAAAGGGACAGCCGGATGCCGGCTGTCCCTTTTGTTGTGCTCCGCCGTGGCGGGAGTCGGTTACAGGCCCGGGGCGGGGAACTGCGCCGTGAGCTCGCTGACCTCGTGGTGCACGCGCGCGATGACGTCCTCGGCGTCCCCCTTGGCCAGGGCCGTGACGACCTCGTCCATCCAGGCGCCGATCTGGCGCATCTCGGCCTCGCCCATGCCACGGGAGGTGACGGACGGGGTGCCGATGCGGATGCCGGACGGGTCGAACGGCTTGCGGGTGTCGAACGGGACCGTGTTGTAGTTGGTCTCCAGCCCCGCCCGGTCGAGCGCCTGGGCGGCGGGCTTGCCGCCGATGCCCTTGGGCGTGAGGTCGAGCAGGATCAGGTGGTTGTCGGTGCCGCCGGAGACCAGGTCGAACCCGCGGGAGGCGAGCTCGTCGGCCAGGGTCTTGGCGTTGGCGACGACCTGGTGGGCGTAATCGCGGAACGACGGCTGGGCGGCCTCGTGGAGCGCGACGGCGATGGCGGCGGTGGTGTGGTTGTGGGGGCCGCCCTGCAGGCCGGGGAAGACGGCCTTGTTGAGCGCCGTGGCGTGCTCGTCGCTCGTGGCCATCAGCATGGCGCCGCGCGGGCCGCGCAGCGTCTTGTGCGTGGTCGTGGAGATCACGTCCGCGTGGCCCACCGGGGACGGGTGCGCGCCGCCCGCCACCAGGCCGGCGATGTGGGCGATGTCGGCGGCCAGCACGGCCCCGACCTCGCGGGCGATCGAGGCGAAGCCCTCGAAGTCGATCGTGCGCGGGATCGCGGTGCCGCCGCAGAAGATCAGCTTCGGCCGGTGCTCGAGGGCGAGCTGACGCACCTCGTCGAGGTCGATGCGGCCGGTGTCCTTGCGTACGCCGTAGCGGACCGGGTTGAACCACTTGCCGGTGGCGGAGACGGACCAGCCGTGGGTGAGGTGGCCGCCGAACGGCAGGCCCATGCCCATGACGGTGTCGCCCGGCTGCAGGAACGCCATGTAGATGGCGAGGTTGGCCGGCGAGCCGGAGTAGGGCTGGACGTTGGCGTGGTTGACGCCGAACACCGACTTGGCCCGCTCGATGGCCACGGTCTCGATCTGGTCGATGACCTGCTGGCCCTCGTAGTAGCGCTTGCCCGCGTAGCCCTCGGAGTATTTGTTGGTGAGGACGGTGCCGGTGGCCTCGAGCACGGCCTTGGACACGTAGTTTTCGGACGCGATGAGCTTGACGGTGTCGGCCTGGCGCCGCTCTTCCGCCTTGATGAGCTCGGCGATCTGCGGGTCGACGCTCGCGAGAGAACTCATGATTCTCCTGTCATCGTTGACAATTGCGAAGACCCAGGCGCACGGCCTCCGCTCCTTTCGCTCCCCGGTGGTCGATCCCACCAAATGCGCCAGTCGCGTCTCCTGGTAGACGATAGCGGATGTCACCGGGCCCCATCCCGCGCGTCACCACGGCCCGGCGACCGGCGCCTCCGTGCCGGGAGAGCCCTATTTGGTACGGCTGACGCCCGGCCAGAGCCGGTCCACCTCGGCGTTCAGGATGGCCCCGATGAGCACGGCCAGGGCGGTGATGTAGAGCCAGAGGAGCACGGCGATGGGCGCGGCCAGCGACCCGTAGACCGACACGGGCGAGAACCAGGCGGCCAGCACGGCCCGCAGCACCGCCGCGCACACGATCCACAGGAACAGCGCCAGAATCGCGCCGGGCAGCTCCCGGTACCACTTGGTCCGCACCGGCACGCTGACGTGGTAGAGCACGGTCAGGAACAGGACCGAGCCGATGATCACGACCGGCCAGTAGAGGATGTCGATGAGGACGCCGTACTGGCCGGGCAGGGCGTCCCTGAGCAGGGTCGGGCCGATGACCAGGATCGGCATGACGATGATGCCGATGATCAGGCCGATGACGTAGAGGCCGAACGACATCAGCCTGGTGCGGATGATGCCGCGCTCCTCGCCGAGCCCGTAGGCGACGGAGATGAGGTCGACGTACACGTACAGGGCCCTGGAGCCGGACCAGAGCGACAGCAGGAAGCCGACCGAGATGATCGACACCTTGCTCGCGTCGTCGCTGAGCACGTCGGTGAGGAGCGGGTTGATCACCTTGGTGACGGCCTCTTCGGTGAACAGGACGCCGGCCTGGTCGATCACCCACGCCTTGACCTGGGCGACCACGCTGGAGCCCAGCCAGGTGCCGAGTTTGGCCAGCACGCCGATCAGGCCCAGCACGAAAGGCGGCAGCGACAGCAGCGCGAAGAACGCCGCCTCGCCCGCCAGGCCGGTGACCCGGTAGGTGACGCCGGCGTTGGTGGCCGCGCGGACGATCGCCCACGATTTCGTGTCGAGCACCCAGCTCAGCCTGGCCCTGGCGTGGGAGACGAGCCCTCTCTTCGGCCGGGGAGGCGCATCGGTGGACGTCATGGCACCCAACGGTATTCGCAGTGACTCTTCGGGACAGCTTACGTCCCAGGCACTGCCCTAGTCGTTGTCAACGATGCGCGCGCCCAGAGGAAGCAAAGAAACGGGGACGAGTTTGAGGTTCGCGATGCCCATCGGGATGCCGATGATCGACAGGAAGAGCGGGATCGAGGTCACGACGTGGCCGATGGCGAGCCAGATGCCGGCGACCACGCACCAGATGACGTTGCCGACCAAGGAGAACGCGCCCGCGTCGGGATCGCGGACCACGGTCCTGCCGAAGGGCCACAGCGCGTACGCCGCGATCCGGAAGGACGCGATGCCGAACGGGATCGTGATGATCAGGATGCAGCAGATGATCCCGGCCAGCGCGTAGCCGGCGGCCAGCCAGAGTCCCGCGAAGATCAGCCAGATGACGTTCAGAATCGTGCGCATATTCACAGGATGTCATCGACCGCGCCGACCTCGTCATCCGGCAAGACCCTGACTTCACCCTGACCTGGGGGCCCGCCCCTTGCCAGGAGGCCCGGCGAACGCCTGCGCGATCTCCATCCAGGCCCGCGCGGGCTCGCCGGTCAGCTCCAGCGCGGTGTCCGACAGGTGCACGCGCTGGGTGACGGCCAGGCAGAAGTCGAGGACGGTGCCGCGGACCAGGCCGTCCGCGCCCTCGGGCCCCGCCGTCCACATGGTGCCGTCCGGCATGGCCAGCTCGGCGCGTACGGTCTCCTCGGGCACCGGCAGGCCGCGTACGGCGAAGCTGTAGGGCCGGGCGCGGAAGCCCATCATGGCCACGTGGCGCAGCCGGGCCGTCGGCTCCCTGACGACGCCGAGCGCGTCGGCCACGTCCTGGCCGTGCGCCCACGTCTCCATCAGCCGCGCGGTCACGAAAGAGGCGGCCGACATGGCGGGGCCGAACCACGGCACCCGCTCGCGCGCGTCCAGCGTCGCGAACACCTCCAGGCTGCGGGCGCGGGCCGCGCGGAACCACGCGCACAGCTCGGCCGGCGGCATCCCGCGCGCCTCCACGGCGAGGTCGTCCACGGAGGTGAAGCCCGCCAGCGAGGCCCGATAGCCCTCGGGGTCGGTGGCGGCCCGCACGGCGGCGTCGTCGAACCAGGCCAGATGGCTCACCTGGTCGCGGACCGCCCAGCCCGCGGCGGGCGTGGGCCGCTCCCAGTCGTCGTCCCCCAGCGGCTGGAGCAGGGCTTCGAGGGACGCGGTCTCGGCACGCAGGTCGTCGAGCAACTCGCCCATGAGATCCACGCCCGCCAGCCTAACCCGAACAACGTTCTAGGAGAATAATCGCCAGTGTGATCTGCGACAGCTGCAAGGACAAACGCCACGAGGACTGCCGCGGCGGCTCCTGGTGCGACTGCCAGCACCAGGTCCAGGACAAGCCGCACGAGCCCGATCTGAGCTGGAAACGACAGGGTTGACCGAGCTGGACAGTCCCACACTCTGGACCATGTCTTGGACATACGGGACGGCCAGAGTATCTTCTAGATATGCCAGCGGACCCCATGCTCGTCGGTCGACGCCACGTCGATCTTCAGCGTGTCCGCAGTGCCATCTGTTGCGACGCCCGCCTGTAACCCCATCCTGTTCTGCCGCTGAGCGCGTCGCAATCCTCCTCTCCACCCCTGCCCTCGACGACGAGGCAGGAGGAACCCTGCGCGCGCCCATGATCCGAAGGACGCGCAATGAGCACCCCTGCCAGCCGCACACCTGCCAGCCGGCATCACAAACGCCCGCGCGGCGAAGGCCAGTGGGCTCTCGGTTACCGGGAGCCGCTCAACAAGAACGAAGAGAACAAGAAGAACGACGACGGCCTCAACGTCCGCCAGCGCATCATCGACATCTACTCCAAGCGGGGCTTCGACTCGATCGACCCGGCCGACCTGCGTGGCCGCATGCGCTGGTACGGCCTCTACACCCAGCGCAAGCCCGGCATCGACGGCGGCAAGACCGCCATCCTGGAGCCGGAGGAGCTCGACGACCGCTACTTCATGCTGCGGGTGCGCATCGACGGCGGCCAGCTCGACCTGGCCCAGCTGCGCACGATCGCGGACATCTCCAACGAGTACGGCCGCGGCACCGCCGACCTGACCGACCGCCAGAACATCCAGCTCCACTGGATCGAGATCGAGTCGGTGCCGGACATCTGGGAGCGCCTGGAGGCCGTGGGCCTGTCCACCACCGAGGCGTGCGGCGACACCCCGCGCGTGATCCTGGGCTGCCCGCTGGCCGGGATCGACGCCGACGAGGTGCTCGACGCGACCGGGCAGATCCACGAGGTGCAGGACCGGATCGTGGGCAACCCGGCGTACTCCAACCTGCCCCGCAAGTTCAAGTCGGCGGTGAGCGGCTGCCCGGCACACTGCACGGTGCACGAGATCAACGACGTGGCGTTCGTGGGCGTGGTCAACGAGCAGGGTGAGACGGGTTACGACCTGTGGGTCGGCGGCGGCCTGTCGACCAACCCGATGCTGGGCAAGCGGCTCGGCGTGTTCGTCCGGCCGGACCAGGTGGCCGACGTCTACGAGGGCGTGGCCGGGGTCTTCCGCGACTACGGCTACCGGCGGCTGCGGCACCGCGCCCGCATCAAGTTCCTCGTCAACGACTGGGGGACGGAGAAGTTCCGGGAGATCCTCGAGACCGAATACCTCAAGGAGGCGCTGCCCGACGGCCCCGCCCCCGGGCAGCCGCGCGGCAGCCGCCGCGACCACGTGGGCGTCTTCCCGCAGAAGGACGGCAACTTCTACGTCGGCTTCGCGCCCAAGGTGGGCCGGCTCGACGGCGACAGGCTGCACCTGGTCGCCGACATCGCCGAGCGGCACGGCTCCGGCCGGGTCCGCACGACCGTCGAGCAGAAGATGGTCATCCTCGACGTCACCCCCGACCAGGTCGACTCGATCGTGGCCGAGCTGGAGGCGAACGACCTGCGCGTCCGGCCGTCCACCTTCCGCCGCCAGACGATGGCCTGCACCGGCATCGAGTACTGCAAGCTGGCCATCGTCGAGACCAAGGCCACGGCCGCCGACCTGATCGACGAGCTGGAGCGGCGGCTGCCGACGTTCGACGAGCCGCTGACGATCAACGTCAACGGCTGCCCCAACTCCTGCGCCCGCATCCAGGTCGCCGACATCGGCCTCAAGGGCCAGCTCGTGGTGGACGAGAACGGCGACCAGGTCGAGGGCTTCCAGATCCACCTGGGCGGCTCCCTCGGCGTCAACGCCGGGTTCGGGCGCAAGGTCCGCGGTCTCAAGACCACCGCCAAGGCGCTGCCCGACTACGTGGAGCGCGTGGTCAAGCACTACGACGCCCAGAAGAAGGAAGGCGAGTCGTTCGCCGACTGGGTGCAGCGGGCCGACGAGGCGGATCTCAAATGAGCGAGCGAGCGGTCCCGTTCCACTGCCCCTACTGCGGCGACGAGGACCTCGAACCCTACGAGGGGGACGGCGGCTGGTACTGCCGCGCCTGCGCTCGTGCCTTCAAGCTGAAGTTTCTCGGGATCGGAGTGAAGATATGACGCTGGTGGACATCGAGGTCGGCCTGAAACAGCAGCGCGGGACCCTTGACCTGCAGGACATCGTCGAGTCCGCCGCGACGTTCCTCGAGGGCGCCCCCGCCCGCGAGATCATCCGCTGGGCGGCGGCGACGTTCGGCGACCGGCTGTGCCTGACCTCCTCGATGAGCGACGCCCTCCTGATCGACCTGGTGAGCAGGGTCAAGCCCGGCGTCGACGTGCTGTTCATCGACACCGGCTACCACTTCGCCGAGACGGTCGGCACGCGGGACGCGGTGCGGCAGGTCTATGACGTCAACGTGATCGACATCAAGCCGTCGCGGACGGTCGAGGAGCAGGACCGCGACCTCGGCCCGCGCCTGTTCGGCCGCAACCCCGACCTGTGCTGCTACCTGCGCAAGGTCGAGCCGCTCAACCGGGCGCTGGAGCCGTACCTCGCGTGGATCTCCGGCATCCGCCGCGACGAGTCCTCCAGCCGCACCGGCACCAAGGTCGTCGAGTGGGACGCCAAGCGGCAGATGGTCAAGGTCAACCCGATCGCGGCCTGGACCCAGGACGACGTCGACAACTACATCGCCGACAACGGGGTGCTGATCAACCCGTTGCACTACGACAACTACCCCTCGATCGGCTGCGCGCCGTGCACGCGGCAGGTCGCGGAGGGAGAGGATCCGCGCAGCGGACGCTGGGCGGGCCTGGGGAAGGTCGAATGCGGCATTCACCTGTGATCCCCAGCAGGGGATCCGCCCCGTTGGCAGGCGGGGCGGCCCCCGGCCGCGTGCCACTGGTGGCGGTGGCCCACGGGTCGCGAGATCCGCGTGCCGCCGCCACCGTGGCCGCGCTGCTCGACCAGGTGCGCCTGGCGCGCCCTGAGGTGCCCGTACGGGTGGCCTACCTCGACCACTGCACCCCGAGCCTGGGGCAGGCGCTGAGCGGCCTCCAGGAGGCCGTTGTGCTGCCGCTGCTGCTCACCGAGGCCTACCACAGCCGGGTGGACCTGCCGGCGGCGCTGAACGAGGTCCGGGCGCGCGAGCCGCGGCTGCGCGTCCACTACGGCACCACGCTGGGGCCGCACCCACTGCTGCTGACGGCGCTGGAGCGGCGCCTGGCCGAGGCGGGCGTGCGCGCGGGCGACCCGGAGACGGCGGTGGTGCTGGTGTCGGCGGGTTCGAGCGACGCCCGTGCCAACGCGGTGATCGCAAAACAGGCGCGGGAGTGGCGGCGTTCCGGCTGGTGGACGGTGTCCCCCGCGTACGCCTCCGCCGCCGAGCCGTCGCCCGCCGAGGCGGTGGCCGCGCTCAGGCGCGCGGGCGCGCCGCGGGTGGCCGTCGCGCCGTACCTGCTGGCGCCCGGTCACTTCGCCGACAAGGTACGGCTGACGAGCCTGGAGGCGGGGGCCGCGGTCGTGTCGGACGTGCTCGGCCCGGCGCCGGAGCTGGTGGACGTGCTCCTGGAACGTTACGAGGCGGCCCAGCGGCAGCCGGCCGCGTCCCTGGTGGGCTGAGCAACCGGCTGAGCCCGCCTAGTAGTAGCCCCGCCGGTCGCGGCGGTCGTCCTCGCGCATCTGCCTGCCCAGCTCGCGGGCCTCGTACCGCATCTGGCGGCCCAGCGCCCGCCAGTCCTCGCCGTGCAGCCGCCGCCAGTGCTCCCGCCAGGCCGCGAACCTGCGCTGCACCGGCTGCGCCTGCGAGTCGCCGATCACCTTGACGTCGCCCATCACCGCGTACGCGCGCACGCGCACCACCGGGACGTTCATGCCGGGGGCCGCCTGGAGGACGTCCACCTTCTTGTCACCCATGACGGCCATGCCGTCGAGGTCCACGTTCACGCCGTCGGGCACGATGATCTTCACGTCGCCCATCACGGAGACGGCCATGATGTCCACCACGTCCGTGCGCACCTCGGCCTCGCGCAGGTCGAGCAGCACGTCGCCCATCACGGCGACGGCGCCGAGCTCCTGGTCGATCTGCCAGGTCCCGCGCCGTTTGGAGTCGCCCATGACGCCCACGAACCACCGCCGCTTCCGGCCCTCGGGCACGGGGGCGGGCGCCCGCGGGGGCGTCGCTCCCGCCGGCAGGTCCTGGGTGAGCAGGGCCAGCTCGGCGTGCGTGGTCGCGGTGTAGGCGGCCTCCGTACGGTCGGTCAGCTCGGCGAGCGTCAGCCTGCCCTCGACGGACGCGACACGGAGCTGCTCGACGACGGCCTCGCGCTCGGCGTCCGACGCGCGGAGCTCACCGGGATCAGTCATACTCGCAACATATCGCGTCTTGCCGGGGTTGTGACTCCTACCCGAGAAGGAAAACATGTCATCCCTTGTAGGTGTTTGAACCTAGAAGCCGCTTTGGCGCGTACCAAGCGATGACACGGGGCTCTGGCTTGGCCCGGGGCGCGGCCGGACCAGGCTAGGGTCCCTGTCATGCATGAGGAACAGCTCTACCGCGCGGCGTTGAACGGCGAGCCCGAGACGGTGGGCAAGCTGCTCGCCGGCGGTGCCGATCCCAACAGCCCAGGTGAGGAGGGGCTGCCGCTGTGCGCGGCCGCCTCCTGGGACCGGGTGGAGGTGATCGGCGCGCTCCTGACGGCCGGCGCCGACGTGAACGGCCGGGAGGAGGGCGGCTGGACGGCGCTGCTCTGGGCGGCCTCCAACGGCCACGCCGCCGCCGCAAGGGCGCTGATCGAGGCGGGCGCGGAGGTCGACGCGGCCAACGAGTCCGGCGACACCCCGCTCACGCTGGCCGCCAGGCGCGGCGCGCTGGGCGTGGTGCAGGTGCTGCTCGAGGCGGGCGCCGATCCCGAGAAGTACGACGGCGACGGCGACATGCCGGTCGACATCGCCGCCTCCTGGGTGGGCGTGCATCTGGAGAGCGCGCTGCTCGACCAGATCGAGAAGGAGGACTGGGAGTACGTCGTGGCCCGCCAGTTCGCCAAGGACGGCACCGAGCTGGTCACGGTGGCCGGGCGCTCGGCCGACGGCTCGGAGAGCGAGCAGGTGCAGGCGCAGCGCGGCCACGCCGCCGTCGCGACGCTGCTGGAGGACGCGGCGGGCACGTACACGCCGGTGGAGCAGCTCGTGGCGCGGGCCGTCGCGCACCGCGACATCGACGAGGACGCCGAGACCTGGTGGATCGTGGCCGACTCGCTGGGCAAGCGGGCGGACGACGAGACGTACGAGGCGCTGGTCCGGCTGTGCGGGAGCGAGGACGCCAGGGAGCGGGAGTTCGGGGTCGACGCGATCGCCCAGTTCGGGTTCGCGGAGGGGGCGAAGCCGTACCTGGAGACGACGCTGCCGCTGCTGCAGAAGATGGTCACCACGGAGGGCAACCCGCAGGTGCTACGGTCCGTTCTGGCCGCGCTCGGACACCAGGGGGATGCCCGGGCGCTGCCGCACGTGCTGGACGTCATCGGGCGTCCTGGGCACAAGCGCACGATGACGGACGCGATCGCGCTGGCCGACGTGCTGCCGCCGGACCACGAGGAGGGGCTGGCGCTGCTGATCGAGATGACGCGGGACGACGACGCGGAGGTCCGCGACTGGGCCACCGCCGGGCTCGCCGGGCTGTCCGAGGACACGCCCCTCATCCGTGAGGCCCTGGCCGCCCGCCTCGCCGACGCCGACCTCCGCACGGTGGCCGAGGCCACGCGCGGGCTGCTGACGCGGGGCGACGAGCGGGCCGCGCAGGGCGTGGAGCGGGTGCTGGCCGAAAGCGAGGACGAGTACGAACGCGACCTCGTCACCCAGCCCGCCGCCGGCTGACCCGCGCCCGCCGGGCCTGGGAGCCCTCAGTCGCCGTTGAGCACGCGCGCCACCCATTCCAGGGTGCCGGTGCGCAGGGCCTCCTCGGCCAGCCGTTTGCCCGTCGGGGTCGTCAGGGCGTCCAGGGAGCTGTCGATCCAGCCCTGGACGTTCTGGTGTCCCTGCTCCCGGTATTCGATGGCCTGGATGAGGCATTCGAGCTTGTCCGCGTCCCGGGCGCAGACCGCCTCCAGGCTGGCCTTCTCCTCGTACTCCCCCACCGCGTCGCCGACCATGTCGGCCACCTCCGCGGGCAGGCCGCGCATCTGGTCGGCGGTGACGTCCTCGTTGGAGGCGGCCTTGAGGTAGCGCTTGCCGATGTACGGGATGTCGGTGATGCGGGTTTCCTGGGTGTCGTGGAAGAGGCTCATGAACGCGGCCCGCTCAGGATTCGCGCCTTCGAGCCTGGCGATCACACTGGCGATGACGGCCGCGCGGAACGAGTGCTCGGCGATGCTCTCCGGGTCCCGTACGCCCGCCACCAGCCACCCGGTCCGCTTGTAGCGCTTGAGCAGACCGAACTCGTACAGAAGTCCCGCCAATCCCGTCACGTCGTCCATCATGAGGACCCCTCTCTCGTCATACGGCAAATGCCGTGGCCGTTTCCTGGCCACGGCATTTGTCATCGACCGTTTCTCCGAAAACGGGAGCTGTTTCCGCTCACCGTCTAATCGCGGAAGAAATCCCGCCAGTCGTTGCCGTCGGGCCACCAGCTGTCGCTGCGGCCCTTGTCGTCCTTCTCGTCCTTCTCGTCCTTGTCGGCCTTGTCGTCCTGGTCGCCCCGGGCGCCCTGGTCATCCCGGCCCCAGTCCTGGTCGCCCCAGTCCCAGTCGTCGTCGTCCTTGACCGGCTCCTCCTTGACCGGCTCCTCCTTGACCGGCTCCTCCTTGACGGGAGGCGCCTGGACCGTCGGCGGGCGGTGCTCCGGACGGTGGTGGTGGTGGAGACGCGGACGGCGGATGCGGATGATCTCCTCGTCGTCGTCGCGGTGGTGGCGACGGCCGCCCCAGCCCCACGGGCCACACCAGGGGCGCCAGCATCCTCCCCATCCACGGCCGCGGCCGCAGTGCTTGCCACAGAGCGGCGGCTTCTCCCCCGAGAAGACCCCGACGTCCGTCTGGACGGCGACGCTGCTGGGCACTGCGCTCGCCGCGGCCGCCAGACCCGTGGGCAGGAGCAGGGAGCCGACGATCGCGCCGGCCAGAGTTAGTGTCGCGGCCCGCCCATGGCGTGGCGTCCGCGATTGCCGACTTTCAGTGTTCACGTGCATTCGTTTCCGTTCATGGGTAGATCGGCCCGAAATCCAACGCCCACTGTCTAACCGCAGGCGCTCAGACAGGGGCAGACGTACCCATGGGAAGATTCTCGGCTAACTCCGTAAACCCAAATAACCTGTCAAAGCCAAGAGGGGTAATTAAACAATGATTTTGCGGTCACCTGGCGCCCTCAAGCCGCATTACACCGCATTTCCCGCCTAATTCCCCCACAATGGACAGCACGGCCGGCGGTCACGGGCCGGAGAGCGCCGGGGCCGAGGCCAGGACGTCCCTGGCCAGCGACAGGTCGCCGGCCAGTTCGGCCGGGAACGCGGCGGGCTCCCCCCTGCCGCCCAGCAGGAAGCAGAACGTGACCACGTCCGCCGTGATGTGGGCATCCGGCTCGCCGGGCCCGGCGTCCTCCACGCCCAGCGGCACCTGCCACTCGCCCCCGCCCGCGCCCGTCAGCGTGAGGTGGAGGGTGCGGCCGGAGCCGTCCATGCCCGACAGGAGCATCGTCCAGGGCAGCAGGCGGGCGCACAGGTCCGCGGTCGGGCGGATGTGGTCGGCGACCGGGTCGGGGAGGCGCACCTGGGCGGTCTCGGCGGCGTCGGCCGTGTGGATCCAGGTCTCCAGGCAGCGCGCCAGGAGATGGTCGAGCACCGGGACCTCCATGCCGTCCAGGGTGGCCGGGGTCGTGGGCGGCAGGTCGGCCAGGTGACGGCAGAGGGCGTCGGCCTGGGCCCGCCAGTCCCTTCTCGTCTGCTCGGGGCTGCGGGTGCGCTCGTACGCCTGCACGTCGTTCGTACGTCCCAGCGAGTCGGTCGCGCCCATGGGCGGCCCCAGCACGGGGGCGCCGACGGAGGCGGCCAAGAGGCCGTCCTTGGCGGCCAGGTGGGCCACGAGCTCCTGGAGGGTCCAGCCCTCGACGATCACGCGCGACCAGTCGTCGTCCACGGCCGCGGCCAGCAGCGCGTCCATCGCCGCCACCCGCCCCGCGTACGGCTCCGCCCAGACCGCGGTGGGGGCCGCGGGCCTGCGCCGGGCCCTGGCCCCGGCCAGGAGCTGGGGCCGCAGCGAGCGGGCCGGCACCTCGGGGTCCTCCATCATCGCGTCCAGATAGAGGCGCTCGACGGGGTCCATTACACCTCTTCCTCCGCAAGCGCGTCCGCCAGGCGTCTCAGCGCCAGCCGGATGCGCGATTTGGCCGTGCCCTCGGGCACGCCCAGCTCCTCGCTCACCTGCCGGTAGGTCCGGCCGCCGAAGTAGGCGAGCTCGACCGCCTCCCGCAGGCCGTCGGGCAGCGAGGTCACCGCCTGCCGTACCCGTTTGGCCTCGTCCGAGGCCAGGACCGTGTCCTCCAGTCTGTCAGGTTCGCGCTCGAACAGTCTGGGCCCGAGCGCCGACACCCGGCGCCGCTCCTCGGCGCGCACGTGGTCGACGGCGCGGCGGTGCGCGATCGTCGCCAGCCAGGCGCGTAAGGTGCCGCGTTCCGGGTCGTAGGACAGGGGGCGCTCCCAGAAGACCAGGAACACCTCCTGAGTGATGTCCTCGGCGATCACCCGGTCCCTGGTGACCCGCAGCGCGAGCCCGAAGATCAGCGGGGAGAGCCGATCGTAGACCTCGCCCAGCGCGGACTCATCGCCGCCGACCACCCGCTGGTGCAGCAGGCGGTCGTCGTACGGTGCCTCCACTGGCACCACACTCCCGTGTAATCCGGACCAAGGCGGCGGGTGCGCCGCGACCCGAGCATGTCATTATTCGCCGGAAAAGTAGAGCTGGATGACCGACGGGACCGCTCTTTGTGGGCTCGCGATAAGGTCGGAGGACCAGTACGGAGGGAGCACACGCCATGGCCACCACTCGCACCGCCACCACCCAGTGGAAGGGCGCCCTGCTCGACGGTTCGGGCACCGTATCGCTCGACACCTCGGGCGTCGGCACGTTCGAGGTCTCCTGGCCGTCCAGGGCCGAGGCGGCCAACGGCAAGACGTCCCCGGAGGAGCTCATCGCGGCCGCCCACTCCTCCTGCTTCTCGATGGCGCTCTCGCACGGGCTGGCCGGTGCCGGCACGCCGCCGGAGTCCCTGCAGACCAGCGCCGACGTGACGTTCCAGCCGGGTGAGGGCATCACGGGCATCGTGCTCACGGTGAAGGGCCACGTTCCCGGCATCTCGGCCGAGCAGTTCGAGGAGGCCGCCGAGACGGCGAAGGCCAACTGCCCGGTCAGCAAGGCCCTGGCGGGCACCATGATCACGCTCCACGCCGAGCTGCTCTGACGGTCTCCGCGACCTGCCCGGCACCCGGCCGGGCACGCGGAGGCCCCGGTACGGAGGGCGATCGGCGCATTGAGAGACCAAGAGCGTGTTCGCGTGCGACAATTGGGCCACATGCGCGAGGTCTGGCCGGGCGAGCCCTATCCACTCGGCGGCACCTGGGATGGCGTTGGCACCAGCTTTGCGGTGTTCTCCGAGGTCGCCGAGCGAGTCGAGCTGTGCCTTTTTCATGACGACGGCACCGAGGAGCGCGTCGACCTGCCCGAGGTCGACGGGTTCGTCTGGCACGGCTACCTGCCGGGCATCCAGCCGGGTCAGCGCTACGGCTTCCGCGTCCACGGGCCGCACGACCCGGCCCAGGGCCACCGGTGCAACCCCGCCAAGCTGCTGCTCGACCCCTACGCCAAGGCCATCGACGGCGAGCTGACCTGGAACCAGGCGCTGTTCCCCTACTACTTCACCGATCCGACCCGGCGCAACACCGAGGACAGCGCCCCCTACATGCCGAAGAACGTGGTCATCAACCCGTTCTTCGAGTGGGGCAACGACCGGCCGCCGCGCATCCCGTACCACCAGACCGTGATCTACGAGGCCCACGTGCGCGGGCTCACCATGCGCCACCCCGACGTGCCGCCCGACCTGCGCGGCACGTACGCGGGGGTGGGGCATCCGGCGATCATCGATCACCTGCTGTCGCTGGGCGTGACGGCGGTCGAGCTGATGCCGGTCCACCACTACATCCCCGAGCACTTCCTGGTCGCCCGCGGGCTGACCAACTACTGGGGCTACAACACCATGGCCTACCTGGCGCCCCACGGCGGCTACTCCAGCGCGGGGACGCGGGGGCAGCAGGTGCTGGAGTTCAAGGCGATGGTGCGGGCGCTGCACGAGGCGGGCATCGAGGTCATCCTCGACGTCGTCTACAACCACACGGCCGAGGGCGACCACATGGGGCCCACGCTGGGGTTCCGGGGGATCGACAACGCCGCCTACTACCGCCTGCACGACGGCGACCGGCGCTACTACCTCGACTACACCGGGTGCGGAAACTCCCTCAACGTACGCTCGCCGCACGCCCTGCAGCTGATCATGGACTCGCTGCGTTACTGGGTGCTCGACATGCACGTCGACGGGTTCCGCTTCGATCTGGCGTCGGCGCTGGCCCGGGAGCTGCACGACGTCGACCGGCTGAGCGCGTTCTTCGACCTGATCCAGCAGGACCCGGTGATCTCGCAGGTCAAGCTGATCGCCGAGCCGTGGGACGTGGGGCCTGGCGGCTACCAGGTCGGGAATTTCCCGCCTTTGTGGACGGAGTGGAACGGCAAATACCGGGATATCGTGCGAGATTTCTGGAGGGGCACGCATTCGGCGCTCCCCGAGTTCGCCTCCCGCCTGACCGGCTCCGCCGACCTCTACGAGTCCTCCGGCCGCCGCCCGGTCGCCTCGATCAACTTCGTGACCTGCCACGACGGCTTCACCCTCGCCGACCTGGTCTCGTACGACCACAAGCACAACGAGGCCAACGGCGAGGACAACCGCGACGGCACCAACGACAACCGCTCCTGGAACTGCGGCGCCGAGGGCCCCGTCGAGGACCCCGCCATCGTCCAGCTCCGCCGCCGCCAGCGCCGCAACTTCCTGGCCACCCTGTTCCTGTCGCAGGGCGTGCCCATGCTCTCCCACGGCGACGAGCTCGGCCGCACCCAGCGCGGCAACAACAACGCCTACTGCCAGGACAACGAGCTGGCCTGGGTCGACTGGTCGATGGTCCACACGGAGCCGGAGCTACTGGAGTTCGTCAGGGCGCTGTCGAAGCTGCGCCGCGAGCACCCGGTCTTCCAGCGCCGCCGCTTCTTCCACGGCCGCCACCCCGACGACGGCAAGCGCGACCTGGTCTGGCTCACCCCGGGCGGCACGGAGATGACCTCGGGCGACTGGCACATCGGCTACGCCAAGTCGCTCATGGTCTATCTCAACGGCGAGGCCATCACCGAGCCTGGGCCGCGGGGCGAGCGGATCGTGGACGACTCGTTCCTGCTGCTCATCAACGCCCACCACGAGAACATGCCGTTCACGCTGCCGGGCGAGGAGTGCGGCACCGGATGGGTGCCCATGCTCGACACCAGCCACGACACGATGGAGGAGCCGTTCCTCGACGAGGGCTGGCAGGCCGGCGACCTCGTGGCCGTCACGGCCCGCTCCCTCCAGGTCCTGCGCCAGCCACGCTCGCGGTGAGCAGCACCAGCGCGAACGTCGCCACCCCCGCCAGGCCGTGCAGCGTCACCGCCAGCACCGGGAACCGGCGCCCGCCCATCTTGTGCCGCCCGGCCCCGAGCCAGCGCGTGAACATCACGAACCCCAGCAGCGCCGCCACCGCCAGCCCCCCGAACGAGGCCCACGCCAGCGCTCTGTTGCCGGTGACCAGCCCGCCCACCCAGCACACCAGCGCCGACACGGCCACCGTGGGGTGGGCGAACACCAGCGCGACGGGGAACCGGGTGACCTTGGCCCGGCGCAGCCCGTCTCCGGAGAGCCAGTAATAGAGCAGGTACACCCCCACGAGGGCGGCGATCGTCCACGCGACAGCGGTGACCAGACCCACAGGGCCTCCCCTCCCCGATCCCCTGCCGTCACGGTAAGCACGCGAACGCCCGCGCGTCCTTGGATACACAAAAGCGCTATACGCCCCATTTCCCGAAATACCTACCCGGACGGCCACCCGGGCCGCAGGACAGGCGTCAGGCGGACCGCCGGACGGCGCTGCGGGCTCTCCCGTTCGGTGGGTTGTCGGTGGGGTGTGCCAAGGTAGAGGGGTGCGGCGCATCCATCCCGACATACAGGACAACCCGGATATCGTGCAGGCGTACGCCTACCCCGAGGGCCGGCCGTGGCTGCGGCTCAACATGGTGGCCAGCGCCGACGGCGCGGCGTGGCTGAACGACCGCTCGGGCGGGCTGTCGAGCGCCGGCGACAGGCGGATCTTCCAGGTCCTGCGCGGCCTGGCCGACGTCGTCCTCGCGGGCGCCGCGACCGTGCGCAAGGAGGGGTACGGCCCCGTCCCTCCGCGTGACTCGTGGGCCGAGCTCCGGGTCGGCAGGCCGGAGGTGCCGCCCATCGCGGTCATCACCCGCAGCATGGACTTCGACCTCGACGACGAGCTGTTCACCGAGGCCCCCAGCCGGACGATCGTGATCACCTGCGAGGCCGCCCCGCACGAGCGGCGCAAGGCGGCGGCCGGGCACTGCGACGTCATCGTGGCCGGGGGCGAGAGCGTCGACCTGCCGCTGGCCGTCACGGAGCTGCACGCGCGCGGGCTGACCAGGATCCTGTGCGAGGGCGGCCCCAGGGTCAACGCCCAGCTCGCGGCGCACGACCTGGTCGACGAGATGTGCCTGTCGATCAGCCCGCTGCTGGTCGGCGGCGGCGCGGCCCGCGTTCTCAACGGCGAGCCCGCGCACGTCACACTGGGCCTCAGCCAGGTGCTGGAGGAGGAGGGGGTCCTCTTCTGCAAATACACGAGGGAGCAGAGCCATGACCGAGCCGTCTCAGCCCACTGAGCCCGCCGAAGAGCAGCCGGTGCCCAATCTGCCGGTGCGCCCGCCGGTGCCGCCGATGCTGGCCAAGCCGGTCAAGGCCATGCCCAAGCAGAACGGCTCGCTGTTCTACGAGCCGAAGTGGGACGGTTTCCGGTGCATCGTGTTCCGCGACGGCGACGAGGTCTATCTGGGCAGCCGCAACGAGCGGCCGTTCACGCGCTACTTCCCGGAGCTGGTCGAGGCGGTCCGGGCCGAGCTGCCGGACAGGTGCGTGGTGGACGGCGAGATCGTGCTGCCGATGGGGTCGCAGCTCGACTTCGACGCGCTGCAGCAGCGCATCCATCCGGCCGCCTCGCGGGTGAAGCTGCTGTCGGAGCGGACGCCGGCCCAGTTCGTCGCGTTCGATCTGCTGGCGCTGGGCGACGAGTCGCTGATGGAGGCGCCGTTCTCGGAGCGCCGCGCGCGGCTTGAGGGGATATTTCCGGAAAAAGGTGGATCTATTCGGCTGACCCCGGTCACGACCAGCGACGAGCGGGCGGCCGAGTGGTTCGAGACGTTCGAGGGCGCGGGGCTCGACGGCATCATCGTCAAGCCGGGCGACCAGCCGTACGTGCCCGACAAGCGCACGATGTTCAAGGTCAAGCACGAGCGCACGGCCGACGTGGTGATCTGCGGCTACCGCGAGCACAAGTCGGGCCCGATCGTCGGGTCGCTGCTGCTCGGCCTCTATGGCGACGACGGGCGGCTGCACCACGTGGGCGTGGCGGCCTCGTTCCCGATGGCGCGCCGGGCCGAGCTGGTCGAGGAGATCAAGCCGTACATCGCGGAGCTGAGCGAGCACCCCTGGGGCCACTGGGCCGAGCAGGCGACGGCCAACCTCGGCCAGCCCGCCGCCGGGCCCGCGACGGGCGGGCAGCGGGTGCCGGGCGCGGTGTCGCGGTGGAACGCCAAGAAGGACCTGTCGTTCATCCCGCTCAGGCCGGAGCTGGTGATCGAGGTGGCCTATGACCAGATGGAGGGCGACCGGTTCCGGCACACGGCGCAGTGGCGGCGGTGGCGGCCCGACCGCACGCCGGAGTCGTGCACGTACGAGCAGCTCGAACGTCCGGTGAGTTACAACCTGGACGACATCCTTGCCCGGTAGCGGGGTGTCCCGTTATATCTCGACATATGAGTACAGGGGATGAGTTAAAGGCGGCGGTGTCCGCCCGTCGCGACCTCGGGCCGGAGTTCGAGGACGCCTTGGTCGAGTCCTTCCTCGACAAGATGGGGCAGGAGGTCGATCGGCGGGTGGACGAGCGCATCGCCCAGCGGGCGCCGAAGGCGCCGGCTCACGACCGGGCGCCCGACGGGCAGCGGCTCGCGCTGGCGATCGTCTCGCTCTGCCTCGGCACCCTCTCCACCCTCGCGCTGGTCCTGTTCGGGGACAGCAAGTCGATCTACCTGGTGCCGATCTGGGGCGGGATCATCATCATCAACGCGATCTTCAGCTCGGGACGGCAGGGGGGCAAGTAGAGCTCACCGACACGGCGCGCCACCCGTCCCGGGGCCGGGCTCGCCGCTCAGGGTGCGAAAGCGCCTGTGGCCAGGCCGGACCAGCGTTCGCGGTGAGGGGGTGTCGGTGGCCGTCTTGGGGGCTGCCGACCGGCTGCGGCGGGCGTTCGGTGTGGCGGGTTCGAAGCCGGTCGGCTGCTTGTGGCGCGGGGAGATCCTCGCGCTCGGCCGGCGGCGTGACGACCTCGATGGCGGTTGCCGGGCCCTACGCGAGCCAGATGAGCCCGGCGAAGCGACCGCCCGGCTGCTCCCTGCGGTGCGAGTACAGCTCCGCCGACTCGATCGTGCAGCGCGCGTCGTGGCGCACGTCCTGGACCCCGGCCGCGCGGAGCTGGGCCTCGATCCCGGCCCGCAGGTCGAGCGCGGGCGTCTGCCACGACGTCGTGGACCACGTCTCGGGGACGCGGGCGGCCACCCGCTCGCGCAGCTCGGCGGGCACCTCGTAGCAGCGGCCGCACGCGCCGGGCCCGACCAGCGCGGCCATCCGGCCCGGCGCCGCACCCTTGGCCACCATGGCCGCGACCAGGGCGGTCGCGATGCCCGCCTCGGTGCCGGGGCGGCCGGAGTGGGCGGCGCCCACCATGCGCGCCACCGGGTCGGCCACCAGCACCGCCGGGCAGTCGGCCCCGAGCGAGGCCAGCGCCAGCCCCGGCTCGGTGGTGAACACCCCGTCGAGCGCCGGCGGGTCGTCCCCGAAGGGCTCGCTCACGTAGGCGACGTCGGCGCTGTGGACCTGGCGCATGAACACGACGCCCCGCACGCCCAGCTCGGCCGCGACGCCCGCCCGGTTGGCCCGCACGGCCTCCGGGTCGTCGCCGACCAGCCCGCCGAGGTTGCGCGACCCGTACGGCGGGGCGCTGATCCCTCCGTGGCGATCGGTGACGGCGACACGCACTCCAGGGGCCAGCTCCATGCCCCCGATCTTAGAGCGCGAGTCAGCGTCCCTTCCAGGCGACCTTCTCCTTGGCGAGGAAGGCGGGGACGGCGGCGTGGAAGTCGGCGCTGCCGAAGACCGTGGCCACGATGTCGTCCCCGTCCGGCAGGTTGGCCACGCGCAGCCGCCTGACCGCCTCCTTCGCCGCCCACATCGACAGGGGCGCGTGGGAGAGCAGCCGCTCCTCCACCTCCGCCTGCCGGGCGGGCAGGTCGTCGAGCGCGCACAGCTCGGCCACGAACCCGGCGGCGTGCGCCTCCTCGGCGGTGTACATGCGGGCCCGCAGCAGCATGTCCAGGGTGCGGGCCGGGCCGAGGTGGTGGACGAGCAGCGAGTACGTGTTCATGGACAGGCAGTTGCCCAGCGTCCTGGCGATGGGCGCCCCGAACCGGGCACCGGGCACGGCCAGCCGCAGGTCGCAGGCGGCGGCCACGACCAGGCCCCCGCCCACGCAGTAGCCCTGGACGACGGCCACGGTGGGCACCTTGACGCGTTCGAGCCGGTCAATGATCCGCTGGATCTTGCGCTCGTACGCGATCCCGTCGTCCCCATCGACAAAGGTGGAAAACTGCGAAATATCGGTACCTGCGATGAATGCCCGCCCACCGGCCCCCGACAGCACGAGCAGCTTGATCGCGGGATCCGCGTCGGCCCGCTCGCAGGCGTCGTACAGGCCGTCCCACATGGCCCAGGTGAGGGCGTTGCGCTGCTCGGGCCGGTTGAAGGTGACCCGCAGCACGGGCCCGTCGGCGACGACATCAAGCTCGGTCACACTGTCTCCTTGACTCTGCGCGGGATGAGCTTCAGCAGCGCGGGCCCGGCCGCCAGCAGGACGGCCAGCACGAGCACCGCCAGTGCGATCGGCCGGGTCAGGACGATGCTCAGGTCGCCGTCCCCCATCGCGGACGTCTGCACGAGCGCCTTCTCGAACAGCGCCCCGATCACCAGCCCGAGCACGAGCGGCGCCATCGGCAGATCAAACTTTTTCATGAAATATCCGACCAGTCCGGAGGCGAACACGATCCAGACGCTGAACATGTTGTTGTCGATCGAATAAGCCCCGACAAAGCTGGTGACCAGGATCAGCGGATACAGGTACCCGTACGGGATCCGCAGCAGCTGCGCGAACAGCGGCGCCAGCGGCAGGTTCAGCACCAGCAGCAGCACGTTCCCGATGAAGAACGAGGCCAGCAGCCCCCACACCAGCTCCGGCTGCTCGTCGAAGAGCAGCGGCCCCGGCTGGATCCCGTACATCGTGAACGCCCCCAGCAGCACGGCCGTGGTCGCGCCGCCCGGGATGCCGAGCGCGAGGGTGGGGACGAAGTTGGCGTTCGCGGCGGCGTTGTTGGCGCTCTCCGGCGCGGCGACGCCCTCGATCGCGCCCTGCCCGAACTCGTCCCGGTGCCGCGAGACCCGCTTCTCCACCCCGTACGCGAGGAAGGACGCCAGCGTGGACCCGGCGCCGGGCAGGCACCCGAGCAGGTAGCCGATCACGCTCCCCCGGGCGATCGCCCCCTTGGAGCGGGACAGCTCCTCCCGGGTGATCACCAGGTCCCTGAAGCGGGCCCGGATGGGCTCGGCCGCGCCCTGCCTGATCTGGTAGAGCACCTCCCCCACCGCGAACAGCCCGATCATCACCTGCACGAACGGCAGCCCGGACAGCAGGTCCACGTCGCCGAAGGTGTAGCGGGGCAGCCCGGTGGCCGCGTCCACGCCGACGGTCGCGAGCAGGACGCCGAGCACGGCCATGGCCAGGCCGCGCGGCCGCGCCCCGCCGGAGAAGCTCACGATGGTGGTCAGGCCGAGGACCATGACGGCGAGGTTCTCGGGCGGCCCGAAGCCGAGCGCCAGCTTGGCGAACGGCGGCGCCATCGCCACCAGGAGCAGCAGCGAGACGATCGCGGCGGCGAACGACCCGATGGCCGCGATCGCCAGCGCCGCGCCGGCCCGTCCCTTGCGGGCCAGCTGGTAGCCGTCGATCGCGGTCACCACGCTGGCCGCCTCGCCGGGCGTGGAGATCAGCACGGAGGTGATCGTGCCGCCGTACTGGGCGCCGTAGTAGATCCCGGCGAGCATGATGAGCGCGGTCAGCGGCTCGAACGACAGCGTCAGCGGCAGCAGCACGGCCACGCCGGTCGTCGAGCCCAGCCCCGGCAGCAGGCCGATGACGGTCCCGGCGAGCACGCCGACGAAGCACCACAGCAGGTTCGCGGGCGTGAGGGCCGCGCCGAAGCCCATGACCAGGTTGTCCAGCATCAGCCGTCACCTCCGACGCCCAGCAGCCCGCCGGGCAGCGGCACGGCCAGGAACAGCACGAACACCGCGTAGATCACCAGCGTGGCGGCCACGGCCACGCCCGCCGCCGATACGACCCGCTGCTTCTCCACGAACGCCGACACGGCGAAGACCAGCAGCCCGAACGCCACCAGGAACCCGGTCAGCGGCACCAGCAGCAGCGCGACCAGCAGCATGGCGAACACGGTCCACAACGTCCTGACGCGCCGGGGGTCGTCCGCCTCCGGCTCGGGCGCGGCCCGGCGTACTGACCGCAGGAGGCAGGCGGCCGAGAGCACGGCCAGCGCCACGCCGCTGACCAGCGGCAGGAACCCGGGCCCGACCTCGCCGCCGTCCTTGGTGACGCCGTAGCCGAAGGCGGCGGCGGCCATGGCCGTCGCCAGGCAGACGAGCACCGCCCAGACGACGGCCTCGCCGCGGAGCAGCTGCCTCATGACGACTTCTTCAGCACGGGCGCGAGCGCCGCGTCGAGCTGGTCGAGATACTTGCCGAAGTCGGCGCCGTACAGCTCGGACTGCTGCAGGTAGTTGTCCTTGAGCCACTTCTGGAACTCGGCGGTCCCGGTCACGCCCTTGGCCGCCCGCTCCCAGTACGCCTTCTCGCGCCCGTCCAGCCCGCCCGGCCCGATGAAGCCCCTGAACTGCACGTACGCGACGTCGATCCGCTCTTCCCTGGCCGTGGGCAGCCCGGCGAACTCGGGGTAGGTGTAGCGCTTCTCGGTGGTGACGCACAGGCCCCTGAGGTCGCCGGACCTGATCTGGCCGATCACCTCGCCGGGGTTCAGCAGCGCGACCTGGATCTGGCCGCCGAGCACCGCCGGCACCAGCTCGCCGCCCGACTCGAACGGCACGCGCCGGAACTTCACGCCGGTCTTCTGCTCGATCATCGTGAAGATCACGTTGTCCACGCCGTACGCGCCCGACATGCCCACGCCGACCCGGCCGCTCCTGGCCGCGTTGACCACGTCCGTGCAGGTCCTGAACGCGGAGTCCTTCTTGACGACGAGGATGCCGCCGTCCTCGGCCAGCTTGGCGATCGGCGTGAAGTCCGCGCGGGTGAACGACACCTGGCCGCTGAGCGGCAGGGACAGGAGGGCGTTCTCGGTGGCGAGCAGGTAGTTGCCGTCGCCCTTCTTGCCGAGCAGGGCCGAGTAGCCGACCGCGCCCGAGCCGCCCTCGCGGTTCTCCACGGTGACCTTCAGCCCCGGCTCCGCCTTCTCCAGCGCGCCGGCGATGGCGCGGCCCGCGAGGTCGCTGCCGCCGCCCGCGGAGAACGGCACGATCATGCGTACATCGCCGCGCGGCTTCCACGCGCCGCCCCCCGCGTCGGCGGTGCCGCCGCAGGCGCTCACCAGGAGCAGGGCGAGCGCCGCGATGGCCGCCCTCATGACGCCAGCTCCTTGAGCTTGGCGGCGAACTTGTCCAGGTTGATGATGAAGCGTTCGTGAGTGCCCTCGCCGATCTTCCCGTTGGCGTCCGCGGCGACCACCGCGAACACGACGCGCCGCCGGTCCACCTCGGTCACGGTGGCGGTGGCGGTCACCTCGCCGCCTTTGAGCGTGGGCGCCACGTGCGCGATCTCGACCTTGCTGCCGACGCTGCCCTCGCCGTCGGCCAGGTACGGGGCCAGCGCCTCGATGGCGGCGTCCTCGATCAGGTGGACCAGGTTGGGGGTGGAGAAGATGTCGTGGTCGCCGCGGCGGGTGCAGTGCCGCTCCGTCACGACCCAGGTGAGGCCGGCGCTCACACCCGGGGTCAGCTGGTCGCTCATGAACTCTCCAAGGGGGTGGGGGATTGGGCCGCCGCGCCTTCGGCGAGCAGCCGGTCGATCTCCTGCTCGGTCAGACCGAACTCGCGCAGCACCTCGACGGTGTCCGCGCCGAGCGCCGGTCCGGCGGGGCCGCGTCTCGTCGGCGTGTCCGAGAAGCGCATGGCCGAGCCGAGCTGGCGTACGGGGCCCATCTCGGGATGCTCGGCATCCCAGAAGAACCCGCGCCGGTTCAGGTGCTCGTCGTTGAACACCTGGGCGTAGTCGGAAATGGGGGCGCACGGCACGCCGTGCTCGTCGAGCGCGGCCACGACCTCGGCCGTGGTGCGCAGGGTGGTGGCCGCCTCGATGGCCGGGATCAGTTCGTGGCGCAGGCCGTGCCGGTCGTGCGCGTCGGCGTACCGGTCGTCGTCGAGCAGGGCGGTCAGGCCGAGCGCGACGCAGAAGCCGCGCCAGGTCTTGGGGGTGACGGCGCCGACCGTGCACCAGCCGTCGGAGGTGCGGACGGCCTGGTACGGCGCCGTGCTCTGGTGCGCGGACCCGAGCGGCCCGCCCACCTCGCCGGTGGCGAAATACTTGCCTGCCTCCCAGATGGCGAACGACACGGCCGACTCCAGCAGTGACACGTCCACGTGCTGGCCCCGGCCGGTCAGCGTGCGGGCGTGCAGCGCGGAGATCGCCCCGAGGGCGCCGTAGAGCCCGCAGACCAGGTCCGCGATGGGCACGCCGACCTTGACCGGGTCGCCGCCCGGCATGCCGGTGACGCTCATCAGACCGCCCCTGGCCTGGGCCATGATGTCCAGACCCGGCCGGTCGGCGAGCGGGCCGTCCTGTCCCCAGCCGGAAGCGGAGACGTACACGAGGCCGGGGTTGAGCTCGTTGAGGTCGGCGTAGCCGAGCCCGAGCCGGCGCATGGCGCCGGGGCGGAGGTTCTCCACCAGCACGTCGGCGTCCTCGACGAGGCGGCGGAAGGCCGCCGCGCCGAGCTCGGACTTCAGGTCCAGCGCGACCGATCGTTTGTTCCTGTTGAGCCGGGCGAAGGGGGAGCTGTGCCCGGCCGTGAACGGACCGACGGCACGCACTCCGTCGCCTCCGTCCGGGTTCTCGACCTTGATGACGGTGGCGCCGAGGTCGGCGAGCTGCATGGCCGCGAAGGGGGCCGCCATGAACGCGCCGACCTCGACGACCCTGATACCGGACAGTGGAGTGGTCATGTGTTACGAAAACCTCACTTCGGGCCGGATTGGTCTATTGTCTACAGAAGACAACTGAGCTAGACAAGGGTTCTGCCGGAACTTCTTCGGCACTATGGCGGCAGACAATGATCGCCGACGACGAGAGAGACCACGATGCGCATCGAGGCACCCCCCAGCATGGTTCAGCTCGCCACCGAGGCACTGATGCGCATGCTGCTCAGCGGCAGGCTGCAGCCGGGCGACCGGGTCGTGGAGAACCAGCTCACCCAGGAGCTGGGCGTCAGCAGGCCGCCGCTGCGCGAGGCCATGCGCGTGCTGGAGCAGCAGGGGCTGATCACCCAGCAGCCGCGGCGGGGCGCGTTCGTCACGCAGCTCACGCTGCACGACATCTACGAGATCCTCACGTTGCGGCGGGAGCTGGAGCGGATGGCCGTGGACCTGGGCGTCCCGGTACGCGAGCCCGCCCGGCTCCGGCGCTGCCACGCCGCGCTCGACCGGCACGAGGCCGCCGCGCGCTCCGGCGACTGGCTGGGCGTGCTGGAGCGGGCCGTCGAGTTCCACAGCTCGGTCATCGGGCTGTCCGGGCACCGGCGGCTGGAGGAGGCCTACCGGTCGATCCAGCTCCAGATGCTGCTCTGCATGGGCATGAACCGGCAGGTCAGGGCGTCGGGCGAGTCGCTCGTCGACGACTGGGAGCGGCATCGGCGGCTGCTGGAGGTGATCGAGGCCGGCTCACCCGAGGCCGTGCACCGGGAGCTGGCCGGGCACGGGGACATGGCGTTCCTCGACGGCATCGAGGACCGGGTCGGCGGCCACTCCCCCGAGTCGCTGGCCTGGCTGAAGCGGGTCAGGGAAGGAGACACATGATCGAGGCTCTCCAGGAGGCGGTGGGCTGGACGGGGCCGCCGCGCGAGGACGTCGTCGAGCGGCGGCACCTGGCCTTCTACCTGCGCGCCATCGGGGCGTCGGGCGACGAGGTGCCGCCGACCTTCACGGCGTGCTTCCTCGACGAGCCGCCGTCGCTGCCGGCCGCCGCGTCGTACGGGTCCGGCTGGCTGAACGGCGGCGACCGGTTCGAGTACCACGCGCCGCTGCGCGTGGGCGACGTGATCGTGTCGCGGCCGCGGTTCACCGGGGTCGTCGAGAAGAACGGGTCGGCGGGGCCGTTCGCGCTGCTGACGTTCGAGACGGAGTTCCGCCGGCCGGACGGCGAGCTGGTGGTCAGGCACATCGGGAGCAGGATCAGGAAATGACCGAGATTCCCCCACTGACCGAGACCACCACCTTGCGCAGGCTCGTCGAGTACGCCGGAGCGTCGGGCGACTTCTACGAGATGCACTACGACCTCGGCTTCGCCCGCTCGCTCGGCCACCCCGAGCTGGCCGTGCACGGGCTGCTCAAGGCCGCCTACCTGGGGCGGCTCGTCACCGGCTGGCTCGGTGGGCGGGGACGGCTGACCGTGCTGGAGGCCGGCTACCGCGGCATGGACTTCCGTGACCGCGTCCACACCTGCCGGGGCAGGGTGGTGTCCACCGATGGGAACCGGGCAGAGCTGGAGCTGTGGGGCGAGGACGACACGGGCCGCCGTACCACGCTCGGCCGCGCGGAAGTGATCTACGACGAGGAGACTCCCCGATGACCAGCCTTGCCGACCTGCACGCCCTGATGGCCCGGATCGGGCACCCCGTGCTCCGGACCGCCTCCCCAGTAGAGTCCGGCTTCGCGGACGGCGCCCCGTACCGGTTCGAGATCCCCAGCGTCGAGGGGCCCGAGGTGCTGAAGGCGGTGGTCGAGGAGGCCGACCGGCTCGGCGTGCCGCTCGCGCGGACCTCGCAGGGCAGCGGCGTGATGATGCTGACGGACGCCGAGATCTCCGAGATGGCCGGGATCGGGGCCGAGCGGGGGATCGAGGTCAACCTGTTCCTCGGGCCCCGGGCCGCCTGGGACGTCGGCGGCCAGGCCAAGCTGACGCAGGCCGTGGGAGCCGCCGCGCGGGGGAACGCGATGGTGGCGGCGTGCGTGGCGGACGCGCTGCGGGCCTGCTCGCTGGGCATCCGCAGCCTGCTCGTCGGGGACCTCGGCACGCTGGAGGTGCTGCGCTCCCTCAAGGAGGACGGCACGCTGCCCGCCGGCCTGGTGCTGAAGACGTCGGTGCTGATGCCGCTCACGAACGGACCCACCGCCGCGATCCTGGAGCGCCTGGGCGCTACCACGGTGAACGTGGGCACCGACCTGACCGTGCCGCACCTGGCCGAGATCCGGGCCGCGACCCGGCTGCCGATCGACCTCTACCTGGAGGTGCCGGACGACCAGGGCGGGTTCGTACGGTTCTACGAGGCGGTGGAGATCGTCCGCGCCACCGCGCCCGTCTATCTCAAGATGGGGCTGCGCAACGCGCCCAACATCTACCCGTCGGGCGGGCACCTGGGAGCGGTGCCGCGGGAGCTGGGACGGGAGCGGGTGCGGCGGGCGGCGCTGGTGCAGCGGCTGATCGAGCAGCTCGACCCCGCGCTGGCCAAGCAGGTGGGCGCCGGACCCGCGCCGGACCTGGGCGTCCCGGAGGTCTAGCGGCTTGGTGCACGGAGTCAAGCAAGCATATGCTTGGTACGTGCCTGACTATCGCAATCTCATCGGCGGCGAGCTGGTCCCCGCAAGCGACGGCAGAACCCTCGACTCGGTCAATCCGGCCACCGGGGAGGTGTGGGCGCGGATCCCGGCCGGCGGGGCGCCCGACGCCGAGGCGGCCGTGGCGGCGGCCCGCCGCGCCTTCCCCGCCTGGTCGGCGCTGCCCGCCCTGGCCCGGGCGGGCTACCTGCGCAAGGTGTCGGAGGTGTTCGCCCGCAACGCCGAGGAGCTGGCCAGGCTGGAGACGCGCGACAACGGCAGGATCCTGCGCGACACGCTGAAGAAGGACCTGCCCGGGATGGCGTACCTGTGGCAGCTGGCCGCCGGGCAGTGCCTCGACGCGGCCAAGGGCGACACCGTCATCCTCGGCCCGGACACGCTGGGGCTGACCCGGCGCGAGCCGTACGGGGTGGCGGTCTGCATCATCCCGTGGAACTCGCCCATCTCGACGTTCTCGGCCAAGGCGGCGTACGCGCTGGCGGCCGGCAACACGGTGATCGTCAAACCGGCCGAGCAGGCGAGCGCGTCGGTGCTGCGGCTGGGCGAGCTGCTGGCCGAGGTGTTCCCGCCCGGGGTGCTGAACATCGTCAGCGGCCTGGGCGAGGAGGTGGGGGACGCGCTGGTGCGGCACCGCGACGTCGCCAAGATCAGCCTCACCGGCTCGACGGCCACCGGGCAGGCCATCACCCGGGCGTCGGCGGACGCGCTGAAGCCGCTGACGTTCGAGCTCGGGGGCAAGTCCCCGAACATCGTCTTCCCCGACGCCGACCTGGACGCGGCCGCCCAGGGCATCACCGTGAACTCCGTCTACACCGGCAACGCCGGGCAGGTCTGCGTGGCCGGCTCCCGCATCCTCATCCACCGCTCGATCTGGGAGGAGATGCTGGGCCGCATCGAGCGCGTCTGCGCCGGCCTGGTCCTGGACGACCCGCTCGACCTGCGCACGACCATGGGACCGATCGTCTCCTCTGCCCAGTACGAGCACGTGCGGTCGTACTTGGAGCTGGCCGAGAAGGAGGGCGCGAGCCTGGTCTTCGGCGGGCGGACGGGGGCGGAGGTGGTACCCGGCCTCCCGGGCGGTTACTGGGTCTCCCCCACCCTCTACACGGCCACGGACAACTCGCTCCGGCTCTGCCAGGAGGAGATCTTCGGCCCGGTGGCGGTGGCCATGCCGTTCTCCTCGGACGAGGAGGCCCTGGCGATCGCGAACGACTCCCGCTACGGCCTGGCGGCCGGCGTCTGGACGCGTGACCTGGGGCGGGCCCACCGTTTCGTGCGCGATCTGCAGAGCGGGACGGTGTGGGTGAACACGTTCCGGCAGATGCCGCCCGGGCTGCCGTTCGGGGGCGTCAAGGACAGCGGGTACGGACACGATTCGGTCCTCGAGTACACCCGCGAAAAGGCGGCCATAATCCAGATTTAGTCGGATAGATTTACGCCTCATGAGCGAGGGGATCAAGGACGAATCCGGGCTGCCTGACGCTGCCGCGCAGTCACGTGCGTCCGTGTTGCGTAGCCGCGCCGAATCGTACATCGCCCTGTCGAGGTATGACGCGGCGATTGCGGATCTGACGGAGTCGATCGCGTTAGTTCCGGACAACGCCCGCGCCTGGCGGCTGCGCGGCGAGAGCCACCGCGTCATCGAACGCTACGAGGCCGCGCTGGAGGACTTCGACGAGGCGCTCAAGCTGGAGCCGGACAGCGCGTACGCGCTGGGCTCCCGGGGCCAGACGTACGCCGCGATGGGCCGGCTCGACGACGCCATGACCGACTTCGACCACGCCCTCACCCTCTCCCCCGACTCCCTGTGGATCCTGGAGGCGAAGGCCGACGTGCTGGTGGACCTGGACCGCCTGGACGAGGCCCTGGAGGAGCACGCCAAGATCATCGCCCTGAACGAGGAACTCCCCTACTCCTGGGCCGCCCGCGGCGACCTGTACCAGCGCATGCACCTCTACGCCGAGGCCATCGAGGACTACACGAAGGCGCTGGCGGCGAACCCGGAGTACGTGCGCGCGCTGAGCCGGCGGGGCGAGGCGTACCGCATGATCGACCGGTACGAGGATGCGCTGGCGGACCTGACCCGCGCGCTGGAGCTGGACCCGGAGAACGACCGGGCCTACGGCAGCCGGGGCGCGGTGCTGAGCGAGCTGGGCGACAACGAGGCCGCCCTGAGCGACCTGAACAGGGCGATCGAGCTGGACCCCGAGTACATCTGGGCGTTCCGGGTACGCGGGGAGATCCTGCAGGAGATGGACCGTCACGAGGAGGCGGTCGCCGACTTCACCCGGGCCCTCCACCTGGAGTTCGGAGACTGACCCCGACGGACGGGAGTGGCGGCCAGGTGCCGGACCTGGCCGCGCCCCCGTGGATGGTGCCCCCTATGCGTTGCGGGTCTCCAGCAACTGGTCGAGCCTGCGGCCGAGGTCGACCATGTCGCTCCGCAGGGAGTCGAATACTCCGAGGATCTCCGCGCGGGCGGAGATGAATTGATCGTTGGTCTGCCGTCGAAGGCCGGTCAGTTCGTCGCCCAGGGCCGCGAAGTCCTGGGAGATCTCCAGCTGAGCACCCGCGATCTCGGCGCGCATCTCGGCCACGGCGATCTCCGCTGAGGTGATCTTCGAGCCTTTCACGCGCGTACGTCTCCCCGTGCGGACGCGGGCATGTCTGTAGTCGTCAGAATCTGCGTCACCAGTACGCATGATCGCTTCGAACGCGTCGATGCGGAGCTTCAATGCGCGGATCTCCGCCTCTATGTCCACGTACTCCTGCCTTTGCGTGTACTCGGAAGGAAGTCCGTGCCCCGATGACGCGGATCTCCGCTTCCTCTAGGACATCGTCGCAGGTAGCGCGAGACCGCGAAGATCGTCGAGAACGCTCTGGGTATGGTTTTCTCTGTCTCAGGTGTGCCAGAGATCTCTGTGGGGATGACGTCTGTCAGCCGCGCCGGCGCAGGAAATGACCAACCATCCGATCATTCTCCAAGGGGAGGAAATGCGGATGGATGCGTGCATGATGGGCGACATGATTGACAAGATCGCATGGATCCACCTGGTGGACGGCAAGATCCTCAGCACCCGATCTCGGGGCAAGAGCGTCTACTACCTCCCCGGCGGCAAGCGCGAACCCGGCGAGAGCGACGTCGACACCCTCGTCCGCGAGATCGACGAGGAGCTGTCCGTCGCCATCGTCCCCGCCACCGCCGCCCATCTCGGCACGTACCAGGCTCAGGCCGACAGCCACCCCGACGGCGTCATCGTCCAGCTGACCTGCTACACCGCCGACCACCGGGGAACGCCGACGCCCAGCAGCGAGATCGAGGAGGTCGTCTGGCTGACCTACGCCGACCGCGACCGCGTGGCGCCGGTGGATCAGATCATCTTCGACGACCTCCACCGGGACGGCCGGCTCCAGTGACCCCCGATGCCCGTCCGAGGGTCGCCCGGACGGGCATCGGGGTCGCCTACCCCGCCCAGGCGGGCAGGGGCAGGCGGGGCGCGGACAGGGGGCGCATGGCGATGCGGAGCAGGGCCAGCGCGTTGTCGTCGCCCGCGATGCGGTTGGCGCTGAGCTCGCCGCAGGACTGGCAGAGGTGGATGATCAGCCACTCACCGTCCGGCCGGACGGTGATGCTCAGCGCCGCCATCCGGCCCCGGCAGACCGCGCGGCGGTCTCCCGGGACGCGGCGGTCGACGTGGAGGCTCGTCAGGCAGTGCGGGCAGTGGTTGCGGTGGGCGGTGCCCGGCGCGATCATCGGGACGTCCAGCCTGCAGGAGACGCAGCGGAACGCCTCCCCGTGCTCCCGGTGCGGCGCCTTCTTGCGTTGTTGCGGCCGCTCCCGGGCCGGGTTCCTCCTCGGCATGTCACAGACCGCCGAACGCCTCGAGCGGGAACGGCGGCTGCGCCAGCGGCCGTACGGCCATGCGCATGAGGATGAGCTGGTTGTCGTCCCCGCAGATGGGGTTGGACGTCAGCTCACCGCACCGGGTGCAGCGATGGATGATCATCCAGTCGCCGGTACGCAGGACCGCGATCGAGATCGGGATCATCCGCGACCCGCAGTCCGACGGGCCGCCCTCCCCGCGATCAAGCACGTGCTGCGAGTGCAGGCAGCTCGGGCAGTGGTTGCGGCGGGTGCCGTCCGGTGCGGTCGCGGTCACGGTCAGGCCGCAGCGCACGCACTGGAAGGTTTCGGTGTTCACGATGGAACGTGGCTTGCCATTGGTGGACAACCTGGGTACTCCTTGCCGGAATGACTTCGATGAAAGGCAGCAAGGGAGCGCCGAACGAGCCTCGCGACGTATGCGGGCATGCTGGCACGGCAGGCGGTCCGGCCTGTCAGACGTGATGTTTCAGAGGCAGGATCCGCCCACGGCACGGCGAGGCGCGCAAGGCGCGGTGCCAGGCATTAATCCACCCCTCCCCGAACATCGGCTCCATCGACAGGACACCAGGGAGGGTAGCGGGGCGGGCCCGGAGGCCGCCAACGGTTTTCCTGGCCATCGACCGAATGACCTTCTAGGTTCGGACGTATGGGCATTGGGACCACCGAGGAACACCAGGAGCTGGCCGCCTCCGTGCGGGGGCTCGCCACGCGCACGACCGACCACGCGGCGCTGGCGGGGCAGGGGATTCTGGGGCTGCATCTGCCCGAGGAGTGCGGTGGGCAGGGGTACGGGCTGCTGGAGCTGTGCGTCGCGCTGGAGGCGCTGGGCGAGCGGCGGGTCCCGGGGCCGTACCTCCCGTCCGTCCTGGCCGCAGCCGCGCTCACCTGGCCGGGCACGCGCCGTCCGGCCGCGCACGCCGGGCCCGTGCCGGACCACCCGGACGCCGTCCCCCGGACGGGACCGGACCGCCGTCCGTCCGCGGCCGTCGCGCCGCTGATCACCGGTCTCGCCAACGGCTCCATCACCGCCGCCGTCGCACTACCCACCGGCCCGAGCGGCGGCCCGGGTGAGGGCGCGGGTGACGGCGCGGGTGACGGCGCGGGTGACGATGCGGCGCCTCTCCTCGCGCTGGGCTCGCCGGAGGCCGATCTCTTCCTCCTGCCCGTGGACGGCCGCGGGTGGGCGGCGCTCGACCGTGCCGACGTCATCGCCGAGCCCGCCGACAGCGTCGATCTCGACCGGGCGCTCTGCTCAGTCACCGCCCGTACCGTGCCCGCCGACCGGGTGCTCGGCGAGGTGCCGGTACGGGAGATCGCCGCCGTGCTGCTCGGGGCGGACGCGTGCGGCGTGGCGGCGTGGGCCGTGACGACGGCGGCCGAGTACGCCAAGGTGCGCGAGCAGTTCGGGCGGCCGATCGGGCAGTTCCAAGGGGTCAAGCACCGGGTGGCAGCCGCGCTGGTGACACTCGAACAAGCGCGCGCCGCCGTATGGGACGCCGCCAGAGCCCTCGACACCACCCCCACCACGCACCAGGCCGACAGCGCCGACCGCGGCGAGGCCGCGGACGGGGACACGGGGAGGGCCGCGGCGGTGGGCGGCATCGCCGGGGATGGGCTCGGGGGCGAGGTCAGGCTGGCGGTGGCGGTGGCCGGGGTGCTGGGGACCGAGGCGGCCGTACGGTGCGCGGCCGATGCGATCCAGGTGCTCGGCGGCATCGGCTACACCTTCGAGCACGACGCGCACCGCTACTACCGCAGGGCGTTGTCCGACCGCCTGCTCGCCGGAGATCCGGGACCGTGGGCCGAGGAGGTGGCCGGGCTGGCGGTGGCAGGGGTACGGCGAGCGATGGAGCCGGACCTGCCAGAGGAGGCGACCGCCGTCCGGGACGCCATCAGGGCGGAGGCCGAGTCGCTGCGGGCCGAGGAGCCGCTGGCCAGGCTGGGCAGGTTCGCGCGGGAGGGGTGGATCATGCCATACCTGCCCAGGCCCTGGGGCAGGGACGCCTCGCCGCTGGAGCAGGTGATCATCCATCAGGAGTTCCGGGGCCTCAAACGGCCGAACCTGGGCATCGCGGCCTGGGCGGTTCCCTCCATCGTCCGGTACGGCACGCGGGAGCAGCAGGAGCGTTTTCTGCCGAAGACGTTCGCCGGGGAGATCGTGTGGTGCCAGCTGTTCAGCGAGCCCGGCGCCGGGTCCGACCTGGCCGGGCTGGCGACGAAGGCCACGAGGGTGGAGGGCGGCTGGTCGCTGACGGGTCAGAAGATCTGGACGTCTCTCGCGCAGTACGCCCACTGGGGCATCTGTCTCGCGCGTACTTCTCCCGAAAAAGCGAAACACAACGGGATCACGTACTTCCTGGTGGACATGTCCTCCCCCGGAGTCACCGTCAGGCCGCTCAAGGAGATCAACGGGGACGAGGTGTTCAACGAGGTCTTCCTCGACGACGTCTTCGTACCGGACGACCTGGTCGTCGGCGCGGTGGACGAGGGCTGGCGGGTGGCCCGCGACACGCTCTCCCACGAACGTGTCGCGCTCGGCGACTCCTGGGGTCCGGGCTCGCAGCACACCGACATGGCCGAGCTGATCGCGACGCTGCCCCCGCTCCGGCAGTCGCAACGCGAGCAGGCCGGCCGCCTGTGGGCCGAGGGCCAGGCCATCTCGGCGCTCGGCCTGCGCGTGACACTCTCCCAGCTGTCCGCCTCCCAACCGCCCGGCGGCGGCTCCGCCCGAGGCGGCTCGGGCTTGGGCGGCTCCGGTAGCTCCGGTTCGGGCACCTCCGGCTCGGGCGGCTCCGTCTGGGGTGGCTCGGGCTTGGGCGGCTCGGGCTTGGGCGGCTCCGGGCGGCCCGGTCCGGGCACTCCGCGAAGGCCCGGCGGCGACTCCGCGACCGCCTCCAGCGTGCGGAAGCTGCTCGGTATGCGGCATGCCCAGGCGATCGCGGAGTTCTGCTGGTCGCTGGCCCCCACCAGTCGGCGCTGGAACCGTATGATCCTCGCGACGCGGGCGTTCACGATCGGCGGCGGCACCACGGAGGTGCAGCTCAACATCATCGCCGAGCGCGCCCTGGGCCTGCCGCGCGACCCGTGATCAGCTCTTCGGATAGTACGGCGCCGCCAGGTGCGCGTACACGATCGTGTTGTCCCGGTAGCTGTGCGCCTGCCGGTCGAACGTCCCGCCGCAGGTCACCAGCCGCAGCCCCGGATAGGTGAGCTTGGCGTAGACCTTCTTGACCGGGAAGCTTCGCTTCGGCGTGTGCTCGACCTTGTCCACGACGAACACGGCCACCGATCGGTCGGCACGCAGCACCTGCACCTGGTCGCCGCGCTTGACGTTCTTGAGGTTGGCGAAGACGGCGGGGCCGGATCTCGTGTCCAGGTGGCCGGTGATCACGGCGGCGCCGCGCTGGCCGGGCACGGGGCCGTAGCGGTACCAGCCGGCCAGGTCCGGGGGGTCGAACGGCGGGTTCTCGATGGCGCCCTCCGCGTCGAGGCCCAGCTCCATGAGCGAGGCTGCCACGCCGATGGATGGGATGTAGACGGCGGTCGGCTTGGCGGCCTTCATGGGCGCGGCCACCTTGCCGAGCGGCAGCCCGGTGACCGGGGCCGCGCCGTCGACGGGGCCGCTCCGGGCGGCGGCGACGGGCGGCGGCGCGGGCTCGCCGCCGACGATGCCGCTCAGCCCGAGCCCGATCAGCAGCGCCCCGCCCAACGACACGGCACCCGCCACGAGCAACATCACCCGCTGCCCGGACCCCCGGCCACCGCTCGATTCGCGCCCCTCAGCAGACACCAGACCCCCAAGCGACTCCCGCCCCTCGCCCCACGACCGGCGCCCCACCCATGAGCGGCACCCGGTCCACGACCGACTCCCCGCCTCGGAGCGTTACCCGGGCTGCGACCGGCGCCTCATCCGTGAGCGGCACCCCGCCCGCGACCGAGACCCGGCCCTCGGAGGAGTCCTGGCGCTCAGCCGAGTCCCGGCGTTCGGAGGAATCCTGGCGCTCAGCCGAGACCCGGCCCTCGGAGGAATCCCGGCCCTCGGTCGAGTCCTGGCGCTTGGCCGGGTTCGTAGCCAGGGTTGGTGGGCCGGCCAAGCTAGGCGACACCCCTGCGGCGCCGGACTGCGGCGCCGGCCAGTCCCGCGCCGGTCAGGAGCGCCACGCCGCCCACGGCGAACGGCCACGTCGGGGAGTCCGGGGCGAGCCCGCCGCCGCCGGTCTCCGGGTGCCCCCTCGGCACCCGGTGCTCCTCCTCGCCCGCGGGCCGCCACGGCCGTGCGGACTCCTCCGGTCCCGGCCAGGAGTCGCCGGGGCCGGGCTCGGCGGAGGGCGGCGGACTCGACCAGGACTCCTCGGGCGAGGGTTCGGGCTGCTCGTCGCAGAGCAACGGCAGCGGGAGCAGGCAGGTGGGCAGATCGACCGGCAGGTCGACCGGCAGATCGGGACCGGTCCGGGCGGAGGCGTAGGACGGGCCCGCCGCCAGGGTCACTCCTCCGACCACGAAGGCAGCCACCAGCGCCGCGAGATGTCGCGCTTTTGCCATGAGAGAAGGCTCCAGAATCGGTTGTCGCCCCCCGATACACAAGAAAGCCTTGCGAATTATTAGATAGCGAGTCAAGTAATGTGACCGAAGTGAAATCAGGCAGACACGGAGGGTTTAGGCGCGTCCCAATGTGGCAGGAAATATCCCCAGAAAGGGGGACAAATGACATGAGCAATCCACAGCAGCCCGAGATTCGCAGATCGGGCAAATCACCCACCGAGTTCAAGTCCGCCCACCTCGTTCCCGAGAAGCAGCGCGGCGTCAGGCGCGCCGCCCACCCGCACGCGACGGACAAGGGCAACAAAGGGGGCGGCAAGGGCGGCGGCGTTCCTCCCGACCAGCGCTCGCCGTACCCGGGGTGAGCCGAGGTGAAAGGCAGCCTGCAGTTCATCGGCAACGCGACCACGCTGATCCGCTACAACGGCCTCACGCTGCTGACCGATCCCAACTTCCTGCACCGGGGCCAGCGGGCGTACCTGGGCTACGGCCTGTCCACGCGCCGCCTCACCGACCCGGCCGTGGAGATCGAGGACCTGCCGCCGCTCGACGGGGTGGTGCTGTCGCACCTGTACGGTGACCACTGGGACCGGGTCGCCCGCAGACACCTGGACAAGGACACGGTCGTCGTCACGACGACCACGGCGGCCCGCAGACTGCGCCTCCAGGGTTTCCGCCGCAGCGTGGGGCTGGAGGAATGGCACACGCACGAGCTGCACGGCCCGCGCGGAACGGTCAGGATCACCGCGCTGCCCGCCAAACACGCGCCCGGCCCCGCCGAAGCGCTGCTGCCGCCCGTGATCGGGACGATGCTGGAGTTCTGCAACCAGGCCGAACGGGTGGAGCTGACCGTGCACATCAGCGGCGACACGCTGCTCGACCGCCGCCTGGACGCGATCCCGCGCCGCTTCCCCGACATCGACCTGGCCATCATGCACCTGGGCGGCACCCGGCTGCTCGGCCTCATGCTCATCACCATGGACGGCGAGCAGGGCGCGTCGTGGTGCGACCTGATCAACCCGCACGCGGTCGTACCGGTGCATTACGACGACTACGCCGCCTTCAGCTCACCGCTGGCGGACTTCCGCCACCACATCGAGCAGAACGGCCTGGCCGACCGGGTGGTCTATCTGCAGCGGGGCGAGACCCGCGAGCTCGCCCCGCACCACCTCGTCCGCTGAGCCGAAGCCCAGCAGCCGAAGCCCAGCAGCCGAAGCCCAGCGGCCAGCGCCCGTCAGCCGGCGCCCGTCAGCCGGCGCCCGTCAGCCGACGCCCGTCAGCCGACGCCCGTCAGTCGGTGTTGCGCGCCCGGCTGGGCTGGACGCGCATGGGCTCGCCCGGCATCTTCGGGTAGTTGGGCGGGTACGGCAGGTCGCCCCGGTCGTCCTTGGCGTAGAGCTCCAGCAGCGGCTCGATCGAGTACGCCACGTCGTCGATGGCCGCATGCACGTCGCCCACCTCCGCGAACCTGGCCGGCACCGTACGGATGTCGAAGTCGCGCGGGTCGGCGTCCACCAGCTCGTCCCAGGTCAGCGGGGCCGAGACGGGGGCGTGCGGCTGGGCCCTGACGGAGTAGGCGCTGGCGATCGTACGGTCCCGGGCGTTCTGGTTGAAGTCGATGAACACCCGCTCCCCGCGCTCCTCCTTCCACCACGCCGTGGTCACCAGCCCCGGGTCCCGCGCCTCGACGGCCCTGGCCAGGGCGATGCCGGCGTGGCGTACCTGGATGAAGTCCCAGCGCGGCTCGATGCGCACGGCGATGTGCACGCCACGGTTGCCCGACGTCTTCACGAACCCGGCCATCCCCAGCTCCTCCAGCACCTCCCTGGTGAGCAGGGCGGCCTTGCGGGCCGCGTCGAACTCCAGGCCCGGCTGCGGGTCCAGGTCGACGCGCAGCTCGTCGGGGTGCTCGACGTCGGCGGCGCGCACCTGCCAGGGGTGGAAGTCGATGGTGCCGAGGTTCGCGCCGTAGGCGATGGCGGCCACCTCGGTGACCCGCAACGACTGCGCCGTGCGGCCGCTCGGGAACCGCACCGTCACCGACTGGAGCCAGTCGGGATGCTTGGGCGGCATCCGCTTCTGGTAGATCGCCTCGGTCTGCACGCCGTCGGGGTGGCGCTTGAGGTTGGTGGGCCGGTCCTTGAGCGCGCGCAGCGCGCCCTCGCCGACGCTCACGTAGTACTCGACCAGCTCCCGCTTGGTGGCGCCGATCTCAGGGAAGTAGATCTTGTCGGGGTTGGTGACCTTGACGGTCCGCTCCCCCACCTGCAGCTCGATGTACGGCGATGCCATGCACCGAACCTACTCCGTCCCTGCGACGGCGGCCCGGTCGGCCTGGAGCCCGTGGCGAGGCGGGCCCGTCCCGGAGCCTCCTCGGTGGCGGGACCGAGGGCTCGACAGGACGGGCCACTAGATCACCCGCCGCCGTTCCGGGCGCTGGCGCGCCACCCGGCCGGCCGTGACGATCCCGAACGGCTCCAGCACGGGCGTGGGCTGTGCCGCTTGGCGGGATCTGCGGATGATCTCACCCCTGGCAGGAGGCGATGACACCCCCTTGCCTACAAAGACGCGAATTCACCCCAGAACGGATGCTTCAGCCTGCGAAGATCTCTTTTTGCCTGATCTCTCATCCCTTCCGATCTCGTACGCTGGACGCATGGAGAAGGTGGTCAAGAGCGAGGCCGAGTGGCGGGTCCAGCTCTCGCCTGAGGAGTTCCACGTCCTCAGGGAGGCCGGGACCGAGCGCCCGTTCACGGGCGAATACGTCGACACCAAGGCCGAGGGCGTCTACTCGTGCCGCGCCTGCGGGGCGGAGCTGTTCAGGTCGGACACCAAGTTCGAGTCGCACTGCGGGTGGCCGAGCTTCTTCGCGCCGGGCGACTCCGACGCGGTCCGGCTGATCGAGGATCACAGCCACGGCATGGTGCGCACGGAGGTGCGGTGCGCGCGGTGCGACTCACATCTGGGACACGTGTTCCACGGCGAGGGATATCCCACTCCGACCGACGATCGTTACTGCATCAACTCCATCTCCCTTAGGCTTGAACCCAAGGGGTGATCGTATAGCGACAGCGCGTACCGATCGCCTGCCTCGGGTAGGAGTTTTGTGTGCGCTTTGTCCATCTTCGCCACCGCTGGGTGACGATTGAGACCATCGGGCGGGTCGTGACGCAACAGTGTCACGTGTGCGCCAAGACGCGGGTTCGGGTGCGTTAGCCGGGTTCTGGGTGGGTGACGCGGCAGCTGGTGTCCGACGGACCGAGGATGTTGGCGAGGACGGGATTCCCGTTCTCGCCGAACTCGGCCTGTACGAACACCACCGGGTTGACCACTCCCCGAGCGCGCAGGTACGCGAGACCGCGCTCGCACAACGTGATCGCTTGGGACGAGTTCCCCGCCGATTCCGGTAAATCCGTATAGATGCGCAGATAGCCGCCGACCGTGCGGATGTCCTTGAGGCGTTTCAGCGCCTTGTCGTCCGGACCCCAGTGCGTACGGAAAAACTCGGCCGCCTGCTGATCGGTGTGCCGGGACGGGCCGTTCGCCTTGAACCCCTCCGCCTCGCCGGGGTCGGGACCGCCCGCCAGCAGGTCCTCCGCGTCGGTGATGCCCGGCACCAACCCCTGCTCGACAGTACCGGGAGAGGGCGCCCCCGCCGTGGCCGTGCTCGGAACAACCTGAGGCGGCGGCTCGGACTTCGGCCGCTCCCGTACCCTGGCCTCCGCGCTGGCCTCGGCGCTCGCCTTCGCGGCAGTCGTGCCCCCGGCCTTGCCGGGCAGCGCCACGGAGCCGTTCTCCGGCTCGGCCCGCGCCCGCGGCCCGGACGCCACGCGCGCCTGCTGGGACGAGACGGCGGTCATCGCCCCGCCGAAGGTCCCGTTCGCGCCGAGCACCGCGACCACGCCGCCGGCCAGCGCCACGGCCCCGACCGCCCCCGCCGCCCACCGCCGGCCCAGGCCGCGCCGCCGCGCGTGCCGCGAGCGTGTCGCCACATGCCGGCCCGCCCCGCGCCGCCGGCTCCCCCGTCTTCCCGATCCGTCCATCACCCCGCCCTCCTGCCGCCTTGGAACGTGCCACCGCAAGCCGCCCGTACGAACAGAGGATTTCCCTGATTGTGACAAACCGGATAGATCAATGCGCCCAGATCGCCAACTTGGGCATGCGAAAGCAGGCGGCCCGCCCCGGGGGCGAGCCGCCTGCGCCTACGTTCTCCTGGCCGTCGGGGGCGGCTAGGGCAGGGACGCCACCAGGTCCCGCACCGGCTTGCGGGCGCCCGTGTAGAACGGGATCTCCACGCGCGTGTGGCGGCGGGCCTGGGCGCCCCGCAGCGTACGCATCAGGTCGACGATCCGGTGCAGCTCGTCGGCCTCGAAGGCCAGCATCCACTCGTAGTCGTTGAGCGAGAAGCACGCCACCGTGTTGGCCCGCACGTCGGGATAGTCGCGCGCCATCCTGCCGTGCTCGGCCAGCATGGCCCGGCGCTCGGAGTCGTCGAGCAGGTACCACTCCAACGACCGCACGAACGGGTAGACGCTCACGTAGGCCCGCGGCTCCTCCTCCGCGAGGAAGGCCGGAATGTGCGACTTGTTGAACTCGGCCGGCCGGTGCAGCGCCATGGCCGACCAGACGGGCCGGCTGTGGCGGCCCAGCTCGGTGCGCCGGAACCGGGAGTAGACGTCCTGCAGGTCCTCGGGGGTGGCCGCGTGCCACCAGAACATGAAGTCGGCGTCGGCCCGCAGCCCGGCCACGTCGTAGACCCCTCTGGTCACGACGCCCTTGCCGGCGGCCTGGTCCAGCAGCTCCTCGACCTCGCTCGCCAGGCCGTCGCGCTCGACGGGACACGGCTCGGTCACCTGGAAGACCGACCACATCGTGTAACGGATCACCTGGTTGAGATCGCGGGCCTTGGGCCGCGCGGCTGCCTCTGTCATGTCGTCTATTGTCCTCTCCGGGACAGGTGGTCCAGAATCCGGGCGGCGGCCGTACGCGCCGTGCCGACGCAGGCCGGGATGCCGATGCCGTCGTAGGCGGCGCCGCAGACGGCCAGCCCTGGCTGCACGGCCACCGCCGCGCGCACCCGGGCCACCCGGTCGAGGTGACCCACGTTGTACTGCGGCAGCGCGCCGCCCCAGCGCGTGACCCTGGTGTCGAGCGGCAGCCCGCTCGTGCCCATCACGTCGGCCATCTCGGCGCTGGCCAGCGAGACCAGCTCGGTGTCATCCCGCTGGAGCAGGTGCTCCTCGCCGATCCTGCCGATCGAGCAGCGCAGGATCACCATGTCCTTCGTCAGGTGCGGCCACTTGACCGAGCTGAACGTCACCGCCTTGACCGGCCGCCCCTCCACGGGCGGCACCAGGTAGCCGCTGGAGGCGGGCGGCTCGGGGAAGGCGTCGATCGGGTACGCGAGCGTGACGATGGCCATGCTGGCGTACTCAATCCTGGACAGCTCGCCGGCCGCCTTGGGCACCTCGGCCTTGAGCAGCCTGGCGGCCGCGGGCCCCGGCGTGGCCACGATCACCGCGTCCGCCTCGATGACCTCGGGCCTCGGCACCGGGCCGGTGACGAGCTGCCAGCCGTCGCCGGTCCTGCGCAGCTCGCGTACGGTGACGCCGGTCCTGATGTCCGCGCCCGACGCCTTGGCGATCGCCTCCGGCAGGCTGCCGACGCCGTTCCTGAGCGTGGTGAACACCGGGCCCGCGTCCTTCGGCGCCTCCTCGACGAGCTGCCTGGCGCCGGTCAGCAGCGAGCGCTCGGAACGCGCCACCGCCGCCACGCGCGGCATCGTGGCCTCCAGCGACAACATGTCGGAACGGCCCGCGTAGACGCCGCCGAGCAGCGGCTCGACCAGCCGCTCCACGACCTCGGCACCCATCCTGGCCCGGATGTACGCGGCCACGGACACGTCGGTGCGCACGAGCGTCGCCGGCAGGATCTGGTCGAGCGGCACGCGCAGCAGGCCGCCGGGCGAGACGATGCCGGACTTGGCCAGCTCGGTCAGGTCGGCGGGCACGCCCATGACCTGGCCCTTCGGCATCGGCCGCAGCACGCCCCGGCTGTAGACGGCCGAGCCGGCGCCGCCGGGGAAGACCAGGTCGTCGCCGAGCCCCACGGCCCTGGCCAGCTCCTTGCCCTCGGGCCGCCTGGCCAGCATGGCCTCCGCGCCCGCGTCCACGCTCACCCCGGCGACCTCCGAGGCGTACAGCTTGCCGCCGATGCGCGAGGTGCCGTCCAGCACGGTCACCCTGACCCGCTTGCCCCCGCTCTGGCGGAGATACCACGCGGCGGCGAGACCGGAGATCCCCCCGCCGATGACGACCACGTGGGCCAGATTCCCTTCCACGCCTCCAGACGCTACCGCCTGAACGCCCTGCCCACCCCCTCGGGGCCGCGCGGCGAGGGAGCGCCGTGGCACAGTGACCTTAACGTGATTCCCTTTCTCAAACCGGGGTTATCCGGCGCCCGTCTTATGGGCATGAGGAGAATCCGGTATGGAATCGCACTCGCAGCCACCTGCTCGGCCCTGCTCCTGGCCGGGTGCGGCGGCGGCGGCGATACGCATACCCTCACCAGCGACACGGGCGGTGGGGTGGCCGCACCGGCCGTGGCCTCCACGGCACAGGCCCAGGGTCAGGCCGAGGCCATGGACCAGGACGCCGCCAAGGCGCGCAGACCGCAGCCGCAGGCCAAGGACGGGCTGGTCTCGAACGTCAAGGTCACGCAGCAGGACCGCCAGGTCATCTACACCGGCAGCATGACCGTACGGGCCAAGCAGGTCACCGCCGCCGTGCTGCAGGCCAAGCAGATCGTGACGTCGGCGGGCGGCTACCTGGCCAAGGAGGAGACGAACTCGGCCAGCGACACCGAGGACACGGCCATGCTGGAGTTCAAGGTCCCGCCGGACAAGTACGCCGACGTGCTCGCCCGGCTCGGCAAGGACCTGGGCCAGCAACTGTCCATGAACCAGGGCACCCAGGACGTCACCCTGCAGGTGGCCGACGTCAACAGCCGGCTCAAGTCGGCGCAGCAGTCGCTCGACTCGCTGCGCACGCTGCTGAAGAAGGCCGACACGATCGGGCAGGTGCTGGAGGTGGAGCGGGAGATCTCCTCCCGCGAGGCGGACCTGGAGTCGCTGCAGGCGCAGCAGAAGGAGCTGACCACGCAGGTCGCCATGGCCACGCTGACGCTCCGGCTGGTCGGGCCGGTCACCGAGGTCAAGGATCCCGAGGAGGAGCCCGCGGGCTTCCTGGGCGGGCTCAAGGCGGGCTGGAACGCGCTGGTGTCGTTCACGAAGGTGGCGCTCACGGTGCTCGGCGCGCTGCTGCCGTGGCTGGCCGTGTCGCTGCCCCTGATCGTGCTGGTGATCTACCTGTCGCGGCGCAATCGCGTCAGGCGCCCCGAGACGGCCATGCGCCCGTCGGGCCCCCGGCCCGACGGCCCCGGCCCCCGGCCCGACGGCCCCGGCCCCCGGCCCGACGGCCCCGGGGCCGGGCCCGGCCCCGGGACGGCCTGACCCGCGCCAGGCGTGAACGTCCGGGCCGGCCCGCGCCGGGCCCGGACGTCAGCGATCAGACCAGGTCGAACCGGTCGAGGTTCATCACCTTGTCCCACGCCGCGACGAAGTCCGTGACGAACTTCTCCTTCGCGTCGTCGCTCGCGTAGACCTCCGCGAGCGCGCGCAGCTCGGAGTTCGACCCGAAGACGAGGTCGGCCCGGGTGCCGGTCCATTTGACCTCGCCCGTGGCGCCGTCGCGGCCCTCGAACGTGTTCGCGTCCTCGGATGTCGCCTTCCACGTCGTGCCCAGGTCGAGCAGGTTGACGAAGAAGTCGTTGGTCAGCGCCCCGGGGGTCGCGGTGAGGACGCCGAGCTGCGACTGCTGGTGGTTCGCGCCCAGGACGCGCAGGCCGCCGACGAGGACGGTCAGCTCGGGAGCGCTCAGGGTCAGCAGGTTGGCCCGGTCGATGAGCAGGTACTCGGCCGGCAGCCGGTTGCCCTTCCCGAGGTAGTTGCGGAACCCGTCGGCGGCCGGCTCCAGCGCGGAGAACGACTCCACGTCGGTCTGGTCCTGCGCGGCGTCCGCGCGACCCGGCGTGAAGGGCACCTGGACGTCGAAGCCGGCGTCCTTGGCGGCCTTCTCGACGGCGGCGGCACCGGCGAGCACGATCACGTCGGCCAGCGAGACCTGCTTGCCGCCGGTCTGAGCGCCGTTGAAGGCCTTCTGGATCCCCTCAAGGGTGCCGAGCACCGTCGCGAGCTGGTCGGGGTCGTTGACCTCCCACCTGCTCTGCGGCTGCAGGCGTACGCGCGCGCCGTTGGCGCCGCCGCGCTTGTCGCTGCCGCGGAAGGACGAGGCCGACGCCCACGCCGTGGAGACGAGCTGGGACACCGACAGTCCCGAGGCCAGAACCTGGCCCTTGAGTGCGGCGACGTCCGCGGCGTCGACGAGCTCGTGCGTCACCGCGGGCAGCGGGTCCTGCCACAGCAGCGTCTCGGCCGGGACCTCCGGGCCGAGGTAGCGCACGACCGGGCCCATGTCGCGGTGGGTCAGCTTGAACCACGCGCGGGCGAAGGCGTCCGCGAACTCGGCGGGGTTGTCCAGGAAGCGCCGCGAGATCTGCTCGTAGACCGGGTCGAACCGGAGCGAGAGGTCCGTGGTCAGCATCGTCGGAGCGTGGCTCTTCGACGAGTCGTGGGCGTCGGGGACGGAGTCCGAGCCCGCGCCGTCCTTCGGCCGCCACTGGTTGGCGCCTGCGGGGCTCTGGAACAGCTCCCACTCGTAGCCGAACAGGATCTCGAAGAAGCTGTTGTCCCAGGTGATCGGGGTGTTCGTCCAGATGCCCTCGAGACCGCTGGTGATCGTGTCGCCGCCCTTGCCGGTGCCGAAGCTGTTCTTCCAGCCCAGGCCCTGCTCCTCGATCGGGGCGGCCTCGGGGTCGGCGCCGACGTTGTCGGCCGGGCCGGCGCCGTGGGTCTTGCCGAAGGTGTGACCGCCCGCGATCAGGGCGACCGTCTCCTCGTCGTTCATCGCCATCCGGCGGAACGTCTCACGGATGTCGCGGGCCGCGGCCAGCGGGTCCGGGTTGCCGTTCGGGCCCTCCGGGTTGACGTAGATGAGGCCCATCTGGACGGCGCCCAGCGGGTTTTCCAGCTCGCGGTCACCGGTGTAGCGCTCGTCGCCCAGCCAGGTGGTCTCCGGGCCCCAGTAGACGTCCTCGTCGGGCTCCCACACGTCCGCGCGGCCGCCGGCGAACCCGAAGGTCTCGAAGCCCATCGACTCCAGGGCGACGTTGCCGGCGAGGATCATGAGGTCGGCCCACGAGAGCTTCTGGCCGTACTTCTTCTTGACCGGCCAGAGCAGGCGGCGGGCCTTGTCAAGGTTTCCGTTGTCGGGCCAGCTGTTGAGCGGCGCGAAGCGCTGCTGGCCGGCCCCGGCGCCGCCGCGGCCGTCGCTGATCCGGTACGTGCCCGCGCTGTGCCAGGCCATCCGGATGATGAACGGGCCGTAGTGGCCGAAGTCGGCCGGCCACCAGTCCTGCGAGGTCGTCAGCACCTCCGCGATGTCCTGCTTGACGGCCGGGAGGTCGAGGCTCTTGAACGCCTCGGCATAGTCGAACGCCTCGCCGAGAGGGTTGGTCTCGGCGGGGTTCTTGGCGAGGATCTTCAGGTTGAGCCGGTCCGGCCACCACTGGCGGTTGCCGCCGCCCTGAGTCGGGTGCGGGGCGCGCTGGTGCGCGACCGGGCAGCCACCTTCCGCCTTCGCGTCTGTGACGATTGCATCATGGTTCTCAGACATGGGAATCCTTCCGGACTTGATCACGGTGCTCAGGAACCGCGGGCGGTGGAACAGTCGGGGCACAGGCCCCAGTAGATGACCTCGGCCTCGTCGATCATGAAGCCGCGGGCGTCGGATGCGGTCAGGCAAGGCACCTCGCCCACCGCACAGTCGACGTCGGCGACGACACCGCACGAGCGGCACACGACGTGGTGATGGTTGTCGCCGATGCGCCCCTCGAACCGGGCCGGGCTGCCGGCCGGCTCGATGCGACGCACGAGCCCCGCCGCGGTGAGCGCGTGGAGGGCCTCGTACACGGCTTGAAGCGAGACATGGCCGACACGGTCGCGCACCCCGGAGGCGATCGCCTCGACGTCGAGGTGGTCGCCCTCACGGACGGTCTCGAGCAGCGCGACACGGGCGGCCGTCACTCTCAGGCCTACACCGCGCAGCTCCTCGGCGGTGGTCTTCATAAACACGAACTATACAAGATAACGAACGATCCAAGTCTAGTGGCTCGCCGTAAAACATTGCGTGGACATGCGAAGACGCGAAAAAGCCTGCCCCGCGCGCGGCGGGACAGGCCTCGAATCTGAAGCGGCCAGAGGTCAGCCGGGGATGCCCGCCTCGTGGACCAGATCGGTGAGGCGCTTGAGCTGGTCGGGGTCGGTCGAGGGCAGCACGCCGTGCCCCAGGTTGAACACGTGCCCCTCGGCCGCCCGGCCCTGGCGCAGCACCTCGCGCGCCTTGCGCTCGACGACCTCCCACGGCGCCAGGAGCACGGCCGGGTCGAGGTTGCCCTGCAGCGCCTTGCCCGGGCCGACCCGGCGGGCCGCCTCGTCGAGCGGCACCCGCCAGTCCACGCCCACCACGTCGGCCCCGGCCTCGCCGAGCACGCCGAGCAGCTCGCCCGTGCCGACGCCGAAGTGGATGCGCGGCACGCCCGCCACGCCCTCGAAGATCCGCCGGGTGTACGGCAGGATGAACTCGCGGTAGTCGGCCGGCGCCACCGCCCCCACCCAGGAGTCGAAGAGCTGCACGGCCGAGGCCCCGGCCGCGATCTGGATGCGCAGGTGCTCCAGGACGATCGTGGACAGCCGCTCCATGAGCGCGTGCCACAGCTTCGGCTCGCCGTACATCATGGCCTTGGTGTGGTCGTGGTTCTTGGACGGGCCGCCCTCGATCAGGTAGGAGCCGAGCGTGAACGGCGCCCCGGCGAAGCCGATCAGCGGCGTGCCGCCCAGCTCGCCGGTCAGCGCCCGGATGGCCTCGCTCACGTACGGCACGTCGTCGGGCTCCAGCGGGCGCAGCGTGTCGACGCCCTTGGCGTCGCGGATCGGGTCGGCCACGACGGGGCCGACGCCCGGCTTGATGTCGAGGTCGATGCCGATCGCCCGGAGCGGCACCACGATGTCGCTGAAGAAGACGGCCGCGTCGACGCCGTACCGGCGCACGGGCTGCATGGTGATCTCGACGATCAGGTCGGGCGTCTCGCACGCGGTGAGCATCGGCACGCCCGCGCGGACCTTGTGGTATTCCGGCAGCGCCCGCCCGGCCTGGCGCATGAACCAGACCGGAGTGTGGGGGACGGGCTGGCGGCGGCAGGCACGCAGGAACGCTGAGTCGGCGAGGTTCACCCCACAAGGGTGCCACGTCCGGGCGGCGGTCCCGACACTGACGCGAGGTGTCGGAAAAACATCGATCGAACACCCCAAGTCATGATCAGATAGCCAGATGAAGTTTTACCGGTCTGCTCGGCATCGGCACCGCACGAGGGTCGAACACACCCCATGCCCGGCCAGAGAGCCGGTCTCGACTGGGTCAAATGTTCACCAACCCACCGCGCGGCATCGATTCAGAGACCACTTTCGGGACACGCCGAGCGCGTTGCGGGGAATTGTCAGCGGCTCGTGCCAACGTCGGAGCCACGACCCGAAGAAAGGCCACGGTTCGATGACTCGTGCGTTGAGGACTTCCCCAGAGCGCCGCAGTGAGCGCTGCCTTTCCTGTGCCGACGAGCGGCTGTTCGAGCAGCCGCCGTGCCTCGACGGCCACGAGCCCGGCCACTGCCCCGAGTGGGCCTGTGTCGAGTGCGGTCACGCGATCATCATCGGCACCGCCGAGTCCGTCCGACAGGTTCGCCGGCTGGTTATGGCAGCGGCTTGATCACGAAGGATGAGCACCCCTGTGGTCCCCTTCCGTCCGTCTTCGACCTACGCTTCCGCTATGACACTCAGTGACCAGCCTCCTCCCCCCGCGGCGTTCACCCGCGCGGCGGAGAGCATGCGGCTGGCCGAGGTCAGGCCGGAGATCGAGCTGGAGGACCTGCCCGCGCCGCAGCGGCTGGCCCCCTACTCGTCGGCCATCGGCGCGTCGGTCTACCGCGACGACGACGAGCTGGCGGTGGGCAGGCTGATCCTGCTCTACGACCCCGACGGCCAGCGCGGGTGGGAGGGCCCGTTCCGGCTGGTGGCCTATGTCAGGGCCGACATGGAGCCGGAGATCACCTCCGACCCGCTGCTCGGGCCGGTCGCCTGGAGCTGGCTGACCGAGGCATTGGACGCCCACCAAGCCGACTACTCCGCCGCTGGCGGTACCGTGACAAGAGCCGTGTCAGAGGGGTTCGGCAACAAAGCCGAAGACCCGGTCACGACCGAGCTCGAGCTGCGGGCGTCCTGGTCACCCGCGCAGGAGGATCTCTCCGGCCACGTCGCCGCCTGGTGCGACCTCATGTGCCTGGCGGCGGGGATCCCGCCGCTCCCGCCCGACGTGGCCGCACTTCCCCGCCGCCGTGATGATCCGGAGAGTGACCGTACGAAGTGAGGGCACCAGTCAAGACAGCATCAGCGTCATGAGGTCGGTGAACTCGTGACAGAAGAACACACCGTCGTGCCGCTCCTGGAGCCGCGCGAGGGCATTCCACCGGTCATCGCGGACGCCGACGCGCTGACTGAAATCGTTTCGCGTTTCGCGGCGGGCAAGGGCCCGGTCGCGGTCGACGCCGAACGCGCCTCCGGCTACCGCTACGGCAACCGCGCCTACCTCGTACAACTGCGCCGGGCCGGAGCGGGGACCGCGTTGATCGACCCGATCGGCTGTCCCGACCTGTCCGCGCTCGACGCGGCCGTGGCCGACGCGGAGATCGTGCTGCACGCCGCCTCCCAGGACCTGCCGTGCCTTCTCGAGGTGGGGTTCAGGCCGCGGGAGATGTTCGACACCGAGCTGGCGGGCCGGCTGCTCGGCTACGAACGGGTGGGGCTCGGCACCATGGTCGAGACCGTGCTCGGGCTGCGGCTGGAGAAGGGCCACTCGGCCGCCGACTGGTCCACCAGGCCGCTGCCGGAAGACTGGCTGCGCTACGCGGCGCTCGACGTGGAGGTGCTGGTCGAGCTCCGCGACGTGCTCCATCATGAGCTGGCCGACAGCGGGAAGCTGGAGTGGGCGCGCGAGGAGTTCGCCGCCGTGCTCAACACGCCGCCGCCGGTGCCGCGGTCCGATCCCTGGCGGCGTACGTCGGGCATCCACAAGGTCCGGAACGTACGCGCCCTGGCGATCGTGCGGGAGTTGTGGACCATGCGCGACACGATCGCCAGGGAGTCCGACCTGGCGCCCGGGCGGGTGCTGCCCGACGCGGCCATCGTCACCGCGGCGCTGGAGGGACCCCGCACCAAGAAGGCTCTGACCGAAATATCAGCATTCACCGGACGTAGCGCGCGCCGCCACATGGGCGACTGGCTCGCCGCCGTCACCCGGGCCCGCGGCCTGCCGGACAACCAGCTCCCGCAGCCGAGCACCCCAGGCGACGGGCCGCCACCGCCCAACCGCTGGGCCGACCGCGACCCGGCCGCCGCCAAACGCCTCGCCGCCGCGCGGGCGGTGGTGGCGGGGCTGGCCGAGCAGCATCACATGCCGACCGAGAACCTGCTGCAGCCGGACGCGGTGCGGCGGCTCACCTGGGAGCCGCCGGAGGAGCTCACCGAGGAGACGGTGACCGCCCGGCTGCGCGAGCTCGGGGCCCGCGAGTGGCAGCTCTCCCTGACGGCCCACCCCATCACCAAGGCCCTGGCCCGCCTGGAAACCCGCGGCGACCTCTAACCGCCCCGGCCCGACCACCCGGCGCCCCGCCCTCCCGACCCCCGGGACGAGCGGGGCGCCGTCCGTTTCCCACCCAGCCGCCACCCCTCGCACGATCGCTCCCCCACGCACGACTGACACCCCTCACTCGGCCCGCGCCCCTCCCCCGGTCGGCACCCATCTCGCGGCCGGTGCCCATCTCGCGGCCAAGCGCCGTGCACGTTGCGCCGGGCCCCGCCACACGCCATCCCGCCGACGCGGAGCCAAGGGCGATCTCACTGCGCGGAGGCTACGGGGCGGCTATGGGGGGATACGCAGTGTTACGGAGGGAGTGTTCGACCGGGGGGGCTGGGGTGGGGTGGGGGGTGGGTTTCCAGGTGTGTGGGGGTTGGGGCTACTTGACGGGGTTGGTAGGGCGGCCGTACGGTTCGGGAAAGCGCTTTCCCCATGTTTGTCCTGAAGGGATCCTCAATGAGCGTGCGCACCATCGGCGTCGTGATGAACGGCGTCACCGGGCGGATGGGCTACCGTCAGCACCTGGTCCGTTCCGTCCTGGCCATCAACGAGCAGGGCGGGGTCACGCTCTCGGACGGCGGCAGGGTGAAGATCAAGCCAGTACTTGTCGGCAGAAATGCCGATAAATTGGCAGATATCGCGGCGAAGCATGGGATTTCGGATTTCACTACGGAACTCGACTCCGCCCTCGCCGACGACGACAACCTGATCTACTTCGACGCCCAGGTCACCAGCGCCCGCGTCAAGGCCGTCTTGAAGGCCATCGAAGCAGGCAAGCACATCTACGCCGAGAAGCCCACCGCCGAGTCGACGCAGGAGGCGGTGGCGCTGGCCGAGGCCGCCACGGCCAAGGGCGTCAAGAACGGCGTCGTGCAGGACAAGCTCTTCCTGCCCGGCCTGCTCAAGCTGAAGCGGCTGATCGACGGCGGCTTCTTCGGCCGGATCCTGTCGGTGCGCGGGGAGTTCGGCTACTGGGTGTTCGAGGGCGACTGGCAGGAGGCGCAGCGCCCGTCCTGGAACTACCGGGCCGAGGACGGCGGCGGCATCGTGCTCGACATGTTCCCGCACTGGCACTACGTGATGGAGAACCTGTTCGGCCGCGTCCAGTCCGTCTACGCCCGCGCCGTGACGCACGTCCCCGCCCGGGTGGACGAGCAGGGCAACACCTACCAGGCCACCGCGGACGACGCCGCGTACGGGATCTTCGAGCTCGAAGGCGGCATCGTCGCCCAGATCAACTCGTCCTGGACCGTTCGCGTGAACCGCGACGAGCTGGTCGAGTTCCAGGTGGACGGCACGCACGGCAGCGCGGTCGCGGGCCTGCGCAACTGCCGCGTGCAGCACCGCTCCGCCACCCCCAAGCCCGTCTGGAACCCCGACCTGCCCGCCACCGCCCGCTTCCGCGACGGCTGGCAGGAGGTGCCGGACAACGCCGAGTTCGACAACGGGTTCAAGGTGCAGTGGGAGGCGTTCATCAGGCACGTGCTGGAGGACGCGCCCTTCCCGAACGACTTCGCCTCCGGCGCCCGCGGCGTGCAGCTCGCCGAGCTGGGGCTGCGTTCGTCCGCCGAGGGCCGCAGGATCGAGGTGCCGCAGCAGTGACGACCATCGACCTGCCCGGGATCGGCGCCTACACCCTGCGCGAGCCCGTCACATGGGAGGCGCCCGGCAAGCCGCCCGCCGGCCGCGTCGTGTACGCGGCCGCGCACGTGGTGGCCGACCCGCTCGGCGACAACACGCCCGGCTCCCCCGCCGCCGTGGACTGGGACGCGACCCTGCGCTTCCGCCGCCACCTGTGGTCCCACGGCCTGCGCGTGGCGGACGCCATGGACACCGCCCAGCGCAACATGGGCCTGGACTGGGCGGCGACCAAGGAGCTCATCCGGCGCAGCGCCGCCGAGGCCCGCTCGTACGGCGACCCGGCGACGCTGGTCGCCTGCGGCGCGGGCACCGACCACGCGCCCCAGGCCGCCGACCTCAACACGATCACGGCCGCGTACGCCGAGCAGATCGAGACCGTCCAGTCGGCCGGCGCCGGGGTGATCGTCATGGCCTCCCGCCAGCTCGCCAGGGTGGCGGCGGGCCCGCAGGACTACCACCAGGTGTACGGCAAGCTGTTCGGCCTGGCGGAGCGGCCGGTGATCCTGCACTGGCTGGGCGAGATGTTCGACCCGCAGCTGGCCGGCTACTGGGGTTCGGGCGACGTGGCGGCGGCCACCGAGTCGTTCCTGGAGCTGATCCACGCGCACGCCGCGATGGTGGACGGCGTCAAGGTGTCGCTGCTGGACGAGGAGCACGAGGTAGGGCTGCGCGCCGCACTCCCCGAGGGCGTCCGGCTGTACACCGGGGACGACTTCAACTACCCGTCGCTGATCAAGTCGGGCTCGCACGCGCTGCTGGGCATCTTCGACGCCATCGCCCCGGCGGCGACGGCGGCGCTCCAGGCCCTGGACGCGGCCGAGTCGGCGGAGGACGACGACGAGGCCGCCAGGAACCTCGCCCGCTACGACGAGATCTTCGCGCCGACCGTGCCCCTGTCCAGGAAGATCTTCGAGACGCCGACGTACAACTACAAGACCGGCATCGTCTTCCTGGCCTGGCTGAACGGCCACCAGGACGCGTTCGCCATGGTGAACGGCGCCCAGTCGGCCCGGTCGCTGCGGCATCTGGCGGAGGTCTTCCGCCTGGCCGACCAGGCCGGGCTCCTGTCCGACCAGGAGCTGGCCGTGGGCCGGATGAAGGCGCTGCTGGCGGTGAATGGACTGTGAGTGAGCGAAGCGAGGGAACCAATGGATACGGAAGTCAGACTCATGGGACCGACGTAGTCGGGCCCATGAGTCTGTCGCTGAATCAGTGGACGACCAGGCGCTGGTCCGTGGCCGAGGCCGTGGACGGGTGCGTGCGGCACGGCCTGGAGGCGGTCGGGCTGTGGCGTGAGAAGGTCGCCGAGCAGGGCCTCGCGGAGAGCGTGAAGCTGGTGCGCGAGGCCGGCCTGCGGGTGTCGTCGCTGTGCCGGGGCGGCTTCCTCACGGCGGGCGGGCTGCCCGGCGAGGAGGGGCGGCGGGCCTTCGCGCAGGCGCTGGACGACAACCGGCGGGCCATCGACGAGGCGGCCGAGCTGTCGGCGGCCTGCCTGGTGATGGTGGTCGGCGGCCTGCCCGGGGTGAAGCCGGGCGAGGCCCTGCCCACGAGCGGGTTCTCCCGGGACGTGGCCGGGGCGCGCGAGCGGGTGGCGGAGGCGCTGTCCGAGCTGGCGCCGTACGCCGGGGAGCGGGGGGTCAAGCTGGCTCTGGAGCCGCTGCACCCGATCTACTGCCCCGACCGCGCCGTGCTGTCCACGCTGGGCCAGGCGCTCGACCTGAGCCTGGCCCACCCGGAGGAGCAGGTCGGCGTGGTGGTCGACACGTTCCACGTGTGGTGGGACCCGAGGGTGTTCGAGGACGTCGCGCGCGCCGGCCGCAGGATCGCCTCCTACCAGGTGTGCGACTACCTGCACCCGCTGCCGCAGGACATCCTGCTCGGCCGGGGCATGATGGGCGACGGCGTGATCGACTTCCGGCCGATCACGCGGGCCGTCCTGGACGCCGGCTACGCGGGCGACGTCGAGGTGGAGATCTTCAACGCCGACATCTGGGCGGCCGACCCCGACGAGGTCGTGGCCACGATGAAGGCCCGCTACGAGGACGTGGTGCTCCCCGTACGGTGACGTCCGGCGCTACCTCGGCTTGTCCCAGACCAGGAGGTAGCGCCGCAGGAGGAGGCGGCGGAACCGGCAGCCGGGCAGCAGCCGGCGGGCCGCCCGCCCCACCTCGCCCCACGACATGACGGGGTCCATGACCGGCACGCCGGGGCCGCGCTTGCCGCCGTGGAACAGCCTGAGCACGTGCGAGACCGCCTGGCCCGAGAGCCGGACGATCCCGTCCAGGAGCGTGCGGTCCCTGGCGTGGCCGACGATCACCAGCCGGCCGCCCGGTGCCAGCAGCCGCACCAGCGCGTCCATGGCCTCGCGGAAGTCCGCGTGGTGGACGACCGCGACGGCGGTGACGAGGTCGTACTTGCCTTCGGGGAGCTCGCCGTCGAGGTAGTCGCCCTCGACGAACGACACGTTCTCCGGGCGGCGCTCCCGGGCCATGGCGATCGCCGCGGCGGAGCGGTCCACGCCGGTCACGTACGGGACGCGGGCGGCCAGCTTGCCCGCCAGCAGTCCGTCACCGCACCCCACGTCGAGCGCGTGCGCGCTGTCCCCGGGGACGAGCTTCAGGACGAGCCGCTGGTAATGAACGTTGTGATTCCAGTAGGTCTCGGGCATTTGATCACGATATCGTCACGGTCCCCGCCGCGCCGTTCACTTCGATCTCCTGCCCCGTCTCGATGCGGTGGGTGGCGTCGGGGACGCCGACGACGGCCGGGATGCCGTACTCCCTGGCCACCACGGCGCCGTGCGACATCGCGCCGCCCATCTCCATCACCAGCCCACCCGCCGTCAGGAACAGCGGCGTCCAGCCGGGATCGGTCGAGGGGCAGACCAGGATCTCGCCCGGCTCCAGGTGCGCGCCGATGGGGTCGAGGACCACTCGGGCCACGCCCTTGACGGTGCCGGCCGAGGCGGCGGTGCCCATCAGCGCGCCGTCTATGGGGACTGTCGCGAGCGCCTCGGGCTCGGTGCCGTCGGACAGCAGGATCCTCGGCACGTGCCTGCGGCGCGACTCCCGCTCGTGCGTCTCCCGCCGCTCGGCCACGAGCGCGCGCAGGTCGCCCCCGTCCAGGGCGGCCCTGGCCTCGTCGAAGCCGAGGAAGAACACGTCCTGCGCCGAGTCCAGGACACCGCGGCCCACCAGGTGCTCCCCCACCACGAACATGCTCCGCCGCACCCCGGCGAGGGTCTTGACCAGGTAGAATTTGGGCAGCTCGCGCAGCCCCGCGAACTCCCGGGTCCGCCGGAGCCCGAAGCCGACCACCGCGCCCCGCCAGCGGCCCTTGCGGCGGGCCTCGGACACCACGTGGGCGATGGCCGAGCGCGCCGCCTCGGCCCCCTTGGCGAACAGCGCGGCGGGCGCGAGGTCGGCGCCGCCGTCCATGCGCAGGTAGTTGGCCAGGACGCCGAGGATGTGCGCGGGCTCCTCCGACCAGCGGGGCACGCCCAGGTCGATCTCCGCGACGCCGCGGTGACCGTACTCGGCCAGGAACGCGGTGATCTCGCGCTGGGCGACCGGCGGGAGCTTCCCGGCCTCGAAGAGGCGGACCAGCTCGGCCACCGGCTCCTTCCTGAACGGCTCCGGCTCGATGCGCGTGGCCAGGTGCCACAGCTCCAGGTCCATCTCCGTGGTCGGGTTGTGCGGGACGCTGCGCAGGACGTCCTGCATGTCGGCGATCGGCACGCCGGAGAGCTTGGAGGCCAGCGCGAACAGGCCGTAGCCGGTGACCACCATGGGCATGATCGAGAGGATCGCCGGGAAGGTGGCGGTGAGGATGCGTTCGGCGTGGTCCAGGCGCTGGGCGGGCGTGACCGGCTCAGGCAGCCGCAGGCGCCGGTCCAGTTGCTCGCCGAGGCGGGCGGCGTACGCCAGGCCCTTCTTCGGCCTCGTCAGGGCGAGCAGGACCCGGGAGGGGGCGTGGAGGCGGCGGGCGAACCTGCTCAGGCCGCGCAGGACCGGGCGGGGGGACGTGTGCACCACCGAGAGCCTCGGGTCCTCCGCCAGTCGCTCGAAGACGGGCACGGTGCGCGCCTCGCCCAGCGCGAGCATGCGCGGCAGCACCGCGCGGCCGAAGCGGCTGCGCACGGCCGTGGTCAGGTCCAGCCACATGCGCTGGCCCGACACGGCCATGAACGGGGCGCCGTCGGCCGGGTCGGCCGGGCCGTAGCCGGGCACGCCCGCCGCGCCGGAGCTGACGAAGCGGAACGCCGACAGCCCCATCGGGGTGAGCGGCCCCATGACGCCCTGGACGACGTTGACCGAGAAGTACACGCGCAGGCCCGGCCTGGTCGGCTCGGGCAGCGGGTAGAGGGTGGTGATCGGTCTCGCCTGGGTGAGCCAGAGCCGGCCGTCCTCGTCGATGGCCCACTCGGTGTCCTGGGGCGCGCCGTAGTGGTCCTCCACACGGCCGCCCAGCTCGGCCAGCGCGCGCACCTGGCCGTCGGTCAGGCAGAGGCCGTCGTGTGCGGTCTCGACGCGCTCCGTGCCGCCGCCGGGCAACGGGCGGATGGTCAGGCGCTTGTCGCCGGCGTGGCGTTCGAGGATCTCGCCGCCGTACACGATGAACCGGTCGGGGTTCACGGCGCCGGAGACGACGGCCTCGCCGAGCCCGGGGTTGGCGTCGATGACGGTCTCGCGCCGCCGCCCGGTCACCGGGTTGGCGGTGAACATCACGCCGGCCACCCGCGCGTCCACCATCACCTGCACGACCACCGCCAGCCGGACGGCGGCGTGGTCGATGCCGTTGGACTCGCGGTAGGCGACCGCGCGGTCGGTCCAGAGCGAGGCCCAGCAGCGGCGCACGGCGTCCACGACCGCCTCGGCGCCGACGACGTTGAGGTACGTGTCCTGCTGCCCGGCGAAGCTGGCGAACGGCAGGTCCTCGGCGGTGGCGGACGAACGCACCGCCACCGCCACGTCGTCGCCGAGGGCGGCGTAGGACGTCACGATCGCCTCGCGCACGTCGTCCGGCACCGGCGCCTCCAGCAGGTGCCGCCTGGCCTTCTCGGCGAGCCCGTCGCCGCTCTCGATCTCCAGGCCCTCGGCGACCCGCCGGTACGCCTCCGTGGTCAGCGCCCATCCCGGCGGGACGGGAAGACCGGCCCTGGTCAGCTCGCCGAGGTTCGCGGCCTTGCCGCCCACCTCGGCGAGCATCCCGGCGTCGATGTCCGAGAAGTCCAGTGCCGTCTTCATCTTCTGCTCCCCTGCCGTTCAGCGTCCTGACACTCAGTCTGGCGCGTCCCCGACAGGAATTCAACAGTTGATGAAAAGATCCGCGCCATCCAGATCCCAGGCGGGCTCGACCCCGACGCCCAGGACGGCCAGCGCCGTCGGTCCCACGTCGACCAGCCGCGGCTCGCCGAGCGGGCGGCCGCCCAGGTCCTCCTCCAGCCGGTTCGCGATCACGAACACCGTGCGCTCCTCGTCCGACGTCCCGCCGTGCCCGCCCTCGTCCACGTGCCCGTGGTCGGTCGTGACCAGCACCGTCCATCGCTCGCCGGGGTACGAGGACCGCCCCCGGACCGCGTCGAGCAGCCGGCCCAGGTAGGCGTCCTGGGTCTGGAGCGCGTCGAAGTACTCGGTGCAATGCGGGCCGAGGTCGTGGGCCACCTCGTCGGTGTCGCCCAGGTACACGAAGACGGCGTCGGGGTCGGCCGCCGCCAGGTGACGCTCGGCGGCCTCGGCGATCTGCCTGTCGGCCTCGGCCCAGGAGCCGAAGCCGTAACCGTCCAGGACGAACCGGTGGTCGATGACCGGGCTGAACGCGCCGTGCTCGTCCAGCGCCGCCCAGGAGAAGAACGCGGCGGTGCTCAGCTCCGGCCGGGCATGCTTCGCACGAGTCAAGAAGTCCGGAAATTTCGTGAAACGGGGGCTGGCGAAGCCGTTGTCCACCACGCCGTGTTTGTCCGGCCAGACGCCGGTCGCGATCGACGACCAGCCGGGGCCCGAGTCCGTACGCGACGCGATGACGCGCCCGCCCGGCTCGGGGGCCTTGGGGACGACCTGGCCGGGCGACTCCGTACGCGGCGTTCCCGCCTCGCCGTAGGGGAGCTTGCTGGTGCCGTACGCGCCGGAGGACATGAGCGAGCCCAGCACGGGCGCGCCCAGGGCCTGGAGCCGGTCGAACCGCAGGCCGTCCATCCCGACGACGAGCACCTTGTTCCGCTTAGTTAGGGACATCCCCCTATCTAAGCGGCGAAAGGCACCTAAGGGGCGAAACGCCGCACCCAGTCAGCCGCCCCCGGGAGGATCTCCTCGACCGGGGCGACCTGCGGATACCAGGTGCGCTCCCACTCCAGCGACACCCATCCGTCGTAACCGGCCGAACGCAGCAGCTCGCCCGACTCCTCCAGCGGCACCGAGCCCGTCCACATGGGCACGGGCGTGGTGTCGGTGGCCGAGACCGCGTCCTTGACCTGGACGTAGGAGAGGTACGGGCCCAGCGCGGCCAGCGTCTCGACCGGAGGCTCGCCGTGGCGCCACGGGTGCAGCAGGTCCCAGATCGCGCCGGTGGTCTCGGGGCAGCCCGCCTCGGCCAGCAGCCCGGCCACGGCGGCGCCGGTGGCCATGTGGTCGTGCGTCTCGACGAGGACGCGGACGCCGAGGGCGGCGGCCGTACCGGAGGCGGCCTTGAGCCGGCGGGAGCCGACGGCGGGATCGTCGCCGCCGGGGAACACGCGCACCGCGGGAGCGCCCAGGTCGGCGGCGAGCCGGAGATCGGCGAGGAGCGCTTCGACGACCGGCTCGTCCGGTCCGGGCTCACAGACCTTGACATATCCGGCGAGCGCGGCGATCTCCAGGCCCGCCCGCCCGACCCGCTCACGCACCGAGCGCCGTTGCGCGGCGTCGAGGCCGCCGTGGACCCCGGTGTCGGGGTGCAGGCGCAGCTCAAGACCCTGGCAGCCGCCGCCGGCCGCGATCCCGATCGCCCTGTCCAGCCCCTCGCCGGGCATGCCCAGCGTGCTGACGGCCAGCTTCACGCCATCCTCCGTACGCTCTCTCGCAGCACGACCTCGCCCGCGACCTGCTCGACCACGACCGTGTCCGTCTCACCCAGCGCGAGCTCCAGCGCCCGCGCCCCCATGTTCGTCAAGGGCAGCCGCACGGTCGTCAGCGCGGGCACGTGGTCCCGCAAGGTGACGATGTCGTCGAACCCGGCCACCGAGACGTCCTCCGGCACCCGGACCCCGCGCTCCCTGTAGGCCGCGAGCGCCCCGACCGCCATCACGTCGTTGACCGCGAACACGCAGGTCGCGTCCTTGACCTGCTGGGCCGCCGCGTAGCCGCCGTCGCGGTCGAACGGCCCGTGGATCACGTGCGGCGCGGGCAGCCCCAGCTCCTCCAGCGCCCCGGCGAACCCGGCGCACCGGTCGGCCGCCGTCACCAGGTGCGGCGGCCCGGCCAGCACCGCGAACCGGGTGTGCCCGAGCCCGGCCAGCGCGCGGGCCAGCTCGGCGGCGCCCTGGCGGTTGGCGGGCGCGACGGTGTCGACGCCGAGGAGGTCCTGGCCCACGCAGGCCGCGCGCCCGCCGCCCGACTGGTAGCGGGCCAGCTCGTCGCGCAGGCGGCCGGTGACGGCGGGGTCGGCGACGCGCGAGCCGACCAGCAGCACCGCCCGCACGCGCTGGGCGTGCAGCGTGGCCACGTAGGCGATCTCCTGCTCGGGGTCGCGATGCGTGGTGCCCACCATGACCAGCAGGCCCTCGGTCGCGGCCGCGCGCATCGCCCCGTCGGCCAGGGCCGCGAAGTAGGGATCGGTCAGGTCGTGGACCACGATGCCGATGACGTTGCTGGCCCCGCGGGCCAGCGTCTGGGCGGCGATGTTGGCACGGTAGCCCAGCTCGTCCGCGGCCTGCTCGACGCGCGCCCGCAAGGTGGCGCCCACCTGGCGGGTGCTGCCGTTGAGCACCCGCGAGGCGGTCGCCAGCGAGACGCCCGCCTGCTTGGCGACGTCCTCAAGCGTGACCACGAGACCTCCCCGGAAAGCGGTTTCCAGTCTGCCAGATCAGCACCTGGATCCGCATCCTCGCACGTCTCAGGCCCAGGGGAACAGGATGTCCAGAATTCCCTTGCTCTCCTTGGTGGGCGTGGGCGCGGGCGCCTGGGTCTGCGGCGCCTGGGTCTGTGGCGCCGGCGCCTGGGTGGACTTCGACTCCGGCGCCTTGGTCGACACCGTGCTGTCCGTCGTGTCCGTGTCGTTGTCGCCGCTGGCGGGCGACTCGTTCTGCGGCCTGCGGGTGGGCCTGGTGCTGGCCTTCGCCGTCGGCTCGCCGATACGCGTGTTCGTCGGGCGGGCCGAGGGCTCGCGCGTGTGCCGGGCCGCCCGCGTGGGCGGGGTCGTGGCCGGGGTATCGGACTCAGTATCGGTCGGCTCCGGGGTGTCCGTATCCTCGGTCCCGGGAGACTCCTCCTCTTCCGAGGGCGTGTCCTCGGGGGCCGCCGACTCGGACGGGCGCGTCACCTCTCCCGCGCTGGCGCACTGACCGCCCTTGCAGGGGTCGTCGGAGGAGTTGCCCGTGAGCATGAAGCCGGCGCCCACGCCGACCAGCACGACCGCGGCCGCGACCACCAGCAGCTTCCTGGTCCGGCGGCGCACCTCGCCGTCCTCGCCGTCGCGACCACCGCCGCCGCCGGAGCGGCTGCCCGAGCGCCCCTGCGGGCGCTTCTCGTCCGCGTCGTCCGTCCAGCCCGAGCCGAGGAAGCCGCGCTTGGGCCGGTCGTCGTCGCGGTCGTCGTCGAACCCGGAGTCGTAGCTCCGGTCCAGCGGCAGGTACGGGTTGTCGTCGTCGATGCGGTGGGGGCCGCTGGCCCCGCCGAGCGTGTCATGCGGGCCGCTTGGGCCGCCCAGGTCGTTGGCGCCCAGGACGTCGTGGGGACCGCTGGCGCCGCCGTACACGTCATGGGCGCCGCTGGGCCCGCCGTACACGTCGTGCGCGCCGCTGGGCCCGCCGTACACGTCGCGGTGGCTCCCGTCGAGCGGGTCGCCGGCCGCGTAGACGTCGCGCTTGCTCCCGTCAAGCGGGTCGCCAGCCACGTAGACGTCACGCGAGGGCCCCACGTCGAGCGGGTCGCCGTACAGGTCGCGCTGCCCGGAGTCGAGCGGGTCGCCGTAGAGGTCGCGCTGACCCGGGCGGTCGAGGGGGTCGCTCTGTCCGCCGAGGACGTCGTGCGGGCCGTCGTCGAGCAGGTCACGACCGCCGATGAGCTGCGGCTCGCTCTTGTCGAGCGGAAGGATGTAGGTCTCGTTGCCGACGACCTGGATGGCGGGCTGCTCGTCGGTGTCATCGGTGCTCCACCGCGGGGACAGCACGTCGCCCGTCAGGTCGGGGTTTAACGACCTCCCCTGCCCTTCCTCATAAGGCCTGTCGTTCTCGTCGCGCGCCACGATGAACCTCTCTAGTACGAATTCGGACCGCGCCCTTTCCTAGCAGACCCAACCATCACTTGTCCGGAAATTTCACATGTTTCCCTAAAACCACTCTCCGTAACATTCGTCACTCTAGGCGATGAACAGCGCGCTGTTGGTGAGCCGACAAGCCCCCTGGCAGGGGGTTTGACCACGGAATTCACCCGCGCGGGCACGCTCCGGCGTCGCGCGGCGCGGCGGACCACAGGCCGCCCGGACCGCGTCCGGGCGGCCTGTCAGGAGTCAGAGACAGGGGTTGGTGCTGGAGTCGACGACCTTGTCCTTGAGCGAGTCGGGGATCGCCGACACGACGCGCACGCCGGGCCAGTCCGCGCCGATGACGAGCTGGATGACCGGCCCGCCGGGGGCCGCCGCGGCGGCGGCCCTGACCTTGTACGGCTGCGTGGTGATCGGCCGGACCTTGCCGGCCACGGGCGTCCGCTTCTCCTTCGACAGCCGCGCCGCCACCGCGTCCCCGTAGGCGGGCCCGTCGGCGGTGTCCTTCTTCGCGTACCTGAGGGCGGTCTTCGGGGTCGCGGCGACGTTGCCGACCTCCGTGACCACGAACCCCTGCGCGGCCAGCTCGTCGGCCACCCTGAGCGCCTTGCCCTGCTCCCCCGTGCCGTTGAGCACCTGTACGCGCACCTGGCCGTTGTCGATCTTGGGCGCGGCGGACTTGCCGAGCGTGGGAGCGGCGGTGACCTCGACGTCGTTGCGCACGCTCTCGAAGAAGTCGCTCGCGGCCGGCTGGCTGAACTGCACCCGGTTCTTGTCGGCCGGATAGGGCTCGGTGGGCACGGTGATGCCCTTGAGCTCCTTGGTCGTCAGGCCCTTGACGCTGTAGGCGATGTCCAGCATGCGGTCGAGCGTGAGCTGGTCGTCCAGGGTGACGGCCTTGGCGCCGGCCAGCAGGAACGCGTTCAGCTTGGCCGGGTTGGTCAGCAGGCCGCCGTCGGTGACCGCCTCCAGCACCTTGGTGAGGAAGACCTGCTGCCGCTGGATCCGGCTCAGGTCGCTGCCGTCGCCCAGCGCGTACCGGGTGCGTACGTAACCCAGCGCCTGCTCGCCGTTGACCACGTGCCGGCCGGCGCCGAGCACCAGCTTCGCCTTGGGGTCGTTGACGGCCTTGGGCAGGCAGATCTCGATGCCGCCGATGGCGTCGATGATGCCCTTGAAGCCGGTGAAGTCGACCTTCACGAAGTGGTCGATCCTGATGTTGGTGAGCGACTCCAGGGTCTTGATCGTGCAGTTGATGCCACCCTCGTTGAAGGCGGCGTTGATCTGGCGCAGGCCGCCGGGGATCACGGCGCCGGCCCGGCTCTTGCACTCCGGGATCATGACCATGGAGTCGCGCGGGAAACTGATCATGGTGGCCTTGTCCCGGTTCGGGGAGATGTGCAGCAACATGATCGTGTCGGTGCGCTCGCCGATCTCCTTGAGGTTGGGGCCGTACTTCTTGTTCTCGCCCGCCCGGGAGTCGGAGCCGACGAGCAGCACGTTGAGCGCGCCGGTGTCCGGCGGACGGCTGCCGACGACGATGGGCTCGCGGGGGATCTCGCCCTCGATGCGCCGGTAGTACGCGTACGCCCCGATCGAGCCGGCCACCAGCACCAGCGTCAGCCCGATGCCGACCCACCCCAGCGTGGAGACCCGCCGTCGCGGGCCACGCTCACGCCTCCTGCGCCGCGGCGGAGCATCCACCACGTGTTCCGAACTCTGCCTCACGCGCCCCCCTTCACCCACCCCAAAAAGAGAAACGCGTCGCGCCAGCCGGCTACGCGTAGCTCACCGAGCTATCGATGATTCCAGGACTGTCGCTCCTTGCAGATAAAAGTGGCAATGCTCGGGGCTGCCACTGTTGCGTGCCGGCGAGGGCTCCATCCAAAGCACGCAAACCCAGGGCGTCGCCACGCAGAGTGACGCCATGATGACGTTCATGCTGTTGACCGAGATGGCACCCCCTCCAGGCGCCCAGGAGCTGGCCGGGCTGCGGGCCAGGGCCAGGACCGCCCGCCGCCGGGCCTTCGTCGCCCTCTCCGCCTCGATCGCGCTGCTGGCCACCGCCCAGTTGCTCGCCGACCGGGCGCAGACGAGGGAGCAGACGCTGCCGCTGGCCGTGCTGTCGCTGGTGGTCTTCGCGGCCGCGGTGCCCGCGCAGGCGATCACCCAGTACGTCTGGGGCACCCACGCCCGGCACGTCCGCCACAAAGAGCGCGAGCTGTACGCCGCCCCCCGCACGGGACGCGTGCGCCCCCTCAGCAGGCTGGTGGTGGCCTGCGGCTGGGCGGTGACGCTGCTGCTCGGCTGGACGGCGCCGCGCTTCTTCCGCGAGGCCGCCCTGTACGGCTTCGCCGACTCCCTGGGCTGGGCCACCGAGGCGCTGGCGCTGATGAGTCTGGCGACCGGGGTGTTGTTCGTCCTGTGGTGGGCACGTGACGCGCTGGGGACACTGGCGCGCGCCCTGCGGTCGGGTGGGTCACCTGGCGATCCGTGGGACCCCGGCCACGGCGGGCGCCGGAGAGAGGGCGCGGCGCTCTGGACGGTCGCGGCCGTGGCGGTCGCGGCCCTGGTCGGAGCCCGCGCCCATCTCTGGGAGCCGGCCACCACAGTCGTCTACGCCTTGCTGACCGCAGCCCTCGTCTGCGGAGTAGTTACTGACGAGTAGCATAGGCACGGAACCCTATCAACGAGGAGCGAATCCGTGCCTTCCTCTCGTGACGTCGTGTTCGTCGACGGCGTGCGCACGCCTTTCGGCAAGTCGGGGCCGAAAGGGCTGTACGCGGAGACCCGCGCGGACGACCTGGTCGTCCGCGTCATCCGCGAGCTCGTCCGGCGCAATCCCAACCTGCCCCCCGAGCGAGTGGACGAGGTCGCCATCGCCGCGACCACGCAGATCGGCGACCAGGGCCTGACCATCGGCCGGGCGGCGGCGGTGCTGGCCGGGCTGCCCAAGAGCGTGCCCGGTTACGCGATCGACCGCATGTGCGCGGGCGCGATGACCGCGGTCACCACGGTCGCGGGCGGCATCGCGTTCGGCGCGTACGACGTGGCCATCGCCGGCGGCGTCGAGCACATGGGCCGCCACCCGATGGGCGAGGGCGTCGACCCGAACCCGCGCTTCCTGTCGGAGAAGCTCGTCGACCCGAGCGCGCTGGTCATGGGCATGACGGCGGAGAACCTGCACGACCGCTACCCGGGCATCGACAAGCGGCGCGCGGACGCGTACGCGGTGCTGTCGCAGGAGCGGGCGGCCAAGGCGTACGCCGACGGCAGGATCCAGCCCGACCTGGTGCCGACCGCGATCAGGACGGCCGAGAAGGGCTGGGGCCTGGCGGTCGAGGACGAGGCGCCGCGGCCCGGCACCACGATGGAGGGGCTGAGCACGCTCAAGACGCCGTTCCGGCCGCACGGCAACGTCACGGCGGGCAACTCCTCCGGCATCAACGACGGCGCCACCGGGTGCGTCGTGGCCGCCAAGGAGGTCGCGGACGAGCTCGGGCTGGGCGCGAAGATGCGGCTGGTCTCCTACGCGTTCGCGGGCGTGGACCCCGAGGTGATGGGCGTGGGGCCGATCCCGTCCACGGAGCGGGCGCTCCGGCTCGCGGGTCTGGATATTTCGGAGATCGGGCTGTTCGAGATCAACGAGGCGTTCGCCGTCCAGGTGCTGGCGTTCCTCGACCACTTCGGGATCGCCGACGACGATCCCCGCGTGAACCAGTACGGCGGCGCGATCGCCTACGGACACCCGCTCGCCTCCTCGGGCGTGCGGCTGATGACGCAGCTCGCGCGGCAGTTCAGCGAGCGTCCCGACGTGCGGTACGGCATCACCACCATGTGCGTCGGCATGGGCATGGGCGGCACTGTGATCTGGGAGAACCTCGCATGAGCAACATCGACACCTGGCGGTCGCTGCTTGGCGAGCGCGACCCCGACGAAGTCGTCACCAAGGCGCTCGTGCGCGACGTCCAGCTCCCCGGCGGCGCGGGCACGATGGCGCTGATCACGCTGGACAACGGCTTCGACCACACCAAGCCCAACACGTTCGGCCCGCTCGGCCTGTTCGCGCTCAACGGCGCGCTGTCGGAGATCGCCGAGCGCACCGACCTGGCCGCGGTGGGCGTGACGGGCAAGCCGTTCATCTTCGCCGTCGGCGCCGACCTCAAGGGCGCGGCCGCCCTGTCCACGCGCGAGGAGGCGCTGGCCATCGGCGCGCTGGGCCACCACGTCTTCCGCAGGCTGGGCGAGCTGCCGATCCCGTCGTTCGCGTTCGTGAACGGCGCCGCGATGGGCGGCGGGCTGGAGGTGGCGCTGCACTGCACGTACCGGACCATCTCCTCGGGCGTGCCCGCGGTGGCGCTGCCGGAGTGCTTCCTCGGCCTGGTGCCGGGCTGGGGCGGCACGCAGCTCCTGCCCCGCCTGATCGGCCCGGCGAAGGCGATCAAGCTCGTCATCGAGAACCCGCTCTCGCAGAACCGCATGATCAAGGGCAAGGAGGCGTACGAGCTGGGCGTCGCGGACGCGATGTTCGAGCCCGCCGACTTCCTGGAGGAGTCGCTGCGCTGGGCCGCCCGCGTGGTCAAGGGCGAGCTGGCCGTGGAGCGGCCGGCTCACGACGAGGACTGGGAGAAGGCGGTCGCCGACGCGCGCTTCCTGGTGGACATGAAGCTGCGCGGCGCCTCGCCCGCCCCCTACCGCGCGCTCGACCTGATCGCCCAGGCCCGCACGGCCTCCCGCGACGAGGGCTTCGCCGCCGAGGACGAGGCGCTGGCCGACCTGCTGACGGGCGACGAGCTGCGGGCCGGGCTCTACTCGTTCGACCTGGTGCAGCACCGCGCCAAGCGGCCCGCGGGCGCGCCGGACCGGTCGCTGGCCCGCAAGGTCACCAAGGTCGGCGTGGTGGGCGCGGGGCTGATGGCCTCGCAGATGGCGCTGCTGTTCGCGCGCCGCCTGGAGGTGCCGGTCGTGCTGACCGACCTCGACCAGGCCCGGCTCGACAAGGGCGTCGGCTACGTGCACGCCGAGGTCGACAAGCTCCTCCGCAAGGGCCGCGTCTCGGCCGACCAGGCCAACCGCCTCAAGGGCCTGGTGACCGGGTCGCTGACGAAGGACGCCTTCGCCGACGCCGACTTCGTGATCGAGGCCGTGTTCGAGGACATGGCGGTCAAGAAGCAGGTGTTCGCCGAGGTGGAGGCCGTGGTCTCGGCCGGGTGCGTGCTGGCCACGAACACCTCCTCGCTCTCCCTGACCGAGATGGGCGCCGGGCTGGCGCACCCCGAGCGGCTGGTCGGGTTCCACTTCTTCAACCCGGTCGCCGTCATGCCGCTGCTGGAGATCATCCGCGGCGCCGCGACGGACGACGCGACGCTGGCCACGGCGTTCGCGGTGGGCAAGTCGCTGAAGAAGTCGTCGGTGCTGGTCAAGGACGCCCCCGCGTTCGTGGTCAACCGGCTGCTGACCTGCTTCATGGGCGAGGTCGTGGCGGCCGTGGACGAGGGCACGCCCCTGGAGGTGGCCGAGCACGCGCTGGACGGGCTCGGGCTGCCGATGTTGCCGTTCGCGCTGCTGCAGCTCGTCGGCCCGGCCGTCGGCCTGCACGTCGCCGAGACGCTGCACGGGGCCTTCCCCGACCGCTTCGGCGTCTCGGAGAACATGGCCAAGCTGGTCGCCACCGGCAAGCCGGGCGTCTACGCGCCCGACTTCACGCTCGACCCGGAGGCGGTGGCCCTCTTCTCCGGCGGCGCCTCACCCTCCACCGCCGAGCAGGTACGCGAGCGCGTCCTGAAGGCGCTGGCCGGGGAGATCCGCATCATGCTGGACGAGGGCGTGGTCGCCGCGCCGCAGGACATCGACCTGTGCATGATCCTCGGGGCCGGCTGGCCGTTCCACCTGGGCGGGATCACCCCGTACCTGGACAGGACCGGCATCGCCCAGCCGCGCTTCCTGCCGCCCGGCGTGGCCTCGGTGCCCGCCTGAATCCTTTTGGGAGGCCCGCGCGGCGGGCCTCCCAAACCCTCACCGGGCTCCGTCGTAGCGTTGAGTACCGTTCAACGGACGGAGAGTAATCATGATGAGAGCACTCGGCGGCCTCGCCCTCTGCGGAGCCTTCCTGCTGGGCGCGTCGTCGCCCGCCTCGGCCACCCCGCACCCGAGGGTGCAGCTCAAAATCGTCGACGCGATCAAGGGCGGGGAGACGAAGACGGCCTGGCTCCACTGCGGGCCCGTGGGAGGCAGCCACCCGAGGCCGCGCGCGGCCTGCCAACTGCTGCAGAAGGTCAACGGGCACCCCGGGCAGCTCAACGTCACGCCGGACGCCGTCTGCACGAAGGAGCTGCGGCCGCACGCCGTCGTGGTGGCCGGCCGCTGGCACGGCAGGACGGTGAACTGGGCCAAGGTGTTCAGCAACGGCTGCATGATGAAGGCCGCGGTGGGATCGCTCCTCTCGCTCTGATCCGCTGGGGGGTGGGGCGCGTACCGCTCGGGGCGCGCCGCCCCTCAGCCGTCGACCTTGACCCTGAGCTGCGCCGCCCTGCTGTGGCGGTAGCCGTAGACGAAGTAGATGACGACGCCGACGATCATCCAGACCAGGAACCTCAGCCACGTCTGCACCGGCAGGTTGAGCATGAGGTAGAGGCAGGCCAGCACCGACACGATCGGCAGCACCGGCACGAGCGGCGCGCGGAACGCCCTCGGCAGGTCGGGCCGGGTGCGCCGGAGGATGATCACGCCGATCGAGACCACCACGAACGCGAAGAGCGTGCCGATGTTCACCAGCTCGGCCAGCTCGCCGAACGACACGAACCCGGCCAGCGCCATCGTCACCAGGCCGATGATGACCGTGAGCCGGGCCGGCGTGCCGAAGCTCGGGTGGACCTTGGCCAGCGGGCGCGGCAGCAGCCCGTCGCGGCACATCGCGAACAGCACCCGGGCCTGGCCGAGCAGCAGCACGAGCACCACGGTCGTCAGACCGGCGATGGCGCCGACGCTGATGATCGCGGCCAGCCAGCCGTAGCCGACCGCGGTGAACGCGTCGGACAGCGGCGCGGAGGTGCTGAGCCGGTCGTAGCGCTGCATGCCGACCACGACGAGCGAGACGGCCACGTACAGGCCCGTGCAGATGGCCAGCGAGCCGAGGATGCCCCGCGGCACGTCGCGCTGCGGGTGGATGGTCTCCTCGGCGGCGGTGGCCACGATGTCGAAGCCGATGAACGCGAAGAACACGATCGCCGCGGCGGAGAAGATGCCCATCACCCCGAACGCGACCGGCGAGACGCCGAACAGCACCTGGATCAGCGGCGCCTTCAGCCCTTCCACGCGCGCCGAGGACACCGCCTCGGGGATGAACGGCGTGTAGTTGGCGGCCTTGACGAAGAACAGCCCGGCCACGATCACCAGCAGCACGACCGCGATCTTCGTGACCACCAGGATGAGGTTGACCCGCGAGGAGACCTTGATCCCGATCACCAGGATCGTGGTGAGGATGAGGACGATGAGGACGGCCGGCACGTTCACCACGGGGTTGTCGCCCGCGATCGAGCTGGGGAGATGGACGCCGGCGGACGCCAGCATCGCGGCGAAGTAGCCCGACCAGCCGACCGCCACCACGGCCGCGGCCAGCGCCAGCTCCAGGGTCAGGTCCCAGCCGATCACCCAGGCGGGGAACTCGCCCAGGGTGGCGAAGGCGAAGGTGTAGGCCGAGCCGGCGACCGGGATCGTGGAGGCGAACTCGGCGTAGCACAGGGCCGCCAGCCCGCAGACGACGCCCGCGACGACGAACGAGAGCGCCACCGCCGGGCCGGCCACCTCCCTGGCGACCTGTCCCGTGAGCACGAAGATCCCGGTGCCGACGATCACCCCGATGCCGAAAACGGTCAGATCGGTGGCCGTCAGGCGTTTGCGCAGCTGGTGCTCCGGATCCTCGGTGTCACGGATCGACTGCTCGACGCTCTTCGTGCGAAAGATGTCCACGCCCGGTGATCCTTCCCACGCCCTGAGTGATCATGCGTGGCCGGGAATCGCCCCGCCGAAGTCTCACCGCGGGGATAGGAGCCCGGGACGCGGCGGTGATCGTCGTACCGATGATCACCGCCGCGGCGCTCCGGGGGCTCAGTGGCGGGCGGGCATCTCGTGGGAGGTGCGCTTGGCGACCGCCTCGGTGATCTGCCGGGCGAGGTCCTGCCCGGTCAGGCCGGCCCTGCCGAGGATCACGGCCCGCTTGGCGTGGTCGAGGAACTCCTGGGGGATGCCGAACGTGCGCACCGGCACGTCGACGTCGGCGTCGCGCAGCAGGCGGGCCACGGCGTCGCCCACGGCGCCCACCCGGCCGTTGTCCTCGACGACGGCCACCATCTTGTGGGCGCTCGCGGCCAGCACCAGCGCCTCGTCGAGCGGCTTGACCCACCGGGGGTCGACCACGGTGGCCGCGATGCCCTGGGCGTCGAGCAGGACCGCGGCCTCCATGCAGAGCTGCGCCATCGGGCCCACGCCGACCAGCAGCACGTCGGGCTCGCCCGTGGGGGCGCGCAGCAGGTCCATCTCGCCCAGCTTGCCGACCGCCTCGACCGCCTCGGCCACCGGGCCCTTGGGGAAGCGCAGCACGGTCGGGCCGTCGGTGACCTCCACCGCCTCGCGCAGCAGCTCGGTCAGCCGGTCGCCGTCGCGCGGCACCGCGACCCTCAGCCCCGGCACGACCTGGAGGATCGACAGGTCCCACATGCCGTTGTGGCTGGGGCCGTCGTCGCCCGTGACGCCCGCCCGGTCGAGCACCACCGTGACGGGCAGGCGGTGCAGCGCGACGTCCATGAGGAGCTGGTCGAAGGCGCGATTGAGGAAGGTGGCGTAGACGGCCACGACCGGGTGCATGCCGCCGAGGGCGAGGCCGGCGGCGCTGGTCAGCGCGTGCTGCTCGGCGATGCCGACGTCGTAGATGCGCTCGGGGTAGGCATCGGCGAACGCGTTGAGGCCCGTCGGGTGGAGCATGGCCGCGGTGATCGCGACGAGGTCCTCGCGCTCCTTGCCGAGCCGGACGAGCTCCTCGCTGAACACGTTGGTCCAGATGCGCGGCTTGGGCTTCTCCGCGCCGGTGGCGCGGTCGAAGGCGCCGGGCGAGTGGAACTGGTCCTCGTCGTGGTTTTCCGCCGGCGTGTAGCCGCGGCCCTTCTGGGTGAGGGCGTGGACGATGACGGGGCCGCGGAAGTCGCGCGCCTTGCGCAGCGCCGCCTCCATGGCCTGCTCGTCGTGGCCGTCGATGGGGCCGACGTATTTGAGCCCGAGGTCCTCGAACATGACCTGCGGGGCCAGGACGTCCTTGACGCCCTTCTTGAAGCCGTGCAGGGCGTCGTAGAGCACGGGAACGTTCCCCAACTTGTCCTTGACGTAGTCGAGGAAGTCCTCATACCTGCGGTTGACCCGCAGGTTGGACAGGTGGGAGGCCAGGCCGCCGATCGTGGGCGAGTAGGAGCGGCCGTTGTCGTTGACGACGATCACGAGCCGGAGGTCCTTGGCGGCGGCGATGTTGTTGAGCGCCTCCCAGGCCATGCCACCGGTCAGCGCGCCGTCGCCGATCACCGCCACGACCGTGCGGTCCTGCTCGCCGCGCAGCTTGAACGCCTTGGCCAGGCCGTCGGCGTAGGAGAGCGCGGTCGAGGCGTGGGAGTTTTCCACGAAGTCGTGCTCCGACTCGGCCTGGCTCGGATAGCCCGACAGGCCGCCCTCCTGCTTGAGCGCCTCGAAGCCGGAGGCCCGGCCGGTGAGGACCTTGTGCACGTACGACTGGTGGCCGGTGTCCCAGACGATGGGGTCGTTCGGGGAGTCGAAGACCCGGTGCAGGGCGATGGTGAGCTCGACCACGCCCAGGTTGGGGCCGAGGTGGCCGCCGAACCTGGCGCACGAGTCGACCAGCAGGTCGCGGATCTCCCCCGCGAGCCGAGTCAGCTCCTCGACAGTGAGCCGTTTGACGTCGTGCGGTCCCTCTATCGAGCCCAGCAACCCGCTCACGGATCCGACTCCCCTCTGCTCTTGTGCGCCGACGACCACGAGTCTAGTTCGCTCGCGCCTCACTGACTCCATCGAGTCAAATCCACCCACATATGTCTGATCTTGGGATAGTTTTTCGGAACATATGAACTCTGCCCCCAAAGGTAAACTCGTGGCGCTGGCGGCCGCCATGGTGGCGCTTGCCCTGGCAGCGGCCGGTTTGGTGCTGGTGCTGGCCGACGTGGCCACCACCTCCGCCGAGCCGCAGAACGGGGCCCAGCAGGCCGGCTCCCCACCCGCCAAGGGCGCCAGCGAGTCGAAGAAGGGGCCCTCGCTCGGCAGGACGCTGGCCACAGCGAACCCGCTCTACCGGACCGGGCGCCTGGCCGACGTCAACTGCGCGCCCGGCGACCTGCCGGCCGGGAGCATGACCGCGTACCGGCGCTTCCTGACCCGCGTGACCAACTGCCTCAACAAGGCGTGGGGAGCCCAGTTCCGCAAGGCCAGGCTGCCCTTCACCAAGCCGCGGCTGCGCATCATCACCGCCAAGGTCAGGACGCCCTGCGGCACGTGGAACACCGGCGCCGACGGCGTCTACTGCTCCACCGACCGCACGATGTACCTGATGATCAGCAAGGACCAGCTGCGGAACCCGTTCCCGCTGGGCATCACCCGCCTGATCGCCCACGAGTACGGGCACCACGTCCAGCAGGTCTCCGGCATCTGGAACTACTACTGGACCGCCAGGAGTGTCGCGGGCAAGGCGAAACGGCTGCAACTCTCGCGCAATTCGGAACTGCAGGCGGAGTGCTTCTCCTCGGTGTTCATGAGCACGATGAAGGGCACGGAACTCGTCACCGACGCCGACTGGGCGTACACCGTCGACTGGTTCAGGAAGAACGGCGCCAAGGGCTGGCCCCAGAACGACCACGGCAAGGGCCCGACGCAGGCGGCCTGGATGACGCGGGGATTCAACCGCGGCACTCCGGGCGCGTGCAACACCTGGTCCGCCACGGCCCGCAACACGCTTTAATATTCCTTTACCTGGAACTCCCTATTCAATAGGGTGCCTTCTCATGCGTATCACCCGATTGGCGCTCATAGCAGGCGCCCTGGCGAGCCTGCTCTTCGCCGGTACGGCCCACGCGGCCACCGCGGCGCCGGCGTTCAAGCCCGTGTTGGCGAAAAGCCCGATCTACAAGACGGGCAAGCTCGGCTTCGACACGTGCGAGGAGCCGAAGGTGCGGTCCGGCAGCCTGGAGGAGGTCAAGGGCTACCTGGACGTCGTGCTCGACTGCCTCAACGCCGCTTGGGAGCCCAAGGTGAAGAAGGCGGGCTTCAAGTTCACCAAGCCCACCATGCAGGTGATCGCCAAGCCCGGCGCACAGACCGGGTGCGGCAAATTCCCCGAGGGCGGCGTGCAGGCCCTGTACTGCTCGACCAACAAGAAGATCACCTTTTTCGCCAGCGCCAACCTCGTCGAAGAGCCGACCGACCTCATGCTGATGCTGGTCCTGGCCCACGAGTACGGCCACCACATCCAGCAGCTCACGGGCATGTTCAACGCCCAGACGCGGTACACCGGCAAGAACGAGGCCCGGGTGCTCGACGAGTCGCGCCGTATGGAGTTGCAGGCCGAGTGCCTGTCCGGCGTGTTCACCGGCAGCGTCTGGCACTCGCTCGGCCGCCAGCAAACCGAGTTCGACTACTGGGTCAAGAACGGCGGCACCGGCCTCGACCTGTCCGCCATCGGCGTGAAGGCCGAGAACTGGGGCGAGAAGACGCACGGCAACGCCAAGAACACCGGCGCCTGGCTCAAGCGCGGCTTCGACACCGAGTCGGCCGGCGGCTGCAACACCTGGAAGGCTCCGAAGTCCCAAGTGTCCTAGAAGTCCTCTAAGATCCGCGATCGTGCGCATATCCCTCTTAGCGGGCATGGTCGCGGGTCTGCTCTTCTTCTCCGGGACTTTCTCCGGGCTTTTCTCCGGGCCCGCCCAGGCGGCGTCGCGTATCGGGCAGGCCGGCCTGCTGGCGGCGATGGGCGGGGACGTGGTCGCCCAGACCTGCCAGGTCCCGCAGATCCGCGTGGGGAGCGCCGCCTCGCTCAAGGCGTTCCACCGGGCGATGGCCGGGTGCGCCGACCGCTTCTGGGCCGGGCGGTTCGCGGCGGCCGGGCTGCCGTACACCCCGCCCGAGGTCACGATCACGACGGGCAGCGGCTCTGTCTGCGGGGAGATCACCAGCAACGGCGCGCAGTACTGCCCCGAGCAGCGCACGATCGCCATCCGGATCATGAAACACGACCTGCGCGACCCGTTCAGGATGAACATCGCGCACTCCGTCGCCCACGAGTGGGGGCACCACGTCCAGCAGCTCATCGGGGTGCTGGACGCGCAGAACGCGCTGTACCAGCAGGCGTCGGACGGCGCGCAGGCCCTGCTGAGCCACCGGCTGGAGATGCAGGCCGAGTGCTTCGCCGGCGTCTTCTACAGCGCCGCCCTCGAGTCGATCAAGCCGGGGATCGAGTGGGAGGACTGGATCGACGCGGTGCGCAGGGCCGACGAGAGCGAGATCCACGGCAAGCCCCGCAACCTCGCCTTCTGGCAGGAACGCGGCTACCGCGGCGGGGCCACGGGCTTCTGCAACACCTGGACGGCCACCAGGTCGAAAGTCGGCTGACCGGGTCAGGCGTTGGCGCGGGCGAGGACCTCCAGGGGGTCGGCGAGGACGTTGGCGAAGGCCAGCTCGGCCGCGCCCACCAGCGGGGCGGCGTCCCCGAGCGACGCCGTGCGCAGCCGCAGCCTCTCCCGCTGCGGCGCCATCGCGTGCAGGGCGAGCTGGGTGCGCACCTGCGCCGCTGACCCCAGGTAGATCTCCCGGAGGATGCCCCCGAAGACGACCATTTCGGGGTTGAAGATGTTGACCAGGTTCGCCACCCCGAGGCCGAGCCAGGCACCGACCTTCTTGAGCGCGTCCTGCGCCTCGATGTCGCCCCGGTCGGCGGCCTCCACCACGGCGCGCACCGCGTCGCGCCCGTGCTGCCCGGGGCCGATGCGGCCGGCGGCCTCCAGCAGGGCCCGCTCCCCCACCTCCGCCTCCAGGCACCCGTGTGACCCGCAGCCGCAGGCGCGCCCGCCGGGGTTGACGACCATGTGGCCGACCTCGCCGCCGTAGCCGTCGTGACCGCCGAGCAGATGGCCGCCCGCGATGATGCCGCCGCCGATGCCCACGTCGCCGTGCAGGTAGATGAGGTCCCTGACGAGGGCTCCGACGCCCCGGCTGTGCTCGGCGAGGGCGGCCAGGTTGGCGTCGTTGCCCACGCTGACCGGCAGCCCGAGGCCGAGCCGGCGGCCCAGCTCCTCGCCGAACGGGATCTCCTCGGCCAGCAGGTTGGGCGAGAACCGCACCACGCCGTCGGCCTTGCGCACGCCACCGGACACGGCCGCCGCCGCGCCCACGCAGACGGTGTCGTCCCTGGTCTTGCGCCGCATCTGCCGGGCGAAGCCGGACAGCACCCCGGTCAGCTCGTCGAGCTCGAACTTGGCTCGCTCGCGGGTCGTCTCGCGCTGGTCGAGTATCACCCCGCCCAGCCCCACGCGGGCCACCGCGAGCCGGTCGGGGCCCACGTCGAACGCGAACACGTAGACCCGGGCCGACTCGGGCCGCACCACGAGCGAGGGACGCCCCGCGCGGCCCGTCTCGCGCGGCAGCTCCTCGCGTACCAGCCCCGCGGCGGTGAGGTCCGAGGTCAGCGCCATGATCGTGCTGCGGTTGAGCCCCATCCGCGAGGTCAGCTCGGCGCGCGAGATCGGCCCGCCCAGATGGACATGGCGAAGCAGCGCGCCGAGATTGTGGCGCCTGATGTCCTCTTGGGAAGGGCCGGCACGCATCGTCTGGTTTTCCTTCGGGGGCTGAGAGTCGCTGATCACCTTAGACCAGCGGCCGACGCCCGTTTGCGTGCCAGGGCGTCGACGCCCGCGGCGAGCAGCAGGACGGACCCCGTGACCAGGTACTTCACACTGGCCCCATACCCCATCAGACCCATTCCGTTCTCGATGACCGCCACCACGGCGCCGCCGAGCACGGCGTCCAGCACCCTGCCCTTGCCGCCGAACAGGCTCGTGCCGCCGATGACCGCCGCGCCGACCGCGTACAGCAGGACGGAGCTGCCGCCCGTGTTCGGGTCGACCGAGCTGGCCCTGGACGCGGCCACGATCCCGCCGATCGCGGCCATCGAGGAGCAGATCACGAACGCGCTGATCCTGATCCGGTCGACCGGGATGCCGGCCCGGCGGGCGGCCTCGGTGTTGCCGCCGACCGCGTAGATGTGGCGTCCGAACGCGGTACGGCGCAGCACCAGCGTCCACGCGACCAGCAGCACCAGGATGATCGGCACCACGATCGGCACGCCGGTCAGCGAGACCAGCGCCGGGTTGCGGCTGCGCTCCAGGTTGAGCACGTAGACCGAGAGCCCGGCCAGCACCGCCAGCGCGCCCACGCGGGCGGCGATCAGCGACATCGGGTCGGCCACCAGCCCGCGCTTGGTGCGCTTCCTGGCCCGCAGGAGCTGCACGGCGGCGAAGACCGCCACGCAGACCGCGTAGAGCGCCCAGCCCAGCGCGGGCGGCAGGTTCTTGTTGGCGATGGCGACGATCACGCTGTCCCTGATGGAGATGTTCGTGCCCTCCTGCACCAGCACCAGGACCAGGCCCTGGAAGGCGAGGAACGCGGCCAGCGTGACCACGAACGACGGGATCCCTACCTTGGCGACGAGCGTGCCGAGCACCGTGCCGATGATCACGCCGGTGACGATGGCGGCCAGCACGCACACGTACCAGGGCAGGCCCAGGCTGGTCAGCGTGACGGCGAGCACCGCCGCGCACACGCCGCTGGCGAAGCCGGCGGACAGGTCGATCTCGCCGAGGAGCAGCACGAACACCAGGCCCATCGCGATCAGCGTGATCGCGGCGCCCTGGGTGAACAGGTTGGCGAAGTTGATCGAGGTGACGAAGGCGGGGCGCGCGACGGCGAAGACCGTGCACAGCACGATCAGCCCCAGCACGGCGGGCAGCGCGCCCATGTCGCCGCCGCGTACCCGCTCGATGTAGGCGAGGAAGCTGTTGCCGATCGACGGGGACTGCGTCGCCGTGGCGATGGCCTCGCCGGGGAGTTCTTTGACCTTGCTCATGGGGTGACCCCGTTCTTGAGGCCGAGTTCCCCGCTGCGGCCTGAGGTGATCAGTTCGACGACCTGGGCGTGCGTCAAGTCGGCGGTCTTGACCTGGGCGGCCATCCTGCCGAGGTAGAGCGCCGCGATCCGGTCGGAGACGGCGAAGACGTCGTTCATGTTGTGCGAGATGAGCACGACTGCCAGGCCGGTGTCGGCCAGCCTGCGCACCAGCTCCAGCACCTGCGCGGTCTGGGCCACGCCCAGCGCCGCGGTCGGCTCGTCGAGGATGACGACCTTGCTGTTCCACAGCACGGCCTTGGCGATGGCCACGGTCTGCCGCTGCCCGCCGGACAGGCTGGAGACCTGCTGCCTGATGGACTTCACCGTGCGCACGGACAGGCTGCTGAGGGTCTTCTCGGCCAGCTCCTCCATGCTGTCCTCGTCGAGCAGGAGCCCGCTCTTGCGCTCCCTGCCGAGGAACATGTTCTGGACGATGTCGAGGTTGTCGCACAGGGCCAGGTCCTGGTACACGATCTCGATCCCGAGCTCGCCGGCGTCGCGTGGGCTGTGGACGCTCACCTGCCTGCCGTCGAACAGGATCTCGCCGGCGTCGATGGGGTAGATGCCGCCGATGCACTTGACCAGCGTCGACTTGCCCGCGCCGTTGTCTCCGACCAGGGCCGTCACCTCGCCGGCGTACGCCGCGAACTCGACCTTGTGCAGGACCTTCACCGGGCCGAAGCTCTTGTCGATCCCGCGCACTTCAAGGAGGGGGGTCATGGTGCTCCCTAAGGGGGGCACGACCGGTCGGGCCGCGCCCCCTTTGGTCTTATTGAATGCCTGCCTCGGTGCACTTCTTGGCGAAGTCACCCGTGCACAGTTCCTCCTTGGTCACGTAACCGTCGGCCACCACGTCCTTGACGTTGTCGAGGTAGATGGCCTGCGGCTCAAGGAGCTCGGAGGGGACGTCCTGACCGCTCTCGGGGTCCTTGACGCTGCCGCTCGCCGTGGGCTTCTCGCCCTTGGCCAGCGCCACCGCGAGCTTGGCCCCGGCGTCGGCCTCCTTCTTGACGGCCTTGTAGACGGTCATGCACTGGTCGCCGGAGAGGATGTTCTGCAGGCCCTGGACGGTGGCGTCCTGACCGGTGACCGGCACCTTGCCGTTGAGGTTCTGCTTCTTCAGCACGGTGATGGCGGCGTTGCCGAGGCCGTCGTTGGCGGCCAGCACGCCCGCGATCTTCGGCTGCTGGGTGAGCATCTGCTCGAAGATCGTGCCGGCCTGGGTGTTGTCCCAGTCGGGTACGGCCTGGTCGGGGCCCTTGACGTACTCGCCGGAGTCGAACTTGGGCTTGAGCACCCCGTCGTACCCCTGCTTGAACAGGGTGGCGTTGTTGTCGGTCGGCGAGCCGTTCAGGTAGGCCACGATCGGCTTGCCGGCCTTCTTGTCGGTCAGGCACTTGCTCAGGCCCTCGCCCTGCAGCGTGCCGACCTTGGTGTTGTCGAAGCTGACGTAGTAGGCCGCGCCGCCGCCGAGCGTCAGGCGGTCGTAGTCGATCGTGGCCACGCCCTGGGACTTGGCCTTGTCGATGACCGCCTTGCCGCTGCCGCTGTCCAGGTTCACGATCATCAGGACGGTCGCGCCGTTGGTGATCATCTGGTCGGCGATGGTCTGGAACGCCGTCTTGTCGTTCTGGGCGTTCTGGATGTCGTACTGGACGCCGGCGGCCTTGAACGCCTCTTCCAGGTACTTGCGGTCCGCCGTCTCCCACCGGGCCGAGGACTTGCTGTCCGGCAGGATGACGCCGACCTTCCCGGCCTTCGCAGCCGGGGCTGAGGCTGAGGCCGACGAGGACGACGTCGCCGTGGTCTGACCGCTGTCGCCCCCGCAGGCGGTGAGACCGAGGGCGAGCGTGGCTGCCGCGGCGGTCAGGCTGAGGATCCCCTTGCGCATGGTGCAGGGTCCTTTCTTCCGGAGGGGCCCGGATGAATGTTGTTTGCGGCAACGTATTCCGGGATGGCCTGCTTTGGAAGACCCTGTAGGTCGGGAGTTTGTTGTTTCGGGTAACAATCCAGAAACGTCAGCTCAATCTTCCGCGCTTCGGCCTCAGGCGAACTGTGCGATCACGTTCTGCGCGAGCAGCGCCACGGCGGAGCCGGCGGCCACCACGAGCACGGCCGTCCGCACCTTGCCGCCGTCCAGATACCGCCGCAGCGGCCCCGACACCAGGAACCCGAGCACCATCGGCACGATCAGCAGCGCCCCCGTCGTCAGCGCCCGGGCCGGGAGCTCGTCCACCACTGCGAGGATGACCAGCGACTGGGCGGCGCTCAGGAAGAAGAACATCGCCAGCGTCGCCCTGATCTGCGGCCCCTTGGCGTGCTGGTACACCAGCCCCATGGGCGGCCCGCCGATGCCGGTCGCCGTCCCGGTGATCCCGGAGACGAACCCGGCGGAGGCGACGGTCAGCCCGTTGCGCGGCACGCTCAGCGCCCTGGCCGTCAGGGCCACCGCGATGAGCACCATGACGGCGACGAAGACGCCTCGGGTGTATGCGGAAACGTAGACGACGATGAATGCGCCGATGACGCTCCCGGGCAGCCTCCCCAGCACCGCGAACCCGAGCCCGCGCCAGTCCACCGTGCGCCATTCGGCGGCCAGCGTGAACAGCGGGAGCGTCACGTTGACGACCTGGATGGCGCCCGGCATGAGGTCGGGGTCGAGCATGGTGAGCACGGGAGCGGCGACCAGTCCGAGGCCGAAACCCACACCACCTTGGACGATCGCCCCAACAAAAACCGCCAAACCGCCAACAATCAGCACCAATGCCGCATCTGTCATGGGCGAGAGTCAATCACCTTTACTCTCCGTTGCCGTCACCGCTGCGGGAGTGATCGACGCCGCAGTCGTGCCGCATCGCCGCTGATCGTTAAGCTGCCCCCTGTGCAGCCCCTCCCCCTCAAGCGCATTATTGCCCTCGTCGCGATCCTCGCGACCGCCTGCGTGCCCGCTCAGATCGCCCACGCCGCCCCCGTCGCCAGCCCGTTCTCCAAGAAGGCCGGGAAGCTGCGCGCCACCGCCTGTCCCGAGACGGCGATCACGTACGGGGGGATCCCACGGGCACGGCAGTACCTCGACGCTGTCATGAAATGTCTGGATCAGTCGTGGGGTGCGTACTTCGGGCGGGCCGGATGGGCGTTCAGCAAGCCCGTCGTGCGGTACTACGAGGAGCCCGCGAGCACCGTGTGCGGGGTGGCGTGGCCCGAGCAGGCGGCCGCCTTCTACTGCACCGAGCGCGGCACCCTGGTGTTCCCGCTCACCGGCCGGTGGATCGAGGACAGGACCGATCTGTACCCGTTCAAGGTGGCCGCCCACGAGTACGGGCACCACCTGCAGAGCCTGCTCGGCGTCTGGCGCTCGTACAAGGCGAAGATCCGGACCGACCGCCAGGGCGAGCTGAAGCGGCGCTTCGAGCTGCAGGCCGACTGCCTGTCGGGAGTGTTCCTCGGCAGCGTGTGGGGCTCGCTGCGGCGCACCGGGGACGACTGGGCGGCGCTGCTCGACGCCACCCGGGCCAGCGGCGACGAGGACGGCTACCGCAGCCACGGCAAGGGCGCCACCCGCGTCTACTGGCTGCAGCGCGGCTACCGGGCGGTCTCCCCCTCCGCCTGCGACACCTGGTCCGCGCCCGCCGCCAAGGTGGCCTGAGCCTTCAGGCGGAGCTCCATGCCGTCGAGGATCAGCTGCAGCCCGCCCTCGAACGACGCGTCGCCCTGCGGGTCGCCGACCTCGGTCAGGCCCGCCATCAGCCGCGGATAGGTCCTCCTGAACTCCTCCAGGTCCGGCATGCCGCGCTCCTCGTCCGACCGCGTCCGGTCGGCCTGCTCCTCCAGCACGAAGCCGGCCACGTACCCGCTCACCGTGAACAGCCCCCGCGCCGCGTCCCCGGCGCCGAACCCCGCCGACTCCAGCCCCGCCATCGCCCGCTCCACCGCGGCGAACAGCTCGGTCGACGGCCGCGTGCCCGCCACCAGCTTGGCCCCGTCGCGACAGGAGTTGAGGATCGCGCGGTCGGCGTGCGCGTAGCCGGCGAGCCACTCACGCCATTTGCCGGGCTCCTCCAGCGCCGGGCGGGACTGGTGCCCGGACATCATCGCCGCCGCCATCGCGTCCAGCAGCTCCTGCTTGTTCTTGAAGTGCCAGTAGAGGGCGGGGGCCTGCACGCCCAGCTCGCCCGCGAGCCGGCGCAGCGTCAGCCCGTCGAGCCCGACCTCGTCCAGGAGCCGTAGCGCGGTCGCGACGATGATGCTTTTCTCGAGTGCCACATTGACAGCTTAACAACGTTCAATGCATCCTTAACGCTGTTAGATTTAACACTGTTAAGGGGGCCTGCGATGATCCACGCGGAGGGGTTACGCAAGCGGTACGCGGCCACAGAGGCGCTCAAGGGCATCGACCTCGACGTCCCGGCGGGCACCGTCTGCGGGCTGCTGGGGCCGAACGGGGCGGGCAAGACGACCGCCGTACGCATCCTCGCCACACTCCTGCGCCCCGACGCGGGCCGAGCCGAGGTCGCCGGGCTGGACGTCGTCCGCGACGCGGCCCGGCTGCGCTTCCGCATCGGCCTGGCCGGGCAGCACGCGGCGGTGGACGAGCTGCTGACCGGGCGGCGCAACCTGGAGCTGTTCGGGCGGCTCTACCACCTGAGCAGGGCCGAGGCGCGGCGCAGGGCGGTCGAGCTGCTGGAGCGGTTCGGGCTGGCCGAGGCGGGACGGCGGCCGGTCAAGGAGTACTCGGGGGGCATGCGGCGCCGGCTCGACCTGGCGGCGAGCCTGATCGTGTCGCCGCCGGTGCTGTTCATGGACGAGCCGACCACCGGGCTCGACCCGCGCAGCCGGATGCAGCTCTGGGAGCTGCTGCTCGACCTCGTGAAGGAGGGCACGACGCTGCTGCTGACCACGCAGTACCTGGAGGAGGCCGACCGGCTCGCGGACCAGATCGTGGTCCTGAGGGAGGGCGTGGTGGCCGCGGCGGGGTCGCCGGCCGAGCTGAAGCGGCAGGTCGGCGGCGACCGCGTGCAGGTCGTCTTCCGGGAGCCGGGGGACGTGCCCGCGGGGCTCCGGCTGCTCAGGAGCGCCGGATCCCAGGAGATCGAGAGCGCCGACGAGCGGCGGGTGACCGTCCCCGCCGCCGACGGCGCGCAGTCACTCGTCCGCATCGCCGGCGCGCTGGACGCGGCCGGCATCCCCGTGGAGGACCTGGCGCTGCGACGGCCCACCCTCGACGAGGTCTTCCTCCACCTGACGGCCTGAGAAGGGAGCCGGAGAGATGTACGAGACGCTGCGCTGGACCCTGAGCGACTCCCTCACCATCGCGGGCCGCACCTACTCGCGGCTGAAGGCCCAGCCGGCCGAGATCGCCGGGTTCCTGGTGTTCCCCGTGATCATGACCGTGCTGTTCGGCTACGTCTTCGGCAGCGCGATCACCCTGCCGGGCGGCGGCGACTACCGCGACTACCTCATGCCCGGCATTTTCATGCAGGTCATGGCCATGACGGCGACCTCGGCCGCCACCACCGTGGGCGAGGACATGGCCCGCGGGATCATCGACAGGTTCCGCGCCCAGCCGATCGCCCGCAGCGCCGTGCTGGTCGGGCGCAGCGTGGCCGACCTGTCGATGCACCTGCTGTCGCTGTCCGCCATGGTGCTGGCCGGAGTGCTGCTGACCGGGTGGCGGGCGCACGGGAGCCTGGGCGCGACGGCGGCGGCGTTCGGGCTGCTGGCGCTCTTCGGGTTCGCGATGATCTGGGTGGGCACGTACATCGGCCTGTGGATCCAGAGCGGGGCGCAGGCGGACGCGGCCACCTTCGGGTGGCTGTTCCCGATGACGTTCCTGGCCAACACGTTCGTCCCCACCGAGGGTCTGCCGGCCTGGCTCAAGCCCGTCGCCGACTGGAACCCCATGAGCGCCGTCGTGGCCGCCACCCGCGGCCTCTTCGGCAACCCCACGTCGGTCTCCACGGCCTGGCCGCTGCAGCATCCGGTGGCCGCCAGCCTGATCTGGTCGACGGCGATCCTCGCGGTGTTCCTGCCGCTGGCCGTCCACCGTTACCGGACGATGTCCCGATGACGAAGAGCCGCCCGGCGGGGGTTGTCCCGCCGGGCGGCTCTTCTTTGTGTCGGGTGGTTCCCCCGATACGGGCGCGTGAGGATCGCACCCCACCCCCGGCATGAAGCCAAGGGTTCCCGGCCTCCGCGCGGCTCATGACCGCGCGCGAGCCCGGGAAGTCACTTCGCGAGCAACGAGCGAAGAACGTACTGCATGATGCCGCCGTGCCGGTAGTAGTCGGCCTCGCCCGGCGTGTCGATGCGCACCACCGCGTCGAACTCGACCCCAGCTCCGTGCGCGGACGACGACGTGGCCTTGACGTGCACGGTGCTCGGGATGCCGCCGGAGTTGAGCTCCTCGACACCCGTGATGTCGAAGGTCTCCTCGCCGGTCAGCCCGAGCGACTCCGCCGTGGCGCCCTCGGGGAACTGCAGCGGGAGCACGCCCATGCCGATCAGGTTGGAGCGGTGGATGCGCTCGTACGACTCGGCGATGACCGCGCGCACGCCCAGCAGCGCCGTGCCCTTGGCCGCCCAGTCGCGCGAGGAGCCGGAGCCGTATTCCTTGCCCGCCAGCACCACCAGCGGCGTCTCGGCCGCGGCGTAGTTGACCGAGGCGTCGTAGATGAACGACACCGGCCCGTCGGGCTGGGTGAAGTCGCGGGTGTAGCCGCCCTCGGTGCCCGGCGCGATCTGGTTGCGCAGGCGGATGTTGGCGAACGTGCCCCGGATCATCACCTCGTGGTTGCCGCGCCGCGAGCCGTAGGAGTTGAAGTCCTTGACCTCGACCCCGTTGGCCTGCAGGTATTGGGCGGCCGGGGTGCCGGTCTTGATGGAGCCGGCCGGCGAGATGTGGTCGGTGGTGACCGAGTCGCCGACCTTGACCAGCACGCGGGCGCCGGCGATGTCGGTGACGGGCTCCGGCTTCGACGGCATGCCGTCGAAGTAAGGGGCCTTGCGCACGTACGTCGAGGACGGGTCCCACTCGAACGTGTCGCCGGTCGGGATCGGCAGCGAGCGCCAGTGGTCGTCACCCTTGAACACGTCGGCGTAGTCGCGCTCGAACATGTCACGGCCGATCGAGGAGTTGACCACCGCGGAGATCTCCTCCGGCGACGGCCAGATGTCCCTCAGGTAGACCGGCTTCCCGTCGGCGCCGAGGCCCAGGGGCTCGGTGTCGAGGTCGACATCCATGGTCCCGGCCAGCGCGTAGGCCACCACGAGCGGCGGCGAGGCCAGGTAGTTCATCTTGACGTCGGGGTTGATGCGGCCCTCGAAGTTCCGGTTGCCCGACAGCACGGCCGTGACCGCGAGGTCGTTGGCCTGCACCGCCTCGGAGATCTCCGGGGGCAGCGGGCCCGAGTTGCCGATGCAGGTGGTGCAGCCGTAGCCGACGAGGTTGAAGCCGATCTTGTCGAGGTACGGCTGGAGCCCCGAGCGCTCGAAGTAGCCGGTGACGACCTGCGAGCCGGGGGCCAGCGAGGTCTTGACCCACGGCTTGCGGGTCAGGCCCTTCTCCACGGCGTTGCGGGCCAGCAGCGCCGCGCCGAGCATGACGTACGGGTTGGAGGTGTTGGTGCACGAGGTGATCGCGGCGATCGAGACGATGCCGTGGTCGATCTCGAACGAGGTGCCGTCGGCCAGCGTGACGGGGACCGGCTTGCGCGGCCGGCCGCCGTTGGCGGCGGCGTTGGAGGCGGGCGCGTCGGAGGCCGGGAAGCTCTCCTCGACCGCCTCGTCGACGCTGTTCTCGACGTAGTTCTGCACGTCGTGACGCCACGTGGTCTTGGCGGCCGACAGCGCGATGCGGTCCTGCGGGCGCTTGGGGCCGGCGATCGACGGGACGACGGTGGCCAGGTCGAGCTCGATGTACTCGGAGAACACGGGCTCGGGCGCGGACGGGTCGAGCCAGAGGCCCTGGGTCTTGGCGTACGCCTCGACGAGCGCGATCTGCTCCTCGGAGCGGCCGGTCAGGCGCAGGTAGTCGACGGTCTGGCCGTCGATCGGGAAGATCGCGCAGGTGGAGCCGAACTCGGGGCTCATGTTGCCGATCGTGGCCCGGTCGGCCAGCGGCACGGACGAGACGCCCTCGCCGTAGAACTCCACGAACTTGCCGACGACGCCGTGCTTGCGCAGGATCTCGGTGATCGTGAGCACCAGGTCGGTGGCGGTGGCCCCGGCGGGCAGCTTGCCGTTGAGCTTGAAGCCGACCACGCGCGGGATGAGCATGGAGATCGGCTGGCCGAGCATCGCGGCCTCGGCCTCGATGCCGCCGACGCCCCAGCCGAGGACGCCGATGCCGTTCTCCATGGTGGTGTGGGAGTCGGTGCCGACGCAGGTGTCGGGGTACGCCTTCCCGTCGCGGATCATCACCACGCGCGCCAGGTGCTCGATGTTGACCTGGTGGACGATGCCGGTGCCGGGCGGGACGACCTTGAACTCGTCGAAGGCCGTCTGGCCCCAGCGCAGGAACTGGTAGCGCTCGCGGTTGCGCTCGTACTCGCGCTCGACGTTGCGCTGGAAGGCGTCGGGGTGACCGAAGTAGTCGACGATGACCGAGTGGTCGATGACCATCTCGGCCGGCGCGAGCGGGTTGATGCGGGCCGCGTCGCCACCGAGGTCACGCACGGCCTCGCGCATGGTGGCCAGGTCGACCACGCAGGGGACGCCGGTGAAGTCCTGCATGATGACGCGCGCTGGCGTGAACTGGATCTCCACGCTCGGCGCCGCCTTCGGGTCCCAGCCACCCAGCGCCCGGATGTGGTCGGCGGTGATGTTCGCGCCGTCCTCGGTGCGGAGGAGGTTTTCCAGCAGGATCTTCAGGCTGTACGGGAGGCGTGCGGCGCCCTCGACAGCATCCAGCCGGAAAATCTCGTATGACGCGTCGCCGACGCGTAGCGTGTCACGGCTGCCGAAGCTGTTCGCGGACACGGTGATTCGCCTCCTCCATCAGACATTTGCTCAGACCAAATCCTGCCGCACTCTTCGCACGACCAGCACGTTAGGTGACCCTAACCAGCCGAGCCCGGCGGCGGATGTCTCGACGTCAAGATATCTCCTAGGATATCTCGACATCAAGTTAACCGGGTGCCAACCGCCAGAACAGCAGCCCCACGATGGCCACCGACAGGATCGGCGCGAGGATCTTCTGCTCGAACTTCTGGCCGGTCTTGATGCCGATCTTCCACGGCAGCATGAACTTGGCCCCCAACGGCCACAACACCGGACATCCCCGCTCGGTCATGCAGTCGCCGAAGACATGGATGAAGCACCCGATCCCCACCGCCAGCCCCAGCCAGGCGTATCCGACGTCGAGCGAGAGGAAGACGGCGTACAGCCCGGCGGTCATCCCGATGTTGACCATCGCGGAGCCCATTTTGTTGCCGGGGATCCCGACGCCGATCGCCCGCAGGGCCAGGCCGATGAGCAGCACGACCATGATGTCGCGCCCGATGGGATAGGTGTTGGCCAGCCAGTGGGCCCCGAACCCGAGCGCCACCGCGAACACCAGCGAGTGGGTCGCCCCGCGGTGGCCACCGCTGACCCAGGACACGGCCTTGCTGATCACCCACGTGACCGGCCCGAACGTCTGAGCGATCGTCGCGCTCGGATGGTCGAGGTCGGGCAGCATCGCGGCGCCCGCGCAGATGATGGCGCCGGCGATCAACTCCGCCGGGCTGAGCGCGGTGGCCATGATTCCCGTCTCGACGAACCGGGACGACTCGGTCAGCAACGGCAGTGCGGCGAGGGGCGGCGCCAGCCCCAGCCAGGCGATGGCCCCGGTCATCGCATGCGTGTGCCCCATCATGATCCGGACTGTACGGCAAAGAAGCCCTTTACGCGCCGAGACCCGCCTGGCTGGGGCTTCACGATGGCCCGAGCCCGATCCGCGGCGGGTGACTTGGCGTAAATATTGGACACGCGGTGCACCGCCCCCGCCGCCAGGACACCGAGTCGCGACGGAGAGGGGCAGCGCCGCGACCGCCACGGGAGATCCGGGTGAAGAGCCCCGGAACCTTCGGGAAAACGCAGACGAGGCCGTCTCCGCGGCGACAGCACCCCCCAGCCCTGCCGACGCGGAACGACCTCGTCTGCTCTAGATAACGAGCCCTTCCTCAATCCTGTTCCCGGATTCCGCAACTTTTTCGTGATCTGGCTCACTCTCACCCCGCCTTGCGAACGACATACTATCGATATATCGTTGACGCATCGAGAACAGATCACGATATAGGGGGAAAAATGACTTCCGCACAAGCAGCAGGCGGGCACTGGCCCGGCGCGCACGAGTACCGGCAGGCCGCGCGTGAGGCCAAGCAGGCAGCACGCGAGGCGTTCAGGGCCGTTTCCGAGGCCTTCGACGAGATGGGTGGCCACCGCCACCATCACGAGCACCGCCAGCGCGGCCGAGGGCGGGGCGGTCCCGGACCGTTCCCGTTCGACTGGGGGCGCGGCCCCTGGGGCGGCCCCGGCGGGCCGTGGGGCGGCGGCCCGCGGGGCTGGGGCGGCCGGGGCCGCAAGGCCAAGCGGGGCGACGTGCGCGCCGCGATCCTGGCCCTGCTCCAGGAGGAGCCGCGCAACGGCTACCAGATCATCCAGGAGATCGCCGAGCGCAGCGAGGGCGGCTGGAAGCCCAGCCCGGGCGCCGTCTACCCGGCGTTGCAGCAGCTCACCGACGAGGGCCTGGTGGTCTCGGAGGAGAGCGAGGGCCGCAAGACCTTCCGCCTCACCGAGGCAGGGCGTAACTACATCGAGTCACACGCGGACGAGATCCGTGCCCCGTGGGACGAGATGCGCCCCGACATCGACGACAACACCGCCGATCTCTGGCACATCGCCCGGCAGTCGGCCTTCGCCATGATGCAGGTTTTGCAGACCGGGAACGACGCACAAATCCGAGAAGCGCGTAAGACTCTTATAGAGACCCGGCGCAAGCTCTACCAGATCCTGGCGGACGACGAACCGGGCGAGGAGTGAGCGAGCAGCGGCTGCGAGGGAGCGCCGTCGCCTGGACTGAGGAGCGCCGGGAGCGTAGCGACCAGAGCGACAAGGGAAGGCGACGGCTCCGTAGCGACCGAGCCGCCTCCACGAAGTGGAGGCCATGAATGAGGTGGATCCGGGAATGGACTCGCACGACCTTCGCATCGGCGACGCCGAGCGTGAGCAGACGATGGCCGTCCTGCGCGAGCACTTCGCGCAGGGCCGCCTGACCCATGAGGAGCTCGACGAGCGCCTCGACCAGACACTGGCCTCGAAGACGGCCCGCGACCTGGCCAAGGTGACGGCCGACCTGCCGGGGGCGCACCAGCAGGCGCCCGGCTACCGCGATCCCCTTCCCCAGTACGGCATGGGCGACTGGAAGGACGCGATGGCCGCGCACCGGCACCAGGTGCAGTCGATGCACCAGGCCCAGCGCGACATGCACCAGGCGCACCGCGAGATGCGCCGGCAGTGGCGCGATCAGCGCGGCAACCACCCGTGGCGGCGCCACCACCGGGGGCCGCACCCGTTCCTGGGCGTGCTGTTCGTGTTCATGGTGCTGGGGCTGGTGTTCGGCGGGTTCGGGATCTTCAAGGTGCTCCTGGTGGTGTGGCTGGGGGCCATGTTGTTCGGCCTGATCCACCGGCGCTTCAACCACCGGCGCTGACGGTCCGCCCAGATCGTTTTGGGCCTTGACCCTGTCAAGGGCTCATTTCATGATCGGGGCGGATCTTCAGAGTCGAAGGGACGCCGAATGACCCAGCAGGGCGCACCGGCCCGCCGCACGAACCCGTTCGCCACCGTCGCCCGAGCCGACGCTCTCGTCCTCGACGCGCCGGGGTACCAAACCGGTTTCGACCGCGACCACGCGATCTGCCCCGAGCCGATGTGGAAGCTGGAACGGGCCCAGAGCTTCTACGAGCCCGACGTGGCGAGCTGGCGGGCCATGATGGACGGCGACTGGGAAGGCTCCCTGGCCTTTACCGAGCGCATGGCGGCGACCGTGGCCGACTATTTCCGACATCGCGTCCCGGTCCGGCGGGTGCGGGTCGTCGAGTTCCCGATCACCCCGTACCTGCAGTGGGAGATGCACGTGCTGGCGCTGCGCGCCAGGGCCGGCTCCCCGTGCCGGGTGGTGCGGGGCGAGCGGATGGCGCACCTCGACCCGATGCCGGAGCTGGTGATCTTCTCTCCGTCCCTGATGTACGAAGTGCTGTACGACCGGTACGGCGGGGGCAGGGGCGGCCGGCGGATCACCGATCCCGCGGTCGTGGAGCCGTGCCTGCGGACGGTGCGGGAGCTGTTCGCCGAGGGGGAGGACGTGCTCGACTTCCACGAGCGGGAGATCGTGCCGCTGCCGCCGCCGCTGGTCACCGACGAGATGCGGGCCGCGCTGCCCGCCTACGCGCACCGTACCGAGGAGTTCAGGGTCTGAACGCCTCAGCAGGTCGCGAGGCGGGCGCACGCCACGAAATGTCCGGGTTCGGCCTCCAGCAGCGTCCCCGTGCCCCCGCGCTCGTGGTAGCGGCAGCCGTCCACGGGCGTGGCGTCGTCCCAGGCCTGGTGCAGGCGCGGCACGGCCGACACGAGCTCGCGCGTGTACGGGTGCAGCGGATCGCCGAAGACCTTGTCCGTCAGGCCCATCTCGACCACGCTCCCCTGGCGCAGCACCACCGTCCGCTCGGCGAGGTAGTTGCCGAGGGACAGGTCGTGCGTGATGTAGAGCACGCCGAGCCCCCTGGTCTTCAGCTCGGCCAGCAGGTTGAGCACGTCGATGCGGGTGGAGGCGTCCAGCATGCTGGTGATCTCGTCCGCCACCAGCAGCTTGATGTCCAGCAGCAGCGCGCGGGCGATGAGCAGGCGCTGGAGCTGGCCGCCGCTGAGCTGGTGCGGGTACTTGCCGAGCACCTGGTCGGGGTTGAGCCGCACGTCGCGCAGGCACGCCGCGACCCGTCCGGCCCACTCGGCCGCCGGCACGGAGGGGTGGTACGCCTCCTTGACCAGCTCGAACACCCGGTCGGCCTTGAACACCGGGTTGAACGAGCTGAACGGGTCCTGGAAGATGCCCTGGATGTGGCGGTAGTACTCCTTGCCGCCCCGGACGGGCCGCCCGTCGAAGGTGATCGTGCCGGTGGTGACCGGGTTCAGGCCCAGGATCATGCGACCGATCGTGCTCTTGCCGCTGCCGCTCTCCCCGATGAGGGAGACGACCTCGCCGGGCACGACCTCGAAGCTCACGTTCCGTACGGCCGCGACGCTCTTGCCGCCGAACGCGCCGATCCGGAACTCCTTGGTGACGTCGTCGAGTTTCAGCATCAGGCCTTCCAGCAGGCGACGTGGTGGTCGGCGGCGAGCTCGACCACGGGCGGGTCCTCGGCGCACTCGTCTCCCGCGATCGGGCAGCGGTCGCGGAAGCGGCAGCCGGCGGGCGGGTCCAGCAGCGACGGCGGGCTGCCGGCGATGCCTTCCAGCCTGCGGTCGGCGTAGCGGACGCCGACCTCGGGCAGGGAGTCGAGGAGCAGCTTCGTGTACGGGTGGCGGGGCGCCTTGACGATCACGTCGGCGGGCGCCTTCTCGGCGAGCCGGCCGGCGTACATGACCATGATCGTGTCGGCGATGTGGTGGGTGAGCGCGAGATCGTGGGTGACGAAGATCATGCTCTTGACGTAGCCGCTCTCGCGGAAGCCGAGCAGGGCGCGGGCCACGGCCTTCTGGGTGGAGACGTCGAGCGCGGAGGTGACCTCGTCGGCGATCAGCAGGGACGGGTCGAGCAGCGTGGAGATGACCATCACCATGCGCTGCTTCATGCCGCCGGACAGCTCGATCGGGTAGCGGTCGAGCACCTCGCGGGGCAGGCCGACCTGGTCCATCCGGCGTTCCAGCTCGGCGGCGTCCGGTTGCGCGCCCCTGGACCTGAGCAGCTCGCCGACCATCCTGCGGATCTTGCGGGTGGGGTTGAGCGCGCTCATGGCGTACTGCGGGATGAGGGAGACCTCCTTGAAACGGAACTCGTTCATCCCGCGGTCGTCGGCGATGGGCAGCTCCCGGCCGTCGAGCACGACCCGGCCCCCGACGTGGCGCATGCGGCCGTCCATGCGGATGAGGCTCTTGCCGAGCGTGCTCTTGCCGCAGCCGGACTCGCCGACCAGGCCGAGGATCTCGCCGTCCGACAGCCCGAACGACATGCCGTCGAGGGCGCGGACCTCGCCCCTCAGCGTGCGGTAGTACACCCTCAGCTCGCTGACCTGCAGGCTCATGTCTCCCTCAGTTTCGGGTTGAAGACCTCGTCGAGGCCGACGTTGGCCACGTACAGGGCGCCCACGATGGCGGTGATGGCCGCGCCCGGCGGCACGAACCACCACCACATGCCGAGCTGGAGCGCGCTCCACTGGTTCGCGTTCTGCAGCATCAGGCCGAGCGAGACGCCCTCGGTCGGGCCGAGGCCGATGAAGTCGAGCGAGGAGGCGATGAGGATCGAGCCGCCGAACAGCAGGATGAACGTCATGAACAGGTAGGAGCTCATGTTCGGCGCGATCTCCCTGGTGATGATCTTCCAGGTGCCCGAGCCGCTCATCCTGGCCAGGTCCACGAACTCGCGCGTACGCAGCGAGAACGTCTGCGCCCTGATCGCCCGCGCCGCCCACGGCCACTGCGTCAGGCCGATGAACAGGCCCTGCACGGCCACGCTCCTGATCCCCAGATAGGCGTTGATGATCAGCAGGACGGCCAGGGTCGGGATCACGAGGATGACGTTGGTCAGCATGTTGAGCACCTCGTCGACGATGCCGCCGCGGTAGCCGGCCACGAAGCCGACGAGCATGCCGATGGCCGCCGCGATGCCGCCGCCGACCACGCCCACGGCGAAGGTGCTGCGCAGGCCGTGCACGAACTGCAGGAAGATGTCCTGGCCGAACGTGGTGGTGCCGAACCAGTGCCGCGCCGAGGGCGGGCTCATGGCCTGGGGGCCGTACTCGTTGGGCGTGCCGCCGGTCAGCACCGGCCCGATCAGGCCGAGCAGGAGCAGCACCAGCACGAGGCCGAAGCCGAACATCAGCTTGCCGTTGCGCACCGCGAAGTAGAGCGCCTCGCGCCGGACCCCGGCCCGCCCGCGCGGGGCGACTTCCTGGAGTGCCGTCATGCCTGCGCACCCGCCATTCCCGCCCTGGTACGCGGATCGACCACGACGTAGACGATGTCGATGATGAAGTTGGCGATCAGCACGCCGAGCACGATGAACAGGAACGTGCCCTGGAGCAGGAAGAAGTCCTTGTTCTTGATGGCGTTGAGTATCAGGCTGCCCAGGCCCGGGTAGGCGAAGACGATCTCGGTGACCAGGGCTCCGGCCACGATCACACCGAGCTGCAGGGCCAGGCCGGTGATCTGGGGCAGGACGGCGTTGCGGAAGGCGTACCTGCGGATGAGCCGGGCCGGCGCGCCGAGCGCGGCCAGGTAGTTGGAGTAGTCGGACTCCAGCTCATAGATGATCATGTTGCGCATGCCGATGGCCCAGCCGCCCAGCGCCACCAGGAACAGCGACAGGAACGGCAGCGTCCAGTGGTGCAGCAGGTCGAGCAGGAACGCCCACGACCAGTTGGGCCGCATCGAGAAGCTGTAGCCGCCGGCCACCGGGAACAGGCCCGCGATCACGCCGAACGCCCAGGCCAGGAGCACGGCCAGCCACATGTACGGCATCGCGGTCAGGACGTACCCGACCGGGAGCACGGTGTTGTCGAGCAGCTTGCGCCGGGCCGCGTACGCGCCGAACCGGTTGCCCACCACCCAGCTCAGCAGCACCGACGGGATGATCAGCCCCAGCGTGTACGGCACCGCGGCCGTGATCACGGAGCTGACCGGGGTCGGGAACAGCCAGATGCTGATCCCGAAGTCCCCCTTGAACAGCGCGGCCCAGAAGTTGAGGTACTGCGTGACCAGCGGCTGGTCGAAGCCGAAGAGGTTGCTGTAGTAGGCCCGCATCGCCTCGGCGGCGGCCGGCTGGGTGACGTTGGCCCTGGCCACCATGCTCGCCACCGGGTCGCCGGGCATGAAACGCGGGATCATCCAGTTGACGGTGACAGCGACGAAGAAGGTCAGCCCGTAAATGAGCAGTTTTCTGCCGAAATATCGACGCACGTGATGCTTTCTCCGTGAGAGCCGTGAAAGTCCCCCGCTCCTACGGGAGCGGGGGACGATGGGTCAGGAGCCGGAGGGCTGGAGCTGCGTGAGGGTCTCGAAACCACCCAGTTCGAGCCAGTTGTGCCACATCACGGCCGGGGTCTTGGGCGTGCTGCCCGCCGCGGCCGGCCAGTTCTTCCAGACCTGGTTGCTCGACTGCGCCCAGAGGCCGTTGTACCAGAGCGGGATCACCGGCAGGTCGTCCAGATGGATCTGCTGGAGCTGGGAGGTGATCTTCTTCATGCCCTCGATGTCGTCGGTCTTGATCTGGTCGAGCTGCTTGGTCAGGTCCCAGGCCCGCTTGTTCTCGTAGCGGGCGAAGTTGACGGTGTTCTGCTGCTTCTGGATCGGGAGCTGGAAGAGGTACTCGTAGTAGGTGTACGGCGAGTTCGACAGCTGCCGCTCGTTGTTGATCAGCAGGTCGAAGTCGCCCTTGGCGCGCTTCTCCACCAGGGCGTTGAAGTCGGGGAAGTCCGGGGTGATCTGGATCCCGGCGGTCTTGGCGCTGGCGGCGATGGACCTGGCCGACTCCATCCAGTCCGTCCAGCCGGACGGGACGATGATGCTCAGGCCGATCTTGGAGCCGTCCTTGTTCTCGACGTAACCGTCGCCGTCGGTGTCCTTGTAGCCGGCGTCGGCCAGCATCTTCTTCGCCTTGGCCGCGTCGAAGGAGAATCCGGACTTGGCCACCACGTTCTGGTCGACGTACTGCTCCCACTGCGGCAGCAGGCCGGTCGGGCTGGCGGCCTTGACGAGGTTGCCGTACACGCCTTCGACGATCTTCTTGACGTCGATCGAGGAGGCGAGCGCCTTGCGGAAGGCGGGGTCGTCCATGGGCTTCTTGGTGGTGTTGGGCACCAGCCACGCGGTGTTGGCCGACAGCATGTACGGGGGCTCGCTGTAGTAGGTCGTCAGGCCGAAGTTGCCCTTCACGAGGTTGGCCACGCCGGGCAGGAAGTTGTTGCTCAGGTCCATGCCCTTCTGCAGCAGCAGGCCCATCGCGACCTCGTTGCTCGGGGTGGCGATGTCGACGATGTAGCGCGGCTTGGGCTCCATGTTCAGCGCGCTCTTGCCCCACCAGTCGTCGCGCCGCTGCAGCACCACGCGGTCCTGGTCCTTGGCCGTGAACTTGTAGGCGCCCGTGCCCACCGGGTTCTCGTTGACCCCGTCGAGCACCTCCTTCTCCGAGCGGCCCTTCCAGATGTGCTCGGGGACGATCGACCGGTTGAACAGGTTGAAGTCCCACTGCTGGTAGTTGGCCGTGGTGAAGCCGAACTTCACCGTCTGGTCGTCGACGGCCTCGACGCTCTTCAGCCAGGTCCACAGGTTGTGGTACGGGATCGTCTCCATCTTGCCGAGCTCGAAGGAGAACACCACGTCCTTGGCCGTCAGCGGCTGTCCGTCGGACCACTTGACGCCCTGGCGGAGTTTGACCTGGTACGTCTTGTCGTCGGTCCACGAGCCGCTCTCGGCCAGCCAGGGGGTCAGCTTGCCGGCGGTCGCGTCATAGTGGAACAGCGTCTCGTACACCAGGCCCTTGGTGCCCGTGGCGTGGTCCCATTCCCTGATGGGGTTGAAGTTGGCGGGCGGCCCCCACTGGGTGCCGGTCGTGTAGAGCGTCTCGTTGCGCGGCAGCGAGTCGGGGTTGGCGTCGGCCACCGCGCCCTGGCTCTGCGGCTGGGAGGCCGGTGGGGTCGGCGTGGCTCCGCCGCCGCTGCAGGCCGCGGCGAGCAGGCCCGCCGCCACGAGCGGAATCATGATCCGAGCCCGGTTTCGCATCGCTTCTCTCCTTCCTCCGCGCGGGGCGCGAAGGTTCGCACGTCTTCCATCGACCCCCGATGGGCCGGCTTGCTCTCTGGGAGCGCTCCCAGGAAGGATGCGGAACGCGCTCCCGCCCTGGAGACCGGTGAGCGATCACTTTGGAGTAGTCACAGGCCACGAGACCTGCTGAACCGGATAAGTACCGCGAACGTAAGTTCACGATGTCCGCGCCGTCAATAGCCGTGACGTTTTCGAGACGTGCCCCGCAAACGCTCTCACGGGCCGTGGACGTTCAACTAACCGGTTCAACCCGGAGCCCGGGAACACCTCCGAAGTTGACCTCGATCGCACTTGAGGTTGCACGGTGGAGCGCATGGAGAGCTTCACGATCGGCGTCGTCCTGCCGGGGATCGCCGTACAGCGACGCGACGGCATCGACCTGCCGGCCGCCGCGCGGCACGCCGAGGACGCCGGGCTGGACGGCGTGTGGCACGGCGACCACCTGGCCGTCGGCGGGCCGACGCTGGACGGGCCCATCGCCCTGGCCGCGGCGGCGGCGGGCACCCGGAGGATCAAGGTCGGCCTGAGCGTGTTCGTCCCCGCCATCCGGCCCCTCGCGTGGGCCGCCAAGCAGATCGCGACCCTGCAGTACGTCACCGGCGACCGCCTCGTCCTGGGCGTGGGCTCGGGCGGCGGGCCCGAGCAGTGGGCCGCCGCCGGGGCGCCCTACCGCTCGCGCGGCCGGCGTACCGACACGGCCCTCGAACTGCTGCCCCGGCTGCTGGCGGGCGAGGAGACGCGGTTGCGGGACGAACCCGGCGAGCCGCCCGTGCGGCTGGCGCCCGCCGCCACGATGCCGCCGGTGTGGGTCGGCAACGCGTCCGACGCGGCGATCCGGCGGGCGGCGCTGCTCGGCGACGGGTGGTTCCCGTCCCTGATCCCGCCCCGGGAGGTGGCCGAGGGCCGGTCCCGGCTCGCGGAGCTGGCCACGGGACGGGGCCGTCCCGCACCGGTCATCGCGATCGGCGGTACGGCTGCCCTGGGGTCCGGCGACGGCGTCCCGTCGCGGGAGGAGACCGCGTCGGGGATCGCCGCCGCCTACGGCCGCCCGCTGGAGGAGGTCCTGCCGATCCCGCTCACCGGCCGGCCCGAGCAGGCCGCCGAGCGGCTCGCCGCCTACCGTGACGCCGGGGCCGCCCACGCGGTCGTCGGCGTGGCCGGCGGCGACTGGCGCACCCAGGTGGACCTGCTGGCGGAGGTACGCGCCCTGCTGCGGTGACTCCCGCGTCGGTGCGGCCTTGCGCTCAGAGCCAGCCCATGCGCTGGGCCGTGCGGATGGCCTCCAGCCGGTTCTGGGCGTTGAGCTTGGTCATCGCGCTCGACAGGTAGTTGCGCACGGTGCCCTCGGTCAGGTGCAGCTCGGCCGCGATCCGCGAGATCGTGGCCCCGTCGCCGGCCAGCCGCAGCGCGTCGCGCTCGCGCTCGGTCAGCGGGCTGTCGCCGGCGGCCATCGCGGCGGCGGCCAGCTCGGCGTCGAGGTAGCGGCCGCCCGCCTGGACCTTCCTGATCGCCATGGCCAGCTCCTCCGCCGAGGCGTCCTTGCCGAGGAAGCCGCTCACCCCGGCCGCCATGGCCCTGCGCAGGTAGCCGGGGCGGCCCAGGCTCGTCAGGATGACGATCTTGCATTGGGAGCTGATCTGCTCGGCCGCGCTGAGGCCGTCCATGCCGGGCATCTCGATGTCGAGCACGGCCACGTCGGGCCGGTGCTCGGCCACGGCGGCCACGACCTCGTCGCCCCTGCCCACCTGGGCGACGACCTCGATGCCCTCCTCGAGGTCCAGCAGGGCCGCGATGGCGCCGCGGATCAGGTGCTCGTCGTCGGCCAGCAACACCCGGGTCGTCATGCCGGCACCGCCGCCCGCAGCAGGTAGCGGCCCTCGCGCGTCGGCGCGGCCTCCAGGGTGCCGCCGACCGCGCGTACGCGCTGGGCCAGCCCCGCCAGGCCGTTCGGCGCGTGCTCGCCCGCCGGCCCGCTCACCCCGTCGTTGGACATCTCCAGCACCCCATCCTCGATCGTGATCGTGCAGCGTTCGGCCGTGCTGTGCTTGAGCACGTTGGTGGCGCCCTCGCGCACCACCGTGGCCAGCAGCGTGCGGGTCTCCGGCGACAGCGAGCCCGTCTCGGCGCGCACGGTGCATCGTACGTCCGCCGCCTCCAGCACGGCCCGTACGCTGGCGAGCATCTCGTCCAGGTCGACGGCCCGGTAGCTCTGCACGACGGAGCGCACCTCGCGCAGCGACCGCCTGGCCAGGTCGCGCACCGCGAACATCTCCCCGGCCGCCGCGGCCGGGTCGGCGGGCAGCGTGCGCGACGCGCCCTCGGCGCGGGCCGCGATGTCGGTGAGGCTCTGCCCGAGCAGGGCGTTCAGGTCGCGGGCGAAGCGCAGCCGCTCCTCCGAGACCGCCAGCCTGGCCTGCGCCTCCTGCCCCTCGTACGCCTCCTTGGCCACCCGCCAGAGCCACAGGTTCGTCAGCACGCCGCCCACGCCCATGCCGGTGAACACCGACTGCACCAGGAGCGTGCCCCAGATGGGCGCGCCCAGCAGCGCCACATAGAGGTTGAAGAGCACGATCGACAGGACCGACACGACCACGATGGTGCGCCTGCGGACGAAGGGCCCCAGCATGCCCAGCCATGCCGGGATGGCCCACATGAACGTGGTGGCGAACATGATCAGGATGATCACGCCGCTCACCGCCAGGATCGCGGTGGGCCGCCGGCCGCCCCGCATGGCCACCCGGTGCGGCCGGGTCGCCAGCACGTTGAAGACCAGCAGCAGAATTACGCCGGTGAGGACCACGGGCCACGGCACTCCGAGCTGCCAGCGGACAAAGAGGTCGTAGTAGCCGAACAGGGAGAGCAGATTGACGAGGTCGGTCGAGTAGGCGATCACCCAGCGGATCTTGTCCAGCTTCGTCGCACGGCGTCTCACGCGGGCACCGCCGCTCGCAGCAGGAACTCGCCTGTCGGGGTCGGCTGGGCGGAGAAGGAGCCGCCCGCCGTGACCAGCCGCTCCGACAGGCCCCGCAGGCCGCTGCCAGGGGCGGAGGGGCGCCCGTCCACACCGTCGTTGAGCATCTCGAGCACGCCGCCGTCGATCGTGATCGCGCAGCGGGTGGCCGCGCTGTGCTTGAGGACGTTGGTGGTGCCCTCGCGGACCGCCCACGCCAGCAGCGTCCTGGCGGCCGGCGACAGCCCGTCGGCCCTGGCGTCGATCAGGCAGCGCGCGCCGGCCGCCTCCAACGCCACGCGCGCGCCGGCCAGCTCGTCGTCGAGGTCGAGCGTCTGGTAGCCGTGCACCGCCTGCTGCACCTCGGCCAGCGACTCGCCGGCGAGCCGGTGCACCTGGGCCATCTCGGACGCGGCCCGCCCGGTGTCCTTGGTCGCCAGCTTGGCGGCCAGCTCGCTCTTCAGCGTGATCACCGACAGGCTGTGCCCGAGCAGGTCGTGCAGGTCGCGGGCGAAGCGCAGCCGCTCCTCCGACACCGCCAGCCTGGCCTTGGCCTCCTTGCCGTCGTGGGCGTCCCTGATCGTCCACCAGATCCAGCGCCAGAGCAGCATGGCCACCGTCAGCGCGACGGCGCTGAGCGTCTCGGGCACGAACACCTCGAACCAGGGCGCGCCCGTCACGGCCATGACGTAGCCACTGGCCAGGCCGACCACGGCCACGCCGAGGCAGAGCGTCGCGGGCAGCGGAAGGTACAGGGCGGCCATCGACAACCACAGGACGCCGATCTCCAGCCAGGTGGGCACGCCCTCCAGCTGCTGACGCGGCACCAGCAGCACCGCGACCGCAGCCATCAGCCCCGCGGCCACCAGCTTCGGCGTGGGCCGCGGCTTGGCGTCGTAGGCGTCCCTGAGCAGGAAGGGGAAGAGGCCGAAGCACCCCAGCAGGCAGACGAGGACGACCGCGGCGTTGAGCGGGGAGATCCGGCCGCCCCACAGATACATGACGGTGAGCACGACGAACATGACGCCCAGGAGCATGATCGCGGCGTCCATCCAGTAGAGCAGGATCTTCCGCGCCGTCTCCGGACGGGCCGCCATCACGCCTTCCCCCTGCCCCTGGAAACCTCGCCGGTCGCGAAAATCCTATAGTCAGGGAGAGGTCTGCCAAAGAATTCGCGACACGTCCGGCTTCGGGGCGACTCCGCGCAGCGACAGCCAGGCCAGGCCGTGGCGGGCGGCGTAGGCGGCCAGTGTCCGGGCGTCGACCTCGTTCAGGTCGCCCTCGCCCGCCAGCACCGGGGTGAGCGCGATGTGCGGCCACGCCTCGTCGGGGTCGGCCAGGCCCTGGGCCCGCGCGATCTGGTCCCTGGCCACCAGCACGGCCTCCGCCACCCGGCGCAGGCGGCCGTCCGGGGCGTCGCGCGGCTCGATCTCGGCCAGCAGGTTGACGGTGCCGATCTCGGCGCCCTCCCGGCGGGTGGCCCGCAGCATCTCCACGTCGCCGGAGCCCAGCCCGTCCGACTTCAGCGGCAGCGTGAAGCTGACCTGGAGCCGCCGCTCGCGCTGCATGGCGTAGATGGCGCGCGCCCGGCGCAGCACGGCGGCCCCGTCCTTGCTGTCGCTGACCTCGAAGTCGATGGCGTCGGCGTCGAACGCGCCGACCACCCTGCGGTAGGCGGCCGCGAGCCCGCCCGGCCTGGTGCAGGTGTCGGCCAGTTCCTCCCCCTCCGGGCCGCCGAACACCGGCGCGGCGTCGCCTCCGAGCGCCCTGAGGCGGCCGATCCGGTTGGCCACGGGGTTCTTGCCTGGATCGAGCGGGTCGGCGTGGGAGGGACCGTTCCACTTGGGCGCGCAGCCGTCGTCGCCCGCGACGAGGTGGCCGAGCGCGTACCGGCGGACTCCGGTGCGCTTGGACTCCTTGGGCAGGTCGAACTCGGGCTCGCGAGCGGTGTCGACGAACTCCACGAACGCCGCCTGCGCCTCCACCGCCGCCGGTGGCGAGGCGGCAGGGGTATGCCCCGCCACCGGCGGCTTCGGCGCGAGCGTGGCGCCCGCGGGCAGCAGGCGCACGATCGTTCCGGTGGCGCCGGCGAGCACGAGGGCCCCGAGGATCGCGAGCGGGCGCGGAAGCGTGCCCGGCTCCCTCTTGTGCCGCGGCATAGGCCACCCCATGTGGTCATTCGGCTACGTACCGGCGCTGAAACGAACGGTAGCAAGCGTGTCAGCCGCTGTGCGGGCCTTTTCCGGCACGCGTCCGTTCTGTGCGGATAATGTCGTCATGAAGCTGCGGATCTTCACCGAGCCCCAGCAGGGCGCGACATATGACGACCTGCTCACCGTCGCCCAGGCCGCCGAACGGCTGGGTTTCGACGCTTTCTTCCGTTCCGATCACTACATGCGCATCGGGCCCGGCGATCCGGGCGTCGGCTCGACCGACGCGTGGATCACGCTGGCCGGCCTGGCCAGGGAGACCTCGCGGATCCGGCTGGGCACGCTGGTGTCGCCGGCCACGTTCCGGCTGCCCGGGCCGCTGGCGATCAGCATCGCGCAGGTCGACCAGATGAGCGGCGGCCGGGTCGAGCTGGGCTTCGGCACCGGCTGGTTCGACACGGAGCACGCGGCGTACGGCATCCCGTTCCCGCCGCAGAACGAGCGGTTCGGGCGGTTCGAGGAGCAGCTCGAGATTCTCACGGGCCTGTGGACCGCCGAGAAGGGCTTCTCGTTCGAGGGCAGCTACTACCGGGTGGCCGACTCCCCCGCGCTGCCCAAGCCGGTGCAGCAGCCCAGGCCGCCGATCATCATCGGCGGGTTCGGCGCCAAGCGCACGCCGCGGCTGGCGGCCACGTACGCCGACGAGTACAACCTCCCGTTCCACACCCTGGACGACACGGAGAAGGCGTTCGCGCGGGTGCGCGCGGCCTGCGAGACCACGGGCCGCAGCCTGACCTACTCGGTGGCGCAGACCACGGTCGTGGGGGCGGATCGGGCGGAGGTCGAGCGGCGCGTGGCCGCCATCGGCGAGAACCCCGACACCCTGCCCGTGGGCGGCCTGTGCGGCACCCCGGCCGAGATCGTGGAGAAGATCGGCAAGTTCGCCGAGCTGGGCGCCGAGACGGTCTACCTCCAGATCATGGACCTGAACGACCTCGAGCACCTGGAGCTGATCGCCGCGGAGGTGCTCCCGCACGTATAAGTAATCATTGGCGGTGCTTCGCGACGGTACGGCAGACTTGGGGCGTGCTGCTGACGATCACGACCACCGCGAGACCCGCCACTGACCTGGGCTTCCTCCTGCACAAGCATCCCGAGCGCGTGCAGGAGTTCAGCCGGTCGTTCGGCACGGCGACGGTGTTCTATCCCGAGGCGGACGAGGAGCGCTGCACGGCGGCGCTCCTGCTCGAGGTGGATCCGATCGCGCTGGTCAGGTCGCGCGGCAAGAGCTCGCCCGACTTCAGCCTCTCGCAGTACGTCAACGACCGCCCCTACGCGGCCTCCTCGCTGCTGGCCGTGGCGCTGGCCGACGTGTTCCGCACCGCGCGGGCGGGCCGCTGCGCGGCCAGGCCCGAGCTGCCGGGCACGCCGCTGCCGCTGGAGCTGCGGCTGCCCGCGCTGCCCTGCCGGGGCGGCCCCGAGCTGGCCGCCCGGCTGTTCGAGCCGCTCGGGTGGGAGGTGGACGCGCGGGCGGTGCCGCTCGACGAGGGCTTCCCCGAGTGGGGCGATTCGCGCTATGTCCGGCTCACCCTGCGCGGCACGGCGCGCCTGGCCGACGCGCTCAACCACCTGTACGTGCTGCTGCCGGTGCTCGACGACGGCAAGCACTACTGGATCGCGCCCGACGAGGTCGACAAGCTGATCAGAGCGGGCGAGGGCTGGCTGCACGGGCACCCGGAACGCGGCCTGATCACCCGGCGTTACCTGGGGCGGCGCTGGGCGCTGGCCCGTACGGCGCTCGCGCGCCTGGCCGAGCTGGGCGACGAGACCGAGGAGGAGCTGGAGCCCGCGGTCGAGGAGGACGCGCCCGCCGGGGAGACCGCGGCCGACGAGGCGGCCGCCGCCGAGGCCGAGGCCCAGGGCGACGCTCCCCAGGAGGAGGCGGCGCCCAAGGCCAAGCCGCTCAACCTCCGGCGGCGCGAGGCGGTGCTGGCCAAGCTGGCGGAGCTCGGCGCGGTCAGCGTGATCGACCTGGGCTGCGGCCAGGGCGAGCTGGTCGGCGCGCTGCTGGCCACGCCCAGGTTCGCCAAGGTCGGCGGCATGGACGTCTCGCCGATGGCGCTCACCATCGCCGCCCGCAAGCTGCGCCTGGACCGCATGCCCGACAGCAAGCGCGCCAGGCTCACCCTGTTCCAGGGCGCGCTCACCTACACCGACAAGCGGCTGTCCGGCTACGACGCCGCGGTGCTCATGGAGGTGATCGAGCACGTCGACCCGCCGCGCCTGACCGCGCTCGAACGCGTCGTGTTCGGCCGCGCCAGGCCCGGCCACGTGCTCGTCACCACCCCCAACATCGAGCACAACGTCCGCTACGAGTTCCTGACCGGCCTGCGCCACCCCGACCACCGCTTCGAGTGGACCCGCGCCGAGTTCGCCGCCTGGGCCACCAGGGTCGCCGGCGAGTACGGCTACCAGGTCGCCTTCGAACCGGTCGGCGACGACGACCCCGAGGTGGGTCCGCCGACCCAGATGGGAGTGTTCACCCGTGATCAGCGTTCCTGAGCTCTCGCTGGTGGTGCTCGTCGGCGTCTCGGGCAGCGGCAAGTCGACGTTCGCCGGGAAGCACTTCAAGCCCACGCAGGTCATCTCCTCCGACTTCTGCCGGGGCCTGGTCTCCGACGACGAGAACGACCAGTCGGCCACGCCCGCGGCGTTCGACCTGCTGCACCACATCGTCGGCGTGCGGCTGGCCAGGGGCCTGCTCACCGTGGTCGACGCCACCAACGTCCAGTACGCGGCCCGCAAGGCCCTCATCGACCTGGCCAGGAAGCACGACGTGCTGTGCGACGCGATCGTGCTCGACGTGCCCGAGGAGGTGGCCATCGAGCGCAACGCCACCCGGCCCGACCGCGACTTCGGCCCCGGCGTGGTGATCCGCCAGCGCAAGGAGCTGCGGCGCTCGCTGAGCAGGATCTCCAACGACGGGTTCAGGCGGGTCCACGTGCTGCGCGGCCTCGACGAGGTCGACGGCGCGGTGGTCACGTACGAGAAGGCCTGGTCCGACAGGACCGAGCTGACCGGACCGTTCGACATCATCGGCGACGTCCACGGCTGCCGCTCGGAGCTGGAGACGCTGCTGCGCCGGCTCGGCTGGGAGGGGCTCACGCACCCGGAGGGGCGCACGGCGGTGTTCGTCGGCGACCTGGTCGACCGCGGGCCCGACACCCCCGGCGTGCTGCGCCTGGTGATGGACATGGTCGAGGCCGGCACCGCCGTCTGCGTGGCCGGCAACCACGAGCAGAAGCTGGTGCGCGCGCTCAACGGCCGCAAGGTCACGGTCGCGCACGGCCTGCGGGAGTCGCTCGACCAGCTCGCGGAGCAGGAGCCGGAGTTCGTGGAGCGGGCCAGGACGTTCATGGACGGCCTGCTCAGCCACTACCGGCTCGACGGCGGCCGGCTCGTGGTCGCGCACGCGGGCCTGAAGGAGGCCTACCACGGCCGCGCCTCGGGCCGGGTGCGCGCGTTCGCCCTGTACGGCGACACGACCGGCGAGACCGACGAGTACGGCCTGCCCGTCCGCTACCCGTGGGCCGACGAATACCGGGGCCGGGCGATGGTCGTCTACGGCCACACCCCCACGGTCCGCCCCGAGTGGGTGAACAACACGATCTGCCTCGACACCGGCTGCGTCTTCGGCGGCCACCTGACCGCGCTGCGCTACCCGGAGCGGCAGATCGTCCAGGTCCCGGCGGAGAAGGTGTGGTACGAGCCGGCCAAGCCCCTCGGCACCGGCTCGGCCCGCGACCCCGGCATGCTGGACATCAACGACGTGACCGGCACCCGGCACGTCGAGACCAGGTTCGGCACCAGGGTCAAGGTCCTGGAGGAGAACGCGGCCGCGGCCCTGGAGGTCATGAGCCGGTTCGCGGTGGACCCGCGCTGGCTGGTCTACCTGCCACCCACCATGGCGCCGCCGGAGACGTCCAGGCTCGACGGCTACCTTGAGCACCCGCACGAGGCATTCGAGGAGTTCGCCGCCGCCGGGGTGCGCGAGGTCGTGTGCGAGGAGAAGCACATGGGCTCGCGGGCCGTGGCCGTGCTGGCCAGGACGCCCGAGGCGGCGGCGGAGAGGTTCGGCGTGACGGACGGCGGCACGGGCGCCGTCTACACGCGCACCGGGCGGCCGTTCTTCGACGACACGGCGCCGCTGGTGACGCGGTTGCGCGAGGCGTGCGAGCCGCTCTGGGCGGAGCTGGACTCCGACTGGGTGGTGCTCGACTGCGAGCTGCTGCCCTGGTCGGCGAAGGCGGGCGGGCTGATCAGGTCGCAGTACGCCTCCGTCGGCGCGGCCGCCCGCGCCGCGCTGCCCGAGGCGGTCGCGGCCCTGGAAGCGGCGGCCGGGCGGGGACTGGATGTGGGCGGACTGCTGACCCGCACCCGGCGCCGCTCCGGCAACGCTGCCCTGTTCCGCGACGCCTATGCCCGCTACTGCTGGCCGGTCGACGGTCTCGACGGCATCCGGCTGGCGCCGTTCCAGATCCTGGCCTGCAAGGGGCGGGCCACGGCGCTGGAGCCGCACGCCTGGCACCTGTCCACGCTGGCGCTGCTCGACTCGCCGCTGATCACCCGCACCCGGCACGTCTCCGTCACGCTCGACTCGCCTGAGTCGAGGGCTTCGGCGACCGAGTGGTGGGAGTCGCTGACGGCGGCGGGCGGCGAGGGCATGGTGGTCAAGCCCGCCGCGTACGCGCCCGGCCGGGTGCAGCCGGGGGTGAAGGTGCGCGGGCGCGAATACCTGCGCATCATCTACGGCCCCGACTACACCGAGTCGCTCGACGTGCTGCGCCGGCGCTTTCTGGGCAAGAAGCGTTCGATGGCGCTGCGCGAGTACGCGCTGGGGCTGGAGGCGCTGTCGCGGCTGGCGGACGGCGAGGCGGCCTGGCGCGTGCACGAGCCGGTCTTCGCGGTGCTCGCCCTGGAGTCGGAGCCCGTGGACCCGCGGCTCTGACTAACGGTATGACCTGCGGGTATGTCCCCCACCACGGGGAAGGACCTGCATGGCTACCAAGCACGCCCACCATGAGCACCTCGGCCACGTCGTCTTCATCGCGGCGGCCGCCGCGATCGGCGGGTTCCTGTTCGGCTACGACAGCGCCGTCATCAACGGCGCCGTCGTCGGCATCCGGAAGTACTTCCACGTGGGGCCGGTCGAGATCGGGTTCGTGGTGGCCATCGCGCTGCTCGGGTCGGCCGTGGGGGCGTGGGCGGGCGGCGGGCTGGCCGACCGGCTGGGGCGTACGCGGACGATGCAGGTGGCGGCGCTGCTGTTCGCGGTCAGCTCGATCGGGCAGATGCTGCCGTTCGCCATCTGGGACCTCGCGTTCTGGCGCGTGATCGCGGGGTTCGCGATCGGCATGGCGTCGGTGATCGGGCCCGCGTACATCGCCGAGGTGGCCCCGCCCGCCTACCGGGGCCGGCTGGGCTCGTTCCAGCAGCTGGCGATCGTGCTCGGCATCGCGGTCTCGCAGCTCGTCAACTACCTGATCGCCGAGGCGGCCGGCGGCAACGTGAACAACCCCCTCTGGGGCCTGCAGGCGTGGCAGTGGATGCTGGGCGCCTGCGTCGTGCCGGCCGTGCTCTACCTGATGTTCGCGCTGATCATCCCCGAGTCGCCGCGCTACCTGATCATGTCGGGGCGCACCAGGAAGGCCCGCCAGGTGCTGGCCGAGATCGAGCCCGAGGACGTGGACATCGAGGCCCACATCGCGGAGATCCAGCACGTGCTGCGCACCCAGCGCGTGCCGGGCCTGAAGGACCTGCGCGGGCCCGCGCTCGGGCTGCTGCCGATCGTCTGGATCGGGATCGGGCTGTCGGTCTTCCAGCAGTTCGTCGGCATCAACGTGATCTTCTACTACTCGTCCGTGCTGTGGCAGTCGGTCGGCATCAACCAGAGCGCCTCGCTGCTGATCAGCTTCTCCAGCTCGATCATCAACATCGTGGGCACGTTCATCGCGATCTCGCTGGTGGACAGGATCGGGCGCCGGCCGCTGCTCCTGATCGGCTCCGCGGGCATGGCGGTCTCGCTGGCCACGGCGGCGTGGGCGTTCAGCGCGGCCAGGCCGGCAGGGCAGACGGTCACGCTGCCCGACCCGCAGGGGCTGATCGCGCTCGTGGCGGCCAACGTGTTCGTGCTGTTCTTCGCCCTGTCCTGGGGCGTGGTGGTCTGGGTGCTGCTGGGGGAGATGTTCCCGAACCGCATCCGCGCCGCCGCCCTGGGCGTCTCCGCCGGGGCGCAGTGGCTGGCGAACTGGGCGGTCACGGTGACGTTCCCGGCGATGGCGGCCTGGAACCTGCCGGCCACCTACTCGGTCTACGCGTTCTTCGCGGTGCTGTCGTTCCTGTTCGTCGCCAGGCGGATACGCGAGACCAAGGGCCGCAGACTCGAGGAGATGGGCTAGTCTCCGGCACGTGATCGACGATGTCCTGGCCCCCTCGCTCGACGTGCTGTTCTGCGGCATCAATCCCGGCCTCATGTCCGAGGCCACCGGCCACCACTTCGCCCGCCCCGGCAACCGCTTCTGGCCCGCGCTGCACCTGTCCGGCTTCACCCCGCGCCAGCTGGCCCCCGCCGAACAGCACCTGCTCCCCTCGTACGGGCTCGGCATCACGAACATCGTCGCCCGCCCGAGCGCCAAGGCGTCGGAGCTGACCAAGGAGGAGCTGGCCGAGGGCGGCCTGGCCCTGGCCGCGAAGGTGGCGGCCGCGGCGCCGGCGGTCCTGGCGGTGCTGGGGATCTCGGCGTACCGCACGGCCTTCGCCCGGTCCAAGGCCCGCATCGGCCCCCAGGAGGAGCTCGTCGGTGGGGCCAGGGTCTGGGTGCTGCCCAACCCGAGCGGGTTGAACGCCCACTGGACCCTGGCCACCATCGCCGACGAGATGGGACGACTGCGCGCCTACCTGGCCGCGAAGTCCTGGGTCCAGTAGATCCGGCCCTGGGAGTTCTTGGCCACGCCGACGCCGATCAGGTTGTACCGGCAGTTCATGATGTTGGCCCGGTGGCCCTCGCTCTTCATCCAGCCGTCGACCACGGAGGCCGGGGAGGGCTGGCCGAAGGCGATGTTCTCGGCGAAGGCGTTGCCTCCGCTGAAGCCGGCCCCCCGGATGCGGTCCATGAAGCTGCGGCCGTCCTTGGAGGTGTGGTCGAAGAAGCCCTGTTTCGCCATGTCGTCGGAGTGGCCGAACGCGGCGGCGCGGAGCTGCGGGTCGTGCTTGAGCGGCTGGCAGCCGCCCTTGGCCCGCTCGGCGTTGGTCAGCCTGAGGACCTCGTTCTCCTCGGCCGTGCCGACCGTCCCGCCGCCGGACGCCGGAGGCGGCGCGGTGAGGGTCGGAGTCGGGGTCGGGGTCGACGTGCCGGTGGGGCTGGGAGAGGGCGTCGGCGTGCTGGCGGGGTCGCAGGTCAGCCGGACGGCCCGGGACTTGGAGGTGCTGCCGCGGTAGTCGGTGGCGACCGCGTAGTAGGTGCCCGGTTTGCAGGCGAGTGTCAGGGTGATGCGGCCGTTCTTGGAGGCCCCGCTCTTGACGACGGGGTCCGGGCCGGGGACGGCGCGCTTGATGCGGATACGCAGGAGTGCGGTGTCGTCGCAGTTGCGACGGGTGGCGAATGACTTGATCTTCAATGCGTTGGTGAGGCTGGGCTTGGCCACTTTCACGCGGCACGAAGCCGCCGCCACAGCCGAGCTCTGCGCAGCGGCCTCGGCCGCACTGATCGGCGCGCAAAGCGTCGCCAGGCCGAGAAGGCCGGCAAGTACCCCAATGGGTCTACGCATAGGGGATTCCCTCCAGTTGCCATAGACGCTGGATGGCAAGGCATTCTGTCGGGAACGAGACCGACTTGTCACTAAATTGCGACATAATTCTCGCAACTCGGGTAAACCAGAGTGCCACCTGAGGCGTCAGTGCCCCCGCCGGCGCGGACCCGAAACCCCGGCCTCGCCGGGCTTTGCGCGCCCATGGCTCCCGTGGAAGCCACCTGGAGATACGCGGGGGATCGCTTGGGGGTTCAAAGGGCAGACGGGGCCCATCGGGCGGATGGCGTCCATTGGGGCGGGTGGGGCTCATCGGGTGCTCATCGGGCGGACGGGGCTCATCGGGCGGACGGTGCAGCGGGCGGAGGAGGGACCCCGGCTCATCCGCGAGACGGGCCGGGGTGACGAATCACTGCTTGACCAGCAGCGCCACGCACTCCACGTGGTGCGGGTCCCGCCCGAGTGAGAGTTGACCCAGAACGGCGTGGAGCCGATCTTCGACGCGGGCGTGTCCGCGCGGGCGTGGTTCACGTCCCAGCGGCAGGTGACCCCGGCCGGCTGACCCGCGGGACGACTACGGTCGTCCGCTGGTGATCCAGGGGCACGTCGAGCATCGCACGACGGCCCCCGCTCTCCTCGGAAGGGCGGGGGCTGTTTCGTCGTGTCCACGCCTCCTGAGGTGCTCCAGCGCGGACGCCGCGGGGCGTCAAGCTATGTGCTGTGCCTGCCAGCCGTCGAGGCTGAATGCCTGGTCATGACGGTACGCGTCGATGCCGGTACGGATGTAGGTGACGACGTCGTCGGGAAGGTCGTCGAGCGCGAACCAGTCGATCTTGTCGCACTTGGCGGGTTCGGCGTTGGTGGGCTCGCCTGCCCAGCGGGTGGCCGCGAAGAACACGCCGATGCGGGCCTGGCCGTCAGGGTCGGCGTGATGGCACAGGCCCGCGAATGTGAGATCTGCGGGGTCGATGACGATGCCGAGCTCTTCGCGGGCCTCACGCGCCGCACCCTCAGGCAGGGTTTCGCCGGCGTCGAGGCAGCCGCCGGGTACCGACCAGGAACCGTCGGCGAAGCCGGTGTTGGCTCGCAGCAACAGCAGGACCTTGCCTGCCGCGATGAGGATCAGATGGACGCCGACGTGGGGCCGGAACGGTTCGGATGGTGTGGCCATGGCCGTGCTCCCCGCAGTGGGCGATGCGTCGTGGGTGTCACGCTACGCGGCCACACAGGGAGTACGGGTCTGTCTGCCAGGACGACTTTCTAGGTGTCGGTGCGAGGCTGCTGGACGCCGGCCATCACGTGGACCATGTCGGCGAGGTGGATGGCGAGCTGCTCCGGGGTGCGGCCGTCGGTGTGCAGGTGGTACGCGGTGGGGTCGCTGTCGGCGATCTGGTCGTAGTGCTCCTGCAGCCGTCGCAGCAGGGCGCGGTCGGCGATCAGGTCGCGGTCGGAAGCAGTCTGGTCGGGCTTGACGGTCATCCGGGCGGTCAGCTCGTCCAGGTCGGTGTGCAGGTAGACCGTCAGGTCCGGCTGGGCCAGGTAGCCCACGAAGGGTGCGATGGTCGCCTCGACGGTGGCGTTGTCCAGGCCGTGCACGGCGGAGTGGTTGGCAATGACGGAGTTGACGTAGCGGTCGGCGACCGCATGCCCTGTCTCCAGCGCCTGCCGGGCCAGGTCCGAGGCGTGCAACGCCCCGGCGAGGTAGAAAGCCAGCTGCGGCAGCGCCTGGGCGCGGGCGTTGATGTACGGCTGTAGGTCCGACACCGGGGCGGGCACCGTGTGGAAGAAGCGGCAGTCCAAGCGCTCGGCGAGGTTCCGGGCGAGTGTGGACTTGCCCGATCCGCTGATCCCTTCCAGGACTACGAAGACGCCCGATCGTGGCGTCTCGGCTGGCTGGTAGGCGGCGGGCAGCTGGTTGCCGATGCTGGGGCGGGGGGCGGCGATGGTCATTGCAGCGTCCCTTCGGTGAAGGCGTCCAGGTGGGCGGAGACGGCCGCCAGCAGGCCGGCCGGGTCCTGCGCGGACGGGGTGACGTCCAAGCGGAGATCGGGGCGGAGCAGGCACGGGCTGAGCTCGCCGGCCGAGTCCAGGCGCAGCGCCCAGAACCCCTCGATGCACTGCGCAGTCTTGGGGCAGGTGGCACACTGGCCGACGTGGTGGCGGCCGAGGGAGGCGTCGATGACCTCGATGGTCATCTCCCCGCGCCGACCGGGGATGATGAAGACGCGGCGGCCCTGCCCGGTGCCGGAGGTGACCACCTTCTCGGCGGTGGCGATGGAGCGCAGGTAGGCGCTGATGTCACCGGAAGCCACCTTGACGCCGCCAAGGTCGGCGTTGTGGTCGGTGTCGACCAGTTCGATGATCTGCAGGCCCGTTCCGAGTTCGCGGGCGTAGGCGATGATGTCCATCACCTCGTGGGCATTCTGCTCCTGCAGCAGCAGGTTCAACTCGACGATCGGGATGTCGTCGACGGCGGCCTCGATCCCGGCCTTGATCTTGGCGATGTCGCCGGGTTCGCCCTCGGCGATGGTGGCGATGGAGGTGTCGGAGAAGTAGTGCAGCGAGACCTTGATCCGGTCCAGTGCGGTGGCCGCCAGCCAGTCGAGGTCCTTGGTGAGCGTGAGCCCGTTGGTGATCAGCGTGGTGGTGTAGTCGCTCATCTGGTGCTGGGCCAGGCCCTGAAGGATCGGGCGGGCGAGCGGGGACAGCAGCGGTTCACCGCCGGTGAAGAAGACGCGGCTGATCCCGGCGGCGGTCATCGTGTTGATCGCGGACAGGAAATCGTCGGTGCCCAGTGCCCGGCGACGGGGCCGAATGGTGCGGTCGTGGTGGGTGATTCTGGGTGGGATTTCGCCTTCGTTGTGGCAAAACCAGCAGCCCAACTGGCAGCGCGGGGTGAGCGAGACGCGCAGCTGGCCGCCGCGGCGAGCGAAGTCGGCGCCGCCTCCGGCGAATCGTGGCATGGGTAGATCGGTAGGCACGTCGTCCTCCGACAGGGGTTGAGGGCCGCCCGGGCTGGGGCGGCGGTGGCGGCTCGCACCTTCGAGCCATCGGCTTCCAGCAGGCCCGACTGCCGGTCGTTCTTGCTGGTCAGGTAAATATGTACTACGTACTTCATAGATCTCGAGCGAGGCGAGGTCAATGAGTGTGTAGTACATACTTCCGCTAAGGTGAGATCGTGATCACATCAGGAAGCGGCTATCGCGATGTAGCGGACACCATCCGCCAGGCCATCCATGAGGGCGTCTACCCCCGCGGCTCTTTGCTCCCCAACGAAGATCAGCTTGCCGAAGAGCTCCACGTGAACAGGGCCACCGTGAACAAAGCCTTGCGAATCTTGAAAGGTGAAGGACTGGTCTACGTGCACATGGGCGTGGGGACCTACGTCCACAAGCTGCCGCCCCTGCTGCGCGACGCCGCCGTACGGCACAGCCGCGCCCACCGCGAACGCGGGGGCGTTCGAGGCTCCCTGGCCAGCGAACTCGCCCAGTTCGGCTACGAGTTGAACTCCGCCAACACGGTCGGCCCCGGCCACCCTCCACCGGATGTGGCCGACGTCCTGGGCGTCGACGCCGACACCGACAGTGTCATCATCCGCGCGCGACGGATGAAGGCCGAAGACGTCCCCATCCAGATCGCCATCAGCTACATCCCACGCTCCATCGCCGATGGGACACCGATAGCCGAACTCGACCCGGGAGTCGGCGGGATCAGCAGCCGCCTGGCTGAACTCGGGTACACGCAGGTCGAGCTCGAGGAGAACATCAGTATCCGGCCGCCCACTCCTGACGAAGCTCGCTTCCTTCGCATGATCCCAGATCAGTGGGTGTACGAGATCTTCCATATCGGGTGGACCGCGAGCGACCAGGCCGTCAAGGTCACCACCTACGTCATGCCGACGTACCAGTGGAATCTGCGCTACCGCTACCCCGTGGACCCTTCGTAACCCGCGGCCCCGTCCTGGACGCAGAACGGCCCCCGTCTCCCCCAAGCGGAGACACTGTTGGCGAATTGATCAAAGACTGGCTACGAGGGAGTCCATCCACCCTCCGGGCCGACATCGGGCCTCACCTCGGCTGCAACGCCACGGCTCCGCAGCCGGGCGTGCAGAAACTCCATCTCCGCCAGCGTCCCGACCAAGCCGGCCTGAGTGAGTTCGTCGGCGAGTTCACGAGCCTGGGGAAGTGGCACCTCCCCGACCTCCCGCAGAACCTTTAGGACCGAGACCAGGTTCGGCACCGGACCGACCACGCGCAGTCGGCTTGGGCCATGCGCCGTCAGCAGGGCACTGCGGACAGCTTCCGGCGGCTTGCCTGACTCCGGGTACTCGCACCAGCCAACACCGCAGGACGCGCAGGAGGCCTCGGCATCCCACCACAGCTGCCCGCAGTCGATGAACTGATTCACCTGGCGGACCAGGGTGCCCCCGCAACCATCACAACGCGATTCGATCTTTGCTGTCTGCCCCGTCATACCGACGCCAACGCTCCCCATGCCGCCACGAGCTGACGGGCCCGGTAGCCCAAATACTCGTTCACGTCACACCGTACAGATCGCTGACCGAGCCCGAGATCACCGCCCGGAAGGTCGTCAAGGGCCTCCGAGACGAGGGGAAGATCTACACCCGGCCCGATCTCGGCTCGTTCGTGGGCCCGGAGCCGGACGACGACGACCACGCCCCATCACCGTTTCGGTGACGGGGCGTTCCGTGATCGTGCGTCATGATCTTGAGAATCCGGGAGACGCCCTGAGACTCATTTAGTTGTCCCTCTGCTGGTCAGAGCCACGAGCTACTGCTTGACCAGCAGTGCCACGCACTCCACGTGGTGGGTCATCGGGAAGGCGTCGAAGGCGCGCAGGTCGGAGAGCGGGTAACCGAGCTCCGCCAGCCAGGCCAGGTCCCGCGCCAGCGTGGCCGGGTCGCAGGAGACGTACACGATCCGCTGAGCCTCCAGGGAGGCGATCCGCTCCACCACCTCGCGCCCCAGCCCGGAACGGGGCGGGTCGACCACCACGAGGTCCGTGCGTTCGATCTGGAAGCGGTCCAGCGCCTCCTCGACCCGCCCCCGCTCCACCCGGGCCTGCGGCAGGTCGCGGAGGTTGGCGCGGGCGTCACGGACGGCGGCCGCCTCCGACTCCAGCCCGAACACCGCCCCCTCGGGCCCCACGGCCTCCGCCAGCCCGGCCGCGAACAGCCCCACCCCGCAGTAGAGGTCGAGCGCCCACTCCCCCGGCTCCGGCGCCGCGTAGGCCAGCACCGCGTCCAGCAGCGTCTCCGCGGCGCCCGGGTGCACCTGCCAGAAGCCGCTGCCCGCCACCCGGAAGCCCCGGTCGCCGACCTGCTCGTGCAGCACCCCGGAGCCGCGGCGCGGCACCGTACGGCCCTTGCCCTGGTCGAGGAGGACCGAGGCGGGCGCGTCGAGCTCGGGCACGGTGACGCTGCGGCGCGGCCTCGGCGAGACGACCACGGCCCTGTCGCCGGACGAGGACGCGATGACCTCGACACCGGCCGCGCCCGGCCAGGAGCGCTGCTCGGCCCCGACCGCCTCCACCTCCGGGTGGGCGATCAGGCAGGCGTCCACGACCTCGATGTCGTGCGAACGGTGCCGGCGGAAGCCCAGCTCACCGCTGGGCCCGGCGGCGAACTGGACGCGGGTGCGCCAGCCGAGCCCGTCCTTGGCCCCGGGCACCTCCTCCACCACGACCTCGCGCGACAGGCCCGCGAGCCGCTTCAGCTGCTCGGCCACGACCTGCGCCTTGAGCCGCCGCTGCGCCTCCAGGGTCGCGTGCTGCCAGTCGCACCCGCCGCACCGCCCGGGGCCCGCGTACGGGCAGGGCGGGACGACGCGGTCCGGCGAGGGCTCCAGGATCTCCACGGCGTCGGCCCGCAGGAACCGGGCGGTCTCCTCGGTGACGTCGGCGATGACCCGCTCCCCTGGCAAGGCATGCCGTACGAACACCACGCGCCCTTCATGGCGCGCCACACACCAGCCGCCATGGGCGACCGGACCTACCGTCAGCTCGAGAGATGCCTGTTCCACAGGGACACCCTATGCCCGAGTCTGCTCCCCATCCTTGACGGACTGGTCCCAGGGACGGCGCACCGCGCCCGGCGCGAACGGCTCCGGCCTGCCCTTGAGCCGGTCGGAGGAGTGCAGCTGCCAGGGCACGCTCGTCACCATGACCCCCGGCTTGAACAGCAGCCGCGCCTTCAGCCTGAGCGCGCTCTGGTTGTGCAGCGCGTGCTCCCACCAGTGGCCGACCACGTACTCGGGGATGAACACGGTCACCACGTCGCGGGGCGAGCGCCGCCGCAGGGTCTTGACGTAGTCGAGGATGGGCTGCGTGATCTCGCGGTACGGCGAGTCCAGCATCTTGAGCGGCACGGGGATGCCCCGCCGCTCCCACTCCTCCTGCAGCCTGCGCGCGTCCTCGCCCTCGACGCCCACCGTGATCGCCTCCAGCGTGGACGGCCTGGTGGCGCGGGCGTAGGCCAGCGCGCGCATGGTCGGCTTGTGCAGCTTGGAGACGAGCACGATCGCGTGGTTGCGCGCGGGCAGCATGGCCGGCTCGTAGTCCTCGCTGATCTCCAGCTCGGCGGCCACCTTGTCGTAGTGGCGCCTGATGCCCTTCATCATGAGGAACAGGATCGGCATCGCGATGCACACGATCCACGCCCCGACCAGGAACTTCGTCAGCAGCACGACCACCAGCACGAGCCCCGTCATGATCCCGCCGAAGAAGTTGATCACGCGGGAGCGGTGCATCTGGTGGCGCACCTTGGGGTCGGTCTCGGTCTTCAGATGGCGGGTCCAGTGGATGACCATGCCGGTCTGGCTGAGCGTGAACGAGACGAAGACGCCGACGATGTAGAGGTTCAGCAGGCGGCTGACGTCGGCCTGGAACCCCCACAGCAGCAGGCACGCGCCGAGCGCGAGGATGATGATGCCGTTGGAGAAGGCCAGCCGGTCGCCGCGGGTGTGCAGCTGGCGGGGCAGGTAGCGGTCCTGCGCCAGGATGGAGCCGAGCACCGGGAAGCCGTTGAAGGCCGTGTTGGCGGCCAGGAAGAGGATCAGGGCGGTCACCGCCGAGATCACCACGAACGGCAGCGACCCGCCGCCGAACACCGCGTCGGCCACCTGGGAGATGATCGGCTGCTGGTAGTAGCCGGGGCCGACGGGCTGGCCGTTGGGCAGGTGCAGGTCGGTGGCGACCACGGACGGCTCGGCGATCTTCACCCCGGATGCCAGGCCGAGCGCGATGATGCCGCCGAACATGGTGATCGCGACCAGGCCCATCATCAGCAGCGTGGTGGCGGCGTTCTTGCTCTTGGGCTTTCTGAACGCGGGCACGCCGTTGCTGATGGCCTCGACGCCCGTCAGGGCGGCGCAGCCGGAGGAGAACGCGCGCAGGATCAGGAACGCGGCGGCGAAGGTGGTCAGGTTGGTCTGCTCGGCCTCGATGGTGAAGTGGGCGCTCGGCGCCTGGAGCGGCTCACCCAGTATCAGCAGCCGGAACCCGCCCCAGGCGATCAGGGCCAGGACGGCGATCATGAACGCGTACGTGGGGACGGCGAAGGCGGCGCCGGACTCGCGGATGCCGCGCAGGTTGATCACCGTGAGGAGGATCACGATGGCGATGGCGATGGCGGGCTTGTGCTGGCCCACGAACGGGATTGTGGCGCCTACGTAATCGACGCCGTTGGCGACGGATACCGCCACGGTCAGCACGTAGTCGACCATGAGCGCGCTGGCGACGGTGAGCCCGGCGTTCTTGCCGAGGTTCGTGGTCGCGACCTCGTAGTCCCCGCCGCCGCTTGGATAGGCGTGCACGTTCTGCCGGTACGACGCCACGACGGTGAGCATCACGACCACGACGGCGATCGCGACCCAGGGACTGTAGGTGTAGAAGGAGACGCCGGCCAACGACAGGATGACCAGAATCTCCTGGGGCGCATACGCCACAGAAGAGAGCGCGTCACTCGCGAAAACCGGCAGTGCTATCCGTTTTGGGAGGAGTTGCTCGTGAAGCTGCCCGCTACGCAGGGCGCGCCCCACGAGCAAGCGTTTGACAAGATCCGTTACCTTCGCCACGTAACGAGATGCTAGCCCCATGCCGAGGGCTTAAACGAGGCGCTCCCCCTTCGGGCCATACTGGTGTCCAGCAATGGGCCGACCGCGAAAGTGCGGGGGGAAATGCATATAGTGATCATGGGGTGCGGCCGGGTCGGTTCGACTCTCGCTCATATCCTCGAAGACAGCGGCCATTCCGTCGCCATCATCGACCGCGATCCGCAGGCGTTCCGGCGGCTTCGCGCCGGGTTCCGAGGGCGGCGGGTGACGGGCGTGGGCTTCGATCGCGACGTGCTCACCGAGGCCGGCATCGAGTCCGCCGCCGCGTACGTCGCGGTCTCCAGCGGCGACAACTCCAACATCATCTCCGCCCGGGTGGCCCGCGAGACGTTCGGCGTGGACAACGTGGTGGCCCGCATCTACGACCCCCGCCGCGCCGAGGTCTACCAGCGGCTCGGCATCCCCACGGTGGCGACCGTACGGTGGACGGCCGACCAGATCCTGCGCCGCATCCTCCCCGAGGGCGCCGAGCCGCTCTGGCGCGACCCCACGGGCACGGTCATCCTGGCCGAGGTCACCGCCAACCCCGAGTGGATCGGCAGCCGCGTCGTCGACCTGGAGCACAGCGTCAAGACGCGCGTGGCCTTCATCAACCGCATGGGCGAGGCCCTGACCATCACGGAGGACACCGTGGTGCAGGAAGGCGACGTGCTCCACGTCATCGCCGCGGAGAACGACATGGATCGGATCAACAAGGTGCTCGCCGCGGCACCGGAAGAGGACGAGTGATGCGCGTCGCCATCGCCGGAGCGGGCGCCGTGGGCCGCTCCATCGCGGCCGAGCTCCTGGAGAACGGCCACGAGGTCCTGCTGATCGACGTGGACCCCCGAGCCATCAAGATCGACAGCGTGCCGCGCGCCGAATGGCTCCTCGCCGACGCCTGCGAGATCGCCTCCCTCGACGAGGCCGGGCTCAACAACTGCCACGTCGTGGTCGCCTCCTCCGGCGACGACAAGGTCAACCTGGTGGTGTCGCTGCTGGCCAAGACCGAGTACGGCGTGCCGCGCGTGGTGGCCCGCATCAACCACCCCAACAACGAGTGGCTCTTCAACGAGTCCTGGGGCGTCGACGTGGCCGTCTCGACCCCGCGCCTGCTGAGCGCGCTGGTGGAGGAGGCGGTCAGCGTCGGCGACCTCGTCCGCCTGATGACCTTCCGCCAGGGCCAGGCCAACCTGGTGGAGCTCACGCTGGCCGAGGACGCCCCGGTCGTGGGCCAGCGGGCCGGCTCGGTGCCGTGGCCGGTGGACTCGGCGCTGGTGGCGATCCTCAGGGAGGGCCGGGTCCTGGTGCCGACGGCCGACGATCCGCTGGAGGCGGGCGACGAACTGCTGTTCGTCGCGAACCAGGAGGTGGAGCAGGAGCTCGCCCACCTCCTCTCCCAGCACTAGGCAGGTCCTCTCCTGGGAGGCGCTTCAGCACTCGCGTCCCGCCTCCCAGGGCCTCCACCCCCGCAACGCACTCCGCGTCGTACGGAGGGCTTGCCTCCACACCTCCGGGCCGTTTTCACCGCATATCGACGGAAGAAAAACGGAAGATCGGTCTCCTAGCATCCTCAGTCGCCGGCCACGACCAGGCAGGAGCAGCGCCGCGCGTTGTGCCTGGACATGCCGTGCGGATCAGGCATCCCGGTAAGGGGTCGGACCACCTCATGGAGGCTTTGTGATCAGTAGACGCCAGCTCATGCGTACGGCCGCGGTCGGCCTGCCGGCCGCCGTGCTGGGCGGGACGGTTTCGCAAATGTCCCCTGCGCAAGCGCAATCGATCACAGCCGAGGGCGAGTGCGCCCCGGGCAGCGGCAAGCTCGTCCAATGGGGTCCGGCCAGTGCCCCGGCAGTGCCGACGGCCGGGTTGTCGGGAGTGAGCGCCGTCTCCATCGGGTCATGCGCGAACCTGTACAACCTGATGCTCAAGGACGGGCGGGTCACCACCTGGGGAAACTTCAACCTCAATGACACCAACCAGCAGAGGTTGGTCCGAGTGCCTGTCGCGGCGACCAGAGACGTCACGGCGGTCGCGACGGCCGGCGCGTATTCCTTCGCGCTCAGAGACGGTGGCGTGATCGTCTGGGGCGGCACCCACGACAGCCAGCTGGCCCTCCCCGAGGAGGCGAAGTCCGGTGTCACCGCGATCACCGGCGCGAACGGCGGAAACTCGTACGGCCTCTTTCTCAAGGACGGCGGCGTCATCCAATGGCATGGATATGTCGCCGTCCCCGACGAGGCGAAGGAGGGCATCGTCGCGGTCTCCGCACGGCGGCATGCTCTTGCGCTGCGGGAGGACGGCCGCGTCATCACGTGGGGGCCCGACCTTCCCGCGAACCTGACGGTGCCCGCCGAAGCACAGTCCGGTGTCACCGCCGTCTCCGCGGGCGCCGGTTTCAGCCTCGCCCTCAAAAACGGTGCCGTGCTCGCATGGGGCGACAACAAGTACGGGCAGTTGGAAGTCCCGTACGAGGCGCAGGCCGACGTCGTCGCGATCTCCGCCGGGATCTTGGCCGGCATGGCGCTGACCGCAAGTGGCAAGATCGTCACGTGGGCGTACGACTTCTACGGGCAGCTCGACGTCCCGGCCGAGGCGAACTGCGGGGCGAGCGCCATCGCGTGCGAGTACGTCTGCATGGTGTTGCTGTGACGGAACGCCACATCTGCATGGTGTTGCTCTGACGGAACGCCCTGTCGGCGACGAACGGCGGCCGGCCCTGCCCAGCGTCCCGGCGAGCGCCGGTCGTGTTCCTGGGCAGGGCCGGCCGTTCCGCTTCCCGAGCCGGTAGCGATCGCCACATCCCGCAACCCCGGCTGACGGCTCCCGTCACCCGGGTTTCGCCTGGTCAGATCCCGATGCGGCAGCGCCCAGACCACGTGTTCGCGAGCCCGATCCGAGAGATCATCACAGCGGCTAGATCAGATCGTCGAACTCCCCGTCCTTGATCCCTCCGAAGAACGCTTCGAGCTCGGGGCGGGTGAAAGCCAGAACAGGCCCCGTCGGGCTCTCGCTGTCACGAAAGAGCACCAGGCGTCCTCGGTTGGCCTTGTGGGGGCTGTCGGTCGGTGCGGTGTCGGCGACCGCCACCTCCACGCAGCCGTTGCCTCCGTCGCTGCGCCGGCTCTTCCGCCAGGTGAGGGTGGAGGGGTCGATCAGACTCGTGTGCATCGCTTGCTGGTCCTCTCCCATCTATAGCCGTCCAACCAATACCGAGATCAACGCCGCCGAGTCGTCTGGGCTGTGCGCCATCGCGCGCACTTGGTCAAAGGCGAGGCTATAGGAGTGGACCTCACTGTCGTCCTCGATCCACAGATTACTCGTCATGGTCTCGATGTAGACCACGTCAGGGTCGTACACCTCGCGGAACGAAAGGATCGAGAACGGGGTGTTGGCCCCGGGATGGGCTCCGACGGAACAGGCGAGGACCTGGATCGTGACATTGGGCAACTCCGACAGCCGAAGCAAGGACTCATATTGGGCCTTCATCACCGCAGTGCCGCCAATCAGACGATTGAGCGACGCTTCATCCAGAATCATCCAGATATTGAGCGATTTATCGCGATAAAGGATCTTCTGTCGGGTCATGCGGATCTCCACCCGGCGATCGATCTCGGAAGCGGGCGTGAACGGCATGAGCGCCGCCCGGATGACCGCACGCGCGTAGTCCTCTGTTTGCAGCAGGCCGTGGATCAGGGTCTGCGAGAAGCACCTGATGCTCGCGGCCTCGGATTCGAGGCTGATGTAGTTCGCGTAGTCGGTCGAGATCGAGTCGTACGTCTCCCACCAGCCACGCCGCGTGGCGGTGCGCGCGAGCTCGTGAAGGGACTCACGTCTGGCGCCCGCCACCCCGTAGAGGTCACAGAGCGCCGCGAGGTCGCCGGCCCGCACCCCGACCTGCGCCGTCTCGATGCGGCTGACCTTGCTGATGGACCAGCCGAGCCGCTCTCCCGCCTGCTCCCCGGTGAGTCCGGAGCGCTCGCGCAGAATGCGAAGCTCCCCCGCGAGCCTGCGGCGGCGGAGTGTGGGACCGCGCCCACCGGCCATAGTCGAACCCCCCTTCAGTGCATGACTTTCCAGTGTTACGCAACTCGTCCGCATCTGCACCAGGAGTAACCAGAGAGAGACCCGATGCAAATTTGCAGTTTCAGTTGCAGCAGTCGCTATCTTGCGTCACTCTTCAGATACGAAGAGTGATGCTTCGGGAGTGGCGGCGCTGATCTACACCGCAGGTCTGGCGGGAGGGACGCGATGGACAAAGAGTTCCTGGCCGAACTGGTGTTTCCCGGAAAGCGACGGTCGGTGTCCATGGCCCGCCACTGCGTCGGGAACGTTCTGCAGGCAGCGGGCCACCGGTGCGTCGACGGAGCGCTGCTCGTCGTCAGCGAACTGGTCGGAAACGCCGTCCTGCACACCGTCTCCGGACAGGCAGGCGGGTTGATCACCGTCGCCGTCCGCGAGATGGGCGACGCCATCGCGCGCATCGACGTGATCGACCAGGGCGCGTCCACCGCTCCCCAGCTGCGTACGGCAGGCGATACGAGCTGCTCGGGGCGGGGCCTGCAGATAGTCGGAGCGACGGCGATCCGCTGGGGCGTTCACGACGACGCCCTCGGCGGCAGGGCGGTGTGGGCGGAGGTGTTCACCGCGGAGGACGGCCCGATCGCCGTCGTGAACGCCGCGCCGTGCGAGGCCGACGCCTGTTGCCACCGCTTCACCGGTACGAACTGGTGGGGTTCCGGTTTCTGGGGCTCACGGGCGATCATCGAGTGACGGGCCGATGCCGGAGAACGGCGAAAGACCCCTCGCCAGCGGGCGAGAGGCCTTTCCAGGAGCGGGCGCTCAGTCGACGGTCACCCGGGTGCCACGCTGGCCGTCCATGTCGATACAGCGCGCCGTGATCTTGAAGGGCGGCACGATGAAGCCGAACTCCAGGCTCTCGATGTGCCGTTGGCACAGCGGGTCCTCCGGACCGCTCCAGTCGTCGTCGGCGACCGCCGGCCCGGACGCCAGGAACAAGGCGGCAGCGGTCGTGGCCAGGGCGGTGATGGCGCGTGGGTACATGATGGGCCCCCGATACGGCACGAAGTGATCGTTCGCCAGCCTTCGTACCCGCGCTCGTGGATCATCTCTTCAAGGAAATGATCCGGAGCTCTTTACCAGGCCCGGCCGGATGGCGGCCGGGCCTGTCGAGGTCAGGCCGGCGCCACCGGAGGCTTGATCGGGGTACGGCCGCGGCCGAGGACCCAGAGCATGGCGCCGAGCGCGGCCACCTGCAGCGGCCAGCCCATGACGATCTTGGCGAAGCCGAGGGCGGCGACCGCCTCGTTGCCGCCCCCGAACCAGTAGACCGGCGCCTGCACGGCCACCCGGACCGCGCACGGCAGCAGGAGCAGCCAGGTCAGCCGCGTGCACAGCCGCACGACGCCCGGGTCCTTGTGCCAGGCGGTCGGGTCGCCCGTGACAGAGCCGATCAGGAAGCCCACCACCGGCCACCGGGTGACGATCGACAGCAGCATCGCCACCATGTAGCCGGCGTTCCACAGGATGCCTGGCAGGAAGTAGTCCTTCGCGTCACCGCTGCGGCTGGCGAAGAACGCGCCGATCGCGATGCCGATCAAGCTGTTGATCACGAACTGCGGCGTGGACCGCTGCACGATCCTGACCAGCAGGAGCACCACCGCGATGGAGACGCTGACGATGAGCGAAAGCTTCAGCTCCTCGGTGGTGACCCAGCACAGCGTGAACGCGATCGTCGGGATCGCCGCCTCGATGATGCCGCGGACCCCGCCGAAGGCCTTGGCGAGCTGGGCTCGCACTGCCGCTTCAACGGTGTCGTGGGCAACCTCGTCCGCCTCAGCACTCACGTGTCAACTCCCTGGGCGCAGCTCGTAACGCGGATTGAACATCACCTTGCGCCCGTCCTGCATGCTGACCAGGCCCTCGGCCTTGACCGTGCGGCCGGGCTCGATGCCCGCGATCTTGCGGCGGCCGAGCCAGACCAGGTCGATCACGTCGGACCCGTCGTAGAGCTCGGCCTCAAGGGCGGGAGCACCGCCCCTCGGACGCAGTGTCACCGTACGTAGCGTACCCGCCACGCAGAAGCGTCGGCGGCCGCCACACGAGACGATGGGGGTCGCGCCAACCTCATCGGCGTCTTCTCGCAGTTCCTGGGCCTCGATCTCGGACTGGGGTGAGGCCAGCCGACTGAAGAACCCGCGCAATCCCCCGCGTTTCGGAGGCTCTGCCGTACTCATGATGAATCAGCCTATGTGATGTCGGCCCGATGTCAGCCCTCAGCGAATCTCGCTTATTTCCGGTCCTCGTTTGAACGGGTTGAGCCCGGGCCGCTCCTCCACCTTCTCGCCCGCCTGTTCGTTGGGACGGCGCAGCGGGATGGGCTCCTCACGGGCCATCGGCTCGCTGCCGCGCACCACCACGACGTCCTTGACGAAGTCGATGTACGCCGCCGCGACGCTCTCGTCGAGCGCCGCCTTGCCGGAGATCACCGCGAGCAGGAACCAGCGGGGCCCGTCGATGCCGAGATATCGGGCGGGGCGGGAGCTGTCGTCGACCTTCATCTCGCCCCGCAGCTCGCTGCCGAACGGGCCCTCCCGCTCCTCCAGCTGCTTCGTCTGAGCCAGGATCTTGGTCTTGACCTCGTCCCACAGGCCCGAGCTCCGCGGTGCGGCCAGGGCCTGAAGCTGCAGCGAGCTCTCCTCGTGGAGCACCACGACACCGACGTGCTGGTCTCCGACGGAGGCCAGCCGCACGTCGAAGTCAGGATTGTGCGGCAGCCGCAGGCCGCCCAGGTCGATCCTGTCGGTCTCCGGGTGGGGCTCGTCGGCGTCCCACGGTCCGGAATCTCGCGTGGGCGCGGCAGACTCCTGCTCGGCCACCTGTTCCGGCTGCTCACGACGACGACGTCGGAACACGTTCCTCACTCTCCTCGCTCGCGGGGCCGTCAGCGCGGCCCATTGATCATCGTCCTGTCGATCCGAATCCGTTGGCGCCGCGCACCGAGCCGGGCAGGCGCTCCACCTCGTAGAAGGCAGCGCGTTCGACCTGCTGGACCACGAGCTGGGCCACCCGGTCGCCCCGCTGGAGGCGGAACGGCTCCTTGGTGTCGGTGTTGATCAGCGTCACCCTGATCTCGCCGCGGTAGCCGGCGTCGACCGTGCCCGGCGCGTTGACCAGCGTGACGCCGTGCTTGGCCGCCAGCCCGGACCGCGGGTGGACGAACGCGGCGTAGCCGTCGGGCAGGGCGATCGCGACGCCCGTCCCGACGACGGCCCGCTCGCCGGGCAGCAACTCGACGTCCTCGGCCGCGTAGAGGTCGGCGCCCGCGTCCCCCGCATGGGCGTAGGACGGCATCGGCAGCCCGGCGTCGAGCCGCTGGATGAGGACCTCTACGTTGCTCAAGGGTTCACCTCGTAGTCCCGGTGTTCTGTACGGTGGCGTGCTTGGCGAAGTGTCCCATGCCCACCTCGGCGAACAGCGCTGCCGCGCGGACGGCGACCGGACCGTCCGGGGCGCCGTTTTCGCCCCTCAGCCTCAAGGTACGCCTTCTCACCCGCGATGCGGTCGCACCCGGCACGCAAGTGGAGTGTCGTGCCCGTGGGAACGAGGAGGAGACAGGAGTCACGGCTGACGAGGTTACTCGGTGTCGACCCGCCGGCCGCTCTCGCCCTTGCCTCCGGGGCCCGGCTCTGCGCCGCCGGAGCCCTCGGCCCGCGGTCCGGGCTCGTCGTCGCGATGACCGGCGCCCTCGCCGCGGGGACGGGGAACCTCGCCGGGCCCTCCCCCGGAGTCCCCTCCGGGGCCCTCGCGCTCGCCGGGACCGTGGCTGGGCGGTGGCAGGGCCGGCCGTTGCAGCCGGAGCTCGGGCAGCGCCCGGTAGATCACCGCGGCCACCGGCACGGCGACGGCCGCCCCCGCGATGCCGGCCAGGATGCCGCCGATGGCCAGCACCAGGATGATCGCCAGCGGGTGGAAGTTCAGTGCCCGGCCCACGATCAGCGGCTGGAGCACGTGGTTTTCCAGCTGCTGCTCGATGACGAGGATCCCGAGGAAGATCAGCGCGTAGACGAGCCCCTTGGCGCCCAGCGTGACGAGGGTGGCGACCGTGCCGGCGAAGAAGATGCCCACGATCGGGATGAAACTGGCGAAGAAGATCAGCACGGCCAGCGGCGCCCACAGCGGCACACCCATCCCCGCCAGCACGATGCCCATGATCAGCCCGTGCACGGCGGCCACGGCCACGGTGCCCTGCACGTAGTGGGAGAGCGTGGCCCAGGCGGCCCGCCCGGCCCGGTCCACGCGCGGCGCGACGGTGCCGAACCCCCGCAGGACCCATGCCCAGATCCGGTCGCCGTCCTTGAGCAGGAAGAACGTCACGAACAGCAGCAGCACGATGGACGCAAGCACCTCGAAGGCGACCGCCCCGGCCGTCAGCACGGTGCCGGTGATGGCCGTGCGCTGCTGGTTGACCATGGTGGCGATCTCGTCGACGTAGCTCGTGATCTGCGCCTCTTTGAGATGCAGCGGGCCGGTGATCAGCCAGTCCTGCACCGATCTCGCCGTCGCCTGCACCTGCTGGACGAGGTTGGGGAACTCGTCGCTGGCCCGCGCCCCCACCAGCCATCCGGTGCCGGTCAGCACCGCCAAGGCCACCAGCATGGTGATCCACGTGGCGTAGATGGGCCGCATGCCCGTCTGGCGGAGGCTGTTGGTCAGCGGGAACAGCAGCGCGGTCAGCAGCAGCGCGATCGCGACGGGCAGCGCCACGAACGTGAGCCGGGCGATGACGAGGGCGAAGAAGTAGACGACCACGCCGACGAGGATCAGGCACGCGCACCACGCGGCCATCTTGGCCAGCACGGGCGGCACGAGCTTGGTTGGGCGGTCGGGCAACACGTGTTCAAGACTGGCATGTCCGGGCCGTGAATGCGCGCGGATAACCGCCGGTGCGGCGTATGAGCCGCGGATCGGGCCGGTACGAGGGACGCGGGCGGGTCGCCGTCGGCCCTCGTCCAGCCCTCACGGACGCGCGTCCGGGTGACCGGCCGCGGACAGTTCCCGCATCGAGCGCAGGGGCGAGGTGACCAGCGGCAGGAACGCCAGGCAGGCCCCGGCCGCGGCCACCAGGAGCGTGTTCCTGACGCCGATCGCCGCGCCCAGCACGCCGCCGATCAGCCCGCCCAGCGGCAGCGTCCCCCAGACGAGGAAGCGCATGGTGGCGTTCATCCGCCCGAGCATCGGCTCGGGCGTGATGGCCTGGCGGAAGCTGACCTGCGTGACGTTGTAGACCACCACCCCCGCCCCGACGCAGAACTCGCAGGCCACGAACAGCCCCAGCCGCCAGTCGGCCTCCATCCACGGCAGCACGAACGTCAGCGGCGCGGGCACGGCGATGCCCAGCCACATCGCCGGCCCCTGCCCGAGCCACCTGACGACCCGGGCGTTGACCAGCGCGCCGACGACCCCGCCGAGGCCGCCGGAGGCCATGAGCAGCCCGATGGCGCCCGCGCCCAGGCCGAGCTCCCTGGCCAGGAGCAGCAGGACCATCGGCTGGGCCACAGCGGCGAAGAGGTTCGCGGTGGCGGTGCAGGCCGCGATGCGGCGCAGCAGCCGCTGCCCGAGCACGAAGCGCACGCCTTCGGCGATCTCCTTGCCCAGGTGGGCCCGCGGGGCTTCCTGGCGGGGCTCGCGCCTGCGGATCGCCGCCAGGCACAGCGCCGACCAGGCGAACCCCGCCACAGTGGCGGCCAGCGCGAACGGCGCGGTCAGGAGCTGGATCAGGTAGCCGCCCGCGCTCGGCCCGCCGACCTGCGCCACCGTACGCACGACCTCCAGCGTGGAGTTGGCCTCGACGAGCCGCTCGCGCCGGACCAGATGGGGCAGGTAGCTCTGGTACGCGACGTCGAAGAACACGGTGAACACGCCCAGCACGAGCGCCACCGCGTACAACTGGTAGATCGTCAGCACGTCCAGCCACCACGCCACCGGCACGGAGCCGAGCGCCAGCGCCCTCGCCCAATCACTGACCACCATGACCGCGCGCTTGCGCAGCCGGTCGACGAGGGCGCCGGCGGGGAGCCCGATCGCCACGAACGCCAGCGTCTGGCACGCGCCCAGCAGGCCCACCTCGAACTCCGAGGCCCGCAGCGCCGACACGGCCACCAGCGGCAGGGCCAGCACCAGGAGCTGGCTGCCCGCCTGGCTGGCGGTGTCGGCGAGGAACAACCGGCGGAAATCGCGCTCGCGTAACAGGCTCACCCGTCAGAGGATCCCTGACCGATTGAGAAAAATCAACCGGTTATAGAGTCATCGTCCATGGGCACCCAACGCCGCCCCGCCACCGAGGCCGAGGCCCGCGCGCTGGCCTCGGCCGTACGGCTGCGCATCCTGCGGCTCTGTCTCGACCAGGCGCTCACCAACAAGGAGATCGCCGGCCGCCTCGACGCGAACCCGGCCACCACGCTCCACCACGTGCGCAAGCTCGTGGAGACCGGCTTCCTGGCCGCCGGGCCCAGCCGTCCGGGGCCGCGCGGCTCCACGGAGATCCCCTACCGGGCCACCGGCAAGTCATGGGAGATGGACGTCCGCGAGAGCGGCGTGACGGGGGGCAGCGCCGCGATGCTCGACGCGTTCCTGGCGGAGAGCAGGCTCATCGACATCGAGGAGGCCGACCTCGTCAGGCTGGGGCTCAGGCTCTCCCCGGAGGGGCACGCGGAGCTGCGCCGGCGGCTGGAGGAGCTGTTCGAGGAGTTCCTCGAGCGGCAGCCGCCGCCGGACGGGGAGGCGTACTCGATCTTCCTGGCCCTGCACCGCGACGTCACCCGAGACCCCTGAACGCGCGGACGCCGGGCGCCCCGCGAAGGGGCGGCCCGGCGTCCTGCCATCCGGACGTCAGCCCAGGTGGACCTCGACTTTCAGCTCGTCACCATACTCCAAGACGAACTCCTCCACAGTGCCTGCGGCGCAAAGGTCGTCCTGAGCCTGGCGGACAAGCCCGACTTCGGGCGCCCAAACGGTCAACCTGGAGACCTCGGCCCGCATCGACAGCTTGGCCCCGGACTTGGCCTTGCGCACCTGACCGAGCACCTCGGAGGCCACGGCCAGCACGGCCGGGTCGCCGGTCCCGTGCGAAAGCACGGGCCACGGCGCCCGGTGCACCGACCCCTCCTGCCACCACGACCACACCTCTTCTGTCACGAAGGGCAGGAACGGCGCGAACAGCCGCAGCAGCACGTCGAGCGCCTGCCGCAGCGCCGCGTGGGCCGAGGCGGCGGCCGGGCCGGACTCGTAGGCCCTGGCCTTGACCAGCTCCAGGTAGTCGTCGCAGAACGCCCAGAAGAAGCGCTCCACGACCTCCAGCGCCCTGGTGTGGTCGTAGGCGTCGAACGCCTGACCGGCCTCGCGCACGACGTCGGACAGGGCCGCGAGCATCGACAGGTCGAGCGGCTCGGTGATCTCTCCGTCGTTCCCGGCCAGGCCGAGGACGAACTTGGACGCGTTGAGGATCTTGATCGCGAGCCGTCGCCCGATCTTGAGCTGTCCGGCGTCGAACGCGGTGTCCACGCCGTAGCGGCCGTTGGCCGCCCAGTAGCGCACCGCGTCGGAGCCGTGCTGCTTCAGCAGGTCGAGCGGGGTGACCACGTTGCCCTTGGACTTGGACATCTTCTTGCGGTCGGGGTCGAGGATCCAGCCCGAGATCGCGACGTCGCTCCACGGCAACCGGCCGAACTCGTAGTGCGACCTGACCACGGTCGAGAACAGCCAGGTGCGGATGATCTCGTGGGCCTGCGGCCGCAGATCGGCCGGGAAGACCCGCCCGAACAGGTCGTCGTCGGTCTGCCAGCGGCCCGCGATCTGCGGCGTCAGCGACGAGGTGGCCCAGGTGTCCATCACGTCGGGGTCGGCCACGAACCCGCCGGGCACGCCGCGCTGGTCCTCGGTGTAGCCGGGCGGCACGTCGGAGGACGGGTCGACCGGCAGCATGTCCTCCGGGGGCACGATCGGCGCGTCGTGGACGAGCTGCCCCGACTCGTCGATCGGATACCACACCGGGAACGGCACGCCGAAGAACCGCTGGCGGGAGATCAGCCAGTCGCTGGTGAGCCCCTCGACCCAGTTGTCGTAGCGCACGCGCATGTGCGGCGGGTGCCAGGCCAGCTCGCCGCCGCGCGCCAGGAGCCGTGCGCGCAGCTCCTCGTCACGCCCGCCGTTGCGGATGTACCACTGGCGGGTGGTGACGATCTCGAGCGGCCGGTCGCCCTTCTCGTAGAACTTGACCGTGCGCGAGACGGGCCTCGGCTCGCCCTCCAGGTCGCCGGACTCGCGCAGCAGCTCCACGATCCGCTCGCGGGCGCTGTGGACGGTCTTGCCGGCCAGCTCCTTGTACGGCTCCGCCTCCACGCCCTCCGGCGGCTCGGGCAGCAGCCGCCCGTCCCAGCCGATGACCGGCCGGGTCGGCAGGTGCAGCTCACGCCACCAGGTGACGTCGGTGATGTCGCCGAACGTGCAGATCATCGCGATGCCGGTGCCCTTGTCGGGCTCGGCCAGCCGGTGGGCCAGCACCGGCACCTCCACCCCGAACAGCGGCGTCAGCACCGACGTGCCGAACAGCGGCTGGTAGCGCTCGTCGTCGGGGTGGGCGACCAGCGCCACGCACGCCGGGATCAGCTCGGGCCTGGTCGTCTCGATGAAGACCGGGCCCTTCTCGCCGTAGAACGAGATCTTGTGGAACGCGCCCGGCCACTCGCGGTCCTCCAGCTCGGCCTGGGCGACGGCGGTGCGGAAGGTGACGTCCCACAGCGTCGGCGCCTCGCTGAGGTATGCCTCCCCGCGCAGCAAGTTGCGCAGGAACGCCCGCTGCGAGACCGCCTGCGCCTCGTCGCTGATCGTGGTGTAGAGCAGCGACCAGTCGACCGACAGGCCGACCCGCCGCCAGACCTCCTCGAACGCCTGCTCGTCGAGGGCGGTCAGCTTGTGGCACAGCTCCACGAAGTTGCGCCGCGAGATGGAGATCTCACGCTTGCCGGGCTTGTCCGGCGGCTCGAAGCCGGGGTCGTAGGGCAGCGACGGGTCGCAGCGCACGCCGTAGACGTTCTGCACCCGGCGCTCGGTGGGCAGGCCGTTGTCGTCCCAGCCGATCGGGTAGAACACCGACTTGCCGATCATCCGCTGGTAGCGGGCCATGACGTCGGTGTGGGTGAAGGAGAAGACATGACCCACGTGCAGCGACCCGGACACGGTCGGCGGCGGCGTGTCGATGGAGTAGACCTGCTCGCGCGAGGCGGACCGGTCGAACCGGTAGGTGCCCTCGGCTTCCCAGCGAGCTACCCATACCTGCTCCAAGCCGTCGAGGGTCGGCTTTTCCGGCATGGCGGCATGGCGTAGTCGCTGTTGAGTCATGCCTCCATATGGTACGGCTTCGCAGGCGCGGCAAGCGGTACAGACTAGTGTTCGTTACAGAGGGGAAGGGAGATCGGCATGGCGGAGGACAAGCCCGATATCGCCTGGCGCGTCATCGGGGGCCTGGTGGGTCTGGCGACCGCCTGGGCGGCGAGGAAGATCCTCGGGTTCGTCTGGGTGAAGGCGACCGGGAAAGAGCCGCCGGTCGACACGGACTCGCCCGAGGTCAGCCTGGGTGAGGCCATCGGCTACGCCGTGCTCATGGGCGTCGGCATGTCCGTGGCGCAGATCGTGGTCAACCGGACCGCCAAGAAGCGCTACGACGCGTGGAAGTCTGTGAAGCAGGTGACTCCAGAGCAGTGAGAAACTCGTTGGCCCAGCGGTCCACGTCGTAGGTGGCGACCCGGCGGCGCATCGTGCGCATCCGCCGGGCCAGCTCGTGCGGCGTGGCCCGCATCGCGGCCAGCATCTGCCGCTTGACGTCCTCCACGTCGTACGGGTTGACCAGGTAGGCCTGGCGCAGCTCGTCGGCCGCCCCGGCGAACTCGCTGAGCACCAGCGCGCCGTGCAGGTCGTGGTGGCACGAGATGTACTCCTTGGCGACCAGGTTCATCCCGTCGCGCAGCGGGGTCACGACCATGACGTCGGCGGCGAGGTAGAGGGCGGCCAGCTCCGCGTGGTCGTACGACTGGTGGAAATACTGGACCGGCTGGTAGCCGAGCTGCGCGTGCTCGCCGTTGATCCGCCCGACCTGCAGCTCGATGTCGTCGCGCAGCCGCTTGTACTCCTCCACCCGTTCCCTGCTGGGCGTGGCGATCTGCACGAACACGGCCTCGTTGGCCTTCAGCTTCCCGTCCTTGAGCAGCTCGCCGAACGCCTCCAGCCGCTGCCCGATGCCCTTGGTGTAGTCGAGCCGGTCGACGCCGAGCAGCACGTGCTCGGGATCGCCCAGCTCCGCCCTGACCTCCTTGGCCCGCGCCATGATCTGCGGGTCGCGCACCAGCGAGTCGAGCTGCCCGAAATCCACCGAGATGGGGAACGCCTGCGTCGTCACCACCCGGTCGTCGAGGAAGATCTCGTTCCCCTTGTACGGCAGCCCGAGCAGCCTCCGGCACAGCCGGCGGAAGTTCGAGGCCCCGCCGGGCAGCTGGAAGCCCACCAGGTCGGCCCCGAGCAGCCCTTCGACGAGGTCCTTGCGCCACGGCAGCCGCCAGAACAGCTCGGTCGGCGGGAACGGGATGTGCAGGAAGAACCCGATCCGCAGGTCCGGCCTGAGCCTGCGCAGCATGGCGGGGACGAGCTGGAGCTGGTAGTCCTGCACCCAGACCACCGCGCCCTTCTCGGCGGCGTCGGCGGCGGCGTTGGCGAAGCGCTCGTTGACGGCGCGGTAGGTGTCCCACATCGCCCGGTCGAACACCGGCGGCGCCACCACGTCGTGGTAGAGCGGCCAGAGCGTGGCGTTGGAGAAGCCCTCGTAGTACAGCTCCACCTCACCGGCCGACAGGGGGATCGGGATGAGGTTCATGCCGTCCTGCTCGAACGGCTCCAGCTTCTCGTCGGGGGCGCCGTGCCAGCCGAGCCAGGCTCCGTGCCGGCGCTTCATCACCGGTGCGATCGCGGTCACGAGCCCGCCAGGGCTCCTGCGCCACGCGGCCGTTCCGTCAGGCTCGATCGTCCGATCCACCGGCAACCGGTTCGCGACGATCAGAAACGAGCTACGGCCAGTCACGCAGTTTCCTCCTGTTGTCTTCCGAGCACGCGGCGGACGGCGCCCGCCACCGCGTCCGGGCCCGCATGGGGGATGATCGCTGCGATGTGGGAGTCGGGCCTGATGAGCCATGCCTCATCCGGTCCGGCGCCGAGCCTTTCTGCGAGTGAACCGGTCCCGTCCATCTCCGCGAACCCGCGCACGGCAAGTGGCGCCGTAATGACCTTGCCCAAGACCTGCGCAAACAAACGCGAATCGCACATATCACCCAACAACACGAGAAAACCGTCACGACAAAACTCCCGCAATCTCCCGCCCGGAAGTCGCGCGTCCGGGAGGATCACGCCGGGCGCCGGAGCGCACAGCGCGCCCTTGGGCGGCCTGCCTCCGAACGGCCGCGTCGGCTCGGGGGTGGTCAGCGGCGAGTCCACGTACCAGAACGGCTCCGCGAACCGGCCCGAGTCCACCTCCGCCACCAGCCCGCCCTCCAGCACGGCCCGCCTGCGCACGCGCTCCTCCACGGTCCTGGGGACCAGGAAGCGCATCGTGGCCGCGGTGATCTCGAGGTTCTCCCGCGCCGCCGCGTGCCGCTCGGCGTGGTACGACTCCAGCAGCCCCTCCCCCGCCCAGCCGTTGAGCACGAAGGCCAGCTTCCAGGCCGCGTTCTCGGCGTCGGGCACGCCGGAGTTGAGCCCCCTGGCGCCGAACGGGGCCACCAGGTGGGCGCTGTCGCCGGCCAGCAGGACCCGGCCGACGCGCATGCGGGAGGCGATGCGGGAGTGGAAGCGGTACGTGGTCTGCCAGAGCAGGTCATAGGGCCGGTCACCGATGATTTGCCTAATTTTCCGCGAAATATCGGCTTTTGTTGGGATGAAGTCGGGCGCGATCTGCCAGTCGATCCGGAACGCGCCACCCGGGCAGGGGTGGATCAGGACCTGGCGGCCCGGGTTCCAGGGCGGGTCGAAGTAGAAGCGGCGCTCGTTCTCCCAGCCGGGCAGCTCCGCCTTGATGTCGCAGATGAGGAACTGGTCGTCGAACGTCTCCCCGTCGAACGAGACGCCGAGCGTCTGCCGTACGTGCTGGGCCCGGGCGCCCGCGCACACCAGCGCGTAAGGCGCGCGCAGCGACCGCTGCCCGCAGCGGACCGTCACGCCCGAGGGGTCCTGGTCGAGGCCGGTGACCTCGTGGTCCCAGCGCACCTCGATCAGCGGCTGCGCCGCGATCGCCTCGTCCAGGAGCTGCTCGGTGCGCGTCTGGGAGATGTTCACGCAGGCCGGCAGCGGGCCCTCGCGCTCGAACGACCAGGAGAACAGCTCGCGGTCGCGGTAGTACGTGCGGGCGGTGGTCCAGGCCAGGCCCTCCTCGGCGATCTTGCCCGCTCCGGCGGCGGCCCAGATGTCGAGCACGTCGCGCTGCTGGCAGATGGACTTCGACCCGGTGGAGTCGCGCCCCCGCCGCCGGTCGAGCACCAGCACCTGGATGCCCCATCGGGCCAGCAGCAGCGCGGCGCTCTGCCCGACCGGCCCCGCCCCGACCACGATGACCTGCGCGCCAGCCGGGGCGTTCATCGCTGGAGCTGGTCCCAGACTTCGCGGTCGCGCTCGGCGGTCCAGATGCGCGGGCGTTCGACGCCGTGCAGTTCGTCCCAGAGCCTGGAGACGTTGAACGGCAGGCAGTGCTCGAAGATCGGCCAGGACCCGTACCGTGGCTCCAGCTCCCGGTGCGTGCGCTCGAACGCCTCCCTGACCGAGCCCGCCGCGCCGACCTCGCGCAGCATCACGGTGAGGAAGTCGCGCGTCTGCGCGATGGCCGCCTCGACGCCCTGCCTGCCGCGCGCCACCGCGCCCCGGCCGCCGACCAGCGTCTCCGCCCCGAACGACGCGACCTTGTCGAGCGTCGCGGCGGACCAGTCGAGGTGGAAGGCGTCGCCGGTGTAGAGGGCGGCCTGGGACTCGACGAGGTCGCCCGCGAACATGATCCGCCGCTTCGGCAGCCAGGCCACCAGGTCGCCCTCGGTGTGGCCGCGCCCGCAGTAGGCCAGCACCAGGTCGCCCCGGTCGCCGCCCAGGTCGATGGTGAACGTGTCGCTGAATGTCGCCGTCGGCCACGTCAGCCCCGGGATCGACCCGGGCTCCTTGAACAGGCGGGGCATCCTGGCGTACTCGCTGGCCCAGTCCTGCTCGCCGCGCTCGGCGATCAGCTCGCGGGTCTTGTCGTGCGTCACGATCACGTCCGCGCCGAACGCCGACGCGCCCAGCACCCGGACGGCGTGGTAGTGCGACAGCACCAGGTATCTGATCGGTTTGTCGGTGTGCTCCCGCAGCCTGGCCAGCCACTCGCGGGCGGCCACGGGCGTGGCGAGCGCCTCGAAGCAGACGAGGAAGTCCTCGGCCTCGATGGCGCCGACATTCGGATCGCCTTCTGCCGTGAGCGCGTAGACGCCCTCGGCCAGCACCTCCATGGACTGCTTCTTCTCGCCGAGATCGGCCGACGAGGCGAACGGTTTGGCCATCACCACTCCTCCCGCAGCGCGGTCAGCACCAACAGAACCCCTTCCCGCTCACCCGGCCCTGCCCACCGCCCGCCAGGGCGCGGGCGGTGGGCAGGAGGGCCAGGTCAGGCGGGGCGGCGGGTTTGGACGACGTGGAAGCGGCCCGCCACATAGCCCGGGTCCGTGAGGGAGGCCGTGGCGGCCGGGTTGGCGCCCGTGCCGTGGTAGTCGCTGAAGGCCGCCGACTGGTTGACGAAGACGCCGCCCGTCAGGTTGCACGACAGGTTGACCCCCGCGTCGACGGCGGCGCGTTCGGCCTGGTCGAGCACCTCGGCGGAGGTCGAGTAGGCGGCGGCCGTGAGCGCCCCGCGCGCCTTGATCGTGCGGCGCAGCACGTCGAGGCTCTCCTGCGTCGACCCGGTCGGGATGACGAACGCGATCGGCCCGAAATGCTCCCGCCCGTAGACGCCGGAGTCGTCCGGCGAGACCTTCACGATCACCGGCGTCCGCACCACCGCGTCCGGGAAGCCCGGGTGCTTGACGGCCCGCGACTCCAGCACGACCTCGCCCAGCGACGGCGCGGCCTCCACCCGGGCCAGCACGTCGGGGTTGACGATGGCCCCGGTCAGCTCCACCGCGCGGGCGTCGTCGCCGAGCAGCTTGCCGACGGCGCCCGCCAGCCCGGCGCAGACCTCCTCGAAGCTCTTGTGCCCCTCGTCGGTCTCGATCCCGTCGGCCGGCACGAGGATGTTCTGGGGCGCCGTGCACATCTGCCCGCTGTAGAGCGACAGCGAGAACGCCAGGTTGCCCAGCATGCCGCGCCAGGAGTCGGTCGAGTCGACGACGATCGCGTTGACCCCCGCCTTCTCGGTGTGCACGAGCGCCTGCCGCGCGTTCTGCTCCAGCCAGTCGCCGAACTCCGTGGAGCCGGTGAAGTCGACGATGCGGATGTCGGGGTGGGTGGCGAGCGTCTTGGCCAGCCCCTGCCCCTCCTCCACCGCGAGCGAGACCAGCCCGGGGTCGAAGCCCGCCTCGGCCAGCACCTCGCGGGCGATCTGCACGGTGATGGCCAGCGGCAGCACCGCCCGCGGATGGGGCTTGACGATCACCGGGTTGCCGGTGACGAGCGAGGCGAACAGCCCCGGGTAGGCGTTCCAGGTCGGGAACGTGTTGCAGCCGATCACCAGCGCGACGCCCCGGGGCACGACCGTGAAGCGCTTGTCCATGACCAGCGGCTCGCCCTTGGCCGGCTTTTCCCAGCGGGCGCTCGCGGCCGAGGAGGTCATGGCGGCGTAGCCGTACGCGATGGCCTCCAGGGCGCGGTCCTGCGCGTGCGGCCCGCCCGCCTGGAAGGCCATCACGAACGCCTGCCCGGTCGTGTGCTGCACCGCGTTGGCCAGCTCGAAGCTGCGCCGGTTGATCCGGTCGACGATCTCGACGCAGGCCAGCGCGCGGGCCTCGGGCCCGGCGTCGCGCCAGGCGGGCAGCGCCGCCTTCGCCGCGGCGATCAGGTCGTCCACGAGCGGCTGCGGGTAGGTGACGCCGAGGTCGATGCCGTACGGGGACCGCTCGGCGCCGATCCAGGACCCGGTGCCCGGCTGGTCGAGGGGGAACGGCTTGCCGAGGTAGGACTCGAACGCCTCCTTGCCCCGCTCGGCCGCCCCCTCGCCGTAGACGCGCGGGCTCGGCGACTCGGGGTAGGCACTCCAGTATCCCCGCTCGGCGATGGCGGAAAGCGCCTTCTCCAGAGTCTCGCGGTGCTGCTCGAACATGGTGTTCACCCTCTTGACAGGATGGTCCGGACGGTGAAGTGTTTACCGAACATTCGGTCAGTTGACAAGGGAGACTTGCGTTGGAGAGCGCGCGTCGCATGATGGACGCCGACACCGCCTCCGCCGCCCTGGGCATCGAGCTGACGGAGCTGGGCGCGGGCCGGGCGGTGTGCCGGATGACCGTGACCGGCCAGATGATCAACGGGCACGACCTGTGCCACGGCGGCTACGTGTTCCTGCTGGCCGACACGGCGTTCGCCTGCGCCTGCAACAGCCACGGCCCGGTGACGGTGGCGGCGGGCGCGGAGATCACGTTCGTCTCCCCGGCCCGCGCGGGCGACGTGCTGGTGGCCGAGGCCGCCGAGCGCACCCGCTACGGCCGCAGCGGCATCTACGACATCACGGTGCGCGGAGCCGACGGCCGGGTGGTCGCGGAGTTCCGCGGCCGCAGCAGAGAGCTGAGACAGGTGGAGGGCTGATGAGACTCGGCGATCCCCCCGCGCCGGACGACCTCGACCCCATCGAGCGGGTGTCACGCGACGAGCTCATGGCGATCCAGCTGGAACGCCTCCAATGGACACTCACCCACGCATACCAAAATGTGCCGATTTATCGGCATAAATTTGATGAGGCGGGGGTGCATCCGGGCGACTGCAAGGAGCTCGGTGACCTGGCGAAATTCCCCTTCACCACCAAGCAGGACCTGCGCGAGCACTACCCGTTCGGCATGTTCGCCGTCCCGCGCGAGCAGGTGGCCAGGATCCACGCCTCCAGCGGCACCACGGGCAGGCCCACCGTGGTCGGCTACACCAGGCGCGACCTGGACGTCTGGGCGGACGTCATGGCCCGCTCCATCCGCGCCTCCGGCGGCCGGCCCGGCGACATCGTGCACGTGGCCTACGGGTACGGCCTGTTCACCGGCGGCCTGGGCGCCCACTACGGGGCCGAGCGGCTGGGCTGCACGGTGGTGCCGGTCTCCGGCGGCATGACGCCCCGGCAGGTCCGGCTGATCACCGACTTCCGGCCCGACATCGTCATGGTCACGCCGTCGTACATGCTGGCCCTGCTGGACGAGTTCGAGCGGCAGGGCCTGGACCCCCGCGCGTCCTCGCCCCGGATCGGGATCTTCGGCGCCGAGCCCTGGACCGAGCGGATGCGCACGGAGCTCGAGGACCGCTTCGACCTGCACGCCGTGGACATCTACGGCCTGTCGGAGGTGATCGGCCCCGGCGTCGCGAACGAGTGCGTCGAGACCAAGGACGGCCTGCACGTCTGGGAGGACCACTTCTACCCGGAGACCGTCGACCCCTTCACGAGTGAGCCCGCGCAGGCCGGCGAGCTGGTCTTCACCAGCCTCACCAAGGAGGCCATGCCGGTCGTCCGCTACCGCACCGGCGACCTGACCAGGCTGCTGCCGGGCACCGCCAGGCCCGCGTTCCGGCGCATGGAGAAGGTGACCGGCCGCACCGACGACATGATCGTCCTGCGCGGCGTGAACGTGTTCCCGACCCAGATCGAGGAGCTGGTGCTGCGTACGGAGGGTCTGTCGCCCCACTTCCAGCTCCTCCTGACCAGGCCCCGGCGGCTCGACGTGATGACGGTCAGGGTCGAGGCCCGTCCCGGCTTCGCCCGCCGCGCCGAGGCCGGAGAGATGCTGTGCCAGGCCGTCAAGGACACCGTCGGCGTGAGCGTGGAGGTCGAGGTGGTGGACCCGGAGACGCTGGAGCGTTCGGTCGGCAAGCTCCGACGAGTCATCGACAAGCGGGATAATTGAGACATGGCCCCTCCAACTCCCACCCGCCAGCGCAAGCGCGGACACGACCCGGAGTCCGTGCTGTCCATCGCCGTCGGCGTCTTCAACGAGCGCGGCTACGACGGGACGAGCATGGAGGATCTGGCCAGGGCGCTCGGCGTGACCAAGTCGGCCATCTACTATCACGTGCCGGGCAAGGAGCAGCTGCTGGGGCGGGCGCTGGATCGGGCGCTCGACGGGCTGTTCGCGGTGGTGACCGACGAGCGGGCCGCCTCGGGCCCCGCGATCGAGCGGCTGGAGTGGGCCGTACGGGAGAGCGTGCGCATCCTCGTGGACCGACTGCCGTACGTGACGCTGCTGCTGCGGGTGCGCGGCAACAGCCGGACCGAGCAGGCGGCGCTGGAGCGGCGGCGGGAGTTCGACGGGTTCATCAGCCACCTGGTCAAGGAGGCGGCGGCGGAGGGCAGCATCCGGCCGGACGTGGATCCGGCGCTGGTGACGCGGCTGCTGTTCGGGACGGTGAACTCGATCACCGAGTGGTACAAACCGGCGCGCGGGGCCTCGGCGGACGACCTGGCCGACGCGCTGCTCAAGATGACCTTCAGCGGCCTACGGGTCTAACGACTCCCGCCGCTGGGGCTCGACCTGGGGCGTCTCCTCGGACCCTTGGGGCAGCTTGACGCGCAGGTCGTTGCGTACGGCCTCGCCGAGCTTCTTCGTGGCGATGCGGTTGAGCGCGCCGCCCGCGATGGCCCCCGTGAGGAACGGGCCGAGCGTGGTCAGATGGCGGCCGAGCGTCCGGAGGAGGCGGTTGCGCAGGGCGGTCTTGGTGGCCGCGCCGAGCGCCAGCGAGACGGACGTGGGCGCGAGCGGGTCGATGCCGCGTTGCTTGGCCCACGCGGCCGTGAACGCGACCGCGCGCTGGGTGCCCGAGCCCTCGACGCGTACGCCGTAGACCTCGTGCAGCTCGGCCAGGAGCTTGACCTCGATGGCGGCGACGACGATGGTCTCGGCCACGAGCTGCGCGGGGGCGGAGAGCAGAAGGGGTGGCGCGGCGAACTCCGCCGCGGCGAGCGCTCCGCCGATGGCGCCGACCGTCATCGTGGCCTTCTGGGCGGTGCGCACCAGGTCGTCGGCGAGTTGCTCGCCGGTCAGGCCGTGATGGTGCTCGGAAAGGGTGTGCAGATCCCTGATCGGGATGCGAGGCGCGATGTTGAGAAAGACGTCCGCCAGCCAGCGGCCCCGGCCCGCGCCTTTGACGCGTGCCCTCTTCGCTCCGTCGGACAGTGCCCGGGCTAGTCGGCCGAGCAGCCTGCGCCGCTCGGCCGGCTCCAGCTCGCCGGGCGCGGTGAGCTTGCCTACGAGCTCGCCGACCTCGTTTTCGGGGCCGGCGACCTCGTTGTCTGGTTGCTTGTCCTGCTCAGGTACGGCCACGCGTTGCCTCCGTCCTCATGGTCGCGATCGCCCAAGGCCGGGTTGGTCTCCCCTACCCCGAGCTTGTCGCTCCAGTCGATTAGGCGGCGCACTCCCGGCAGACCTGCTGGCCGTTCTTCTCGGAGGCCAGCTGGCTGCGGTGGTGCACCAGGAAGCAGCGCGAGCAGGTGAACTCGTCGGCCTGGCGGGGGATCACCCGCAGGGAGAGCTCTTCGTTCGACAGGTCCGCACCGGGCAGCTCCAGCGACTCGGCCAGGTCGGTCTCGTCGATGTCGATGCTGCCAGACGACTTGTCGGTACGCCGCGCCTGCAGCTCCTGGAGGCTGTCCTCCCCCAGGTCGTCGTCTGTCTTGCGTGGGCTGTCGTAGTCGGTAGCCATTGTGCTTACTCCATCCCCCTCATCTATATGTCCTCGCGCTCATCGCGCGTCTTCTAACGTCCAGGAAGCCCATCTTGTGCCCGTTCCGCCGGGGAGATTTCCCATCGGTACCCCGCGGGAACGGACAACGAACCTCCCAACACGTCAGGGCCTGCTGCCGTCGGCAATGGTTAGCCAAATATGGCGAAACCCACAGCCTTGGCGCCATGCACCACCGTGTTCGACGGCACATCCAACCACATGTGCGGCGTGAATGAGACGCCCCCCACGCCTCAACACGGGCACCAACACGCGGATGAACGTGCCGGAGCGACACGATCTCAGCGTCCCGGAAGCCGAATGGTCACGACCAGCCCTCCACCATCGCGTGGCACCGCTGCCACATTTCCACCGTGCGCCTGAACCACCGCACGAACGATGGACAGCCCGAGCCCCGATCCCTTCGCCGAATCCACGCGGTCCGCGTTGAGTCTCCTGAAGGGCTCGAACAGGCTGTTCACCTCGTACGCCGGGACATGCTGCCCTGTGTTGGCCACCTGAACAACCAAGCCACCACCCGCCATTCCCGTCTGGATCCAGACTTTTCCGTTTTCGGGAATGTTGTACTTGACCGCGTTCTCCAGGAGGTTGCTGATCGACCGCTCCAGGAGCACCGGATCGCCTGTGGTAGGCGCGCTGACCAGTTCGGCCGTCACGGTTACCCCGTGCTCCTCGGCGAAGGCCGTCACCTGTTCCACGGCCGTCCGGGCGACTTCCTGGACATCGAGGGGTTTGCGTACGGCGAGTTCGCGCTCGCTCCTCGCCAGCAACAGCAGCCCCTCGATGAGCTTCTCGTTACGCGCGTTGACTTCGAGGAGGGTACGGCCGAGCGCTTTGAGATCCTCGGACGCCTCGGGATCGGACAGGGCGATCTCCAGGACGGTCCGGTTAATCGTGAGCGGGGTGCGCAATTCGTGGGAGGCGTTGGCCACGAATCTTCGCTGGGTGTCGAAGGCGACGTTGAGCCGGGTGAGCATGGCGTCGAACGTGTCGGCCAGCTCCCTCAGCTCGTCGTTGGGGCCCTTCAGGTCGATGCGCTGGTGGGCCAGGGTGCTCTCGGACAGCTTGCGCGCCGTCGCCGTCATCTGGGCCACCGGCCGCAGCGCCCGGTCGGCCACGAAGTAGCCGATCATCAGCGCCAGGATGGCGACGCCCATCAGCGCGAGGAGGGAGTTGCTGAACAGCGCGTCCCGCGCGTCCTGGATCGCCTGCTTGCGCAGCTTGTCCCAGAGGAGCTGGAACTGCTCGTTCACGGTGGGAGGCTGCCCCACCAGGTCGACGTTGGGCCACGCCGCGCTGAGCGCCGTCCCGACGATCACGTAGACCGACGCCAGCAGGACGGCGCCCGCGGCGAAGACGAACGCGCCATAGGTGAGCGTCAGCCGCCACCGGATGCTGACCTTGGCGGGCAGCTCCCTCATCCGCGCCATCGGTGTGCGCTGGACCTGCGGCTGCGCGGGCGGCGGTGGGCCGTCCCAGGCGGGCGGCCCGCTGGGCGGTGGCGCCTGCTGCACACGCGTCGCCTTCCTCGCCGAATGCGGGCTGATCATCGGATGCGTCGGCCCCGACTGTAGCTCCTCCGACCTCTCCGTCACGGGGCCACCCCCGCGACGGACGTGCGGCGTTCGATGACTCGCCGTTCAGTCACAATTTGTACCCAACCCCGGGCACAGTCTCGATCACCTGAGGCTCACCCAGCTTCTTCCGCAGCGTCATCATGGTCACGCGGACCACGTTCGTGAAGGGATCGATGTTCTCGTCCCAGGCCTTGTCCAGCAGGTCCTCCTGGCTGACCACGGCGCCCTCCGCGCGCATCAGCTCCTCCAGGACCGCGAACTCCTTCTTGGTCAGCACGACCTCCTTGCCGTCGCGCTCCACCAGCCGCTTGCCCGGGTCCAGCCGGATGCCGGCGCGCTCCAGGACGGGCGGCAGGGCCGGCGCGGAGCGGCGGCCGAGCGCGCGCACCCTGGCCACCAGCTCGATGAACACGAACGGCTTGGCCAGGTAGTCGTCGGCCCCCAGGCCGAGACCCTCCACCTTGTCGTCCACGTCGCCCGACGCGGTCAGCATCAGGATCCGCGAGGCGCTGCGCTGCTCCACCAGCCGCCGGCACACCTCGTCGCCGTGGACGACCGGCAGGTCGCGGTCCAGCACGATCACGTCGTAGTCGATGTAGGAGGTCCGCTCGAGGGCACCGCCCCCGTCGTAGGCGACGTCGACCGCCATGGCCTCGCGCCGCAGCCCGGTCGCGATCGCGTCGGCGAGCACCCGCTCATCCTCAACCACCAGCACCCGCACGCCTGATGCACCTCTCTCCGATTCTGGTCACTCATTCTGGCCACAGCCTCGATAAGCGCACGGTAAGGCATGTTCAGGGGTGGGTGACCCCCCGGTCAGGGGCAGGTGCACAAAATTCATGTTTCGGGGTGTGAGCAGCCGGGGTATGCCTGCGGGACACCCATTGCCCGGACATCACCCGGCAATGGCCGTACTTCGCCCCAAGAGCATGGATCGGACCCCAGAGAGTAGGTGAGATGGGCGAGTTCACGACCACGATCGAACACCGCCTCGACCAGGCTTATAAGGGCCTTCGGGAGGCCCGTAGCGTCGGCGACGAATACCTCGCTGACACGCTCACCGCCGAGATCGAAGACCTGCGCAGGCTGGCCGACGATCACGGCATCCCGCTGCCCCGCTGACCACGCGCGAACGGCCGGAGCCCGCGGGGGCTCCGGCCGTTCGCGTCGTGCGTCCCGTTCTTGTCAGGCGTCCCGCTCGCCTCAGGCGTCCCGCTCGGGGTCCAGCGCGGCGAGCAGGTCGTGCAGTTCCTCGAAGAGCCCCGGCGCCGCGCAGAGCGCGAACTCCGGGCTCACCGGCTTGCCGTGCAGCCCTTCGAGCCGGGCCCCCGCCTCGGTCGCGACCAGGCCGGCCGCGCCGTAGTCCCACGGATTGATGCCGCGCTCGTAGTAGGCGTCCACGCGGCCCGCCGCCAGCGAGCACAGGTCGATCGCGCACGAGCCGCCGCGCCTGATGTCCCGCACCCGGGGCAGCACCTCCGCGACCACCCGGCCCTGGACCGCGCGCCTGGCCACCGCGTAGCCGAACCCGGTCGCCACCAGCGCCTGCGCGAGCGGCACGCCCGTGTTGCAGCGCAGCCGCTCCGCGCCGAGCCAGGCGCCCTCGCCGAGCGCGGCGGTGTAGAGCTCGCCGCGGGCCGGCAGGTTGACGACCCCGGCCACGACCTGCCCGTTCACCTCGACGGCGATCGACACCGCCCAGTCCGGCAGGCCGTACAGGAAGTTGACGGTGCCGTCGATCGGGTCGACGACCCAGCGCACGTCCGACTCGCCGGGCTTCTCCCCGCCCTCCTCGCCGAGGATCCTGTCGCCGGGCCTGGCGGCGAGGATGCGCTCGCGGATGAGCTCCTCCGACGCCTTGTCCAGCGCGGTGACCACGTCGGTGGGGCTGGACTTGGTCTCGACCTCCTCGGACATCGTGGGCCGCTTGGCGAGCAGCATGTCGCCCGCCTCGCGCGCGATGTCCTCGGCCAGCCTCAGGAAGTCGGTCATCAGGCCACCGAGTCCGGACGCTTCCACTCCTCGCCGAGCACGTGCTGGGCGAGGAACGCGAACACGGTCTCGTACCAGGCGACGATGTTGCCCGGCTTGAGGATCCAGTGGTTCTCGTCGGGGAAGTACAGGAACTTCGAGTCGACCTCGCTGCGCCGCAGGTCCCACCAGAGCCGCAGGCCCTCGCCGATCGGCACGCGGTAGTCCTTGTCGCCGTGGATGACGAGCAGCGGCGTGGTGATCTTGTCGAGGGAGTTGTGCGGCGACAGGAGCTGGTAGCGCTCGGAGCCGGGCTCGCCGAACTCGCGCTGCCAGTACATGGAGGCGTCGGTGGTGCCGGCGAACTGGTCGAGGTTCCACAGTGACGCGTGGGTGACGATGGCCTTGTAGCGGTCGCTGTGGCCGGCGAGCCAGTTGGCCATGTAGCCGCCGTACGAGCCGCCCATCGCGCCGACGCGCTCGCCGTCGATGTCGTCCCTGGCCAGGGCCACGTCGACGATCGCGTCGAGGTCGGCCTGGGTGCGCGGGCCCCAGTTGCCCCAGCCGCGGTCGATCATCTCCTGCCCGTAACCGGTGGACAGGCACGGGTCCGGCATGAGCACGGCGTAGCCGCGCTGGGTCATGAGCCACACCTGCCAGCGCCACTGCCAGTCGTTCCACGAGGCGACCGGGCCGCCGTGGATCCACAGCACGAACGGCGCCGGCTGGTCGGCGGAGGCGCCTTCGGGCAGCGCGAGCCAGCCGCGGACCGTGGCACCGTCGTCGGCGGTGGCGGAGATCTCGGTCAGCGTGCCGGGCGCCTCGGGGCGCGGCCCGGGCGAGGGCAGGTCGGTGATCTCGCCGGTGGCCACGTCGATCCTGGCCGGGCCGGGGGCCAGGCCGATGCCGCTGCGCAGCGCGTAGACGAAGCGGCCGTCGGAGGAGGCGTTGAGCCCGACGTACGCGGCGTCGTCCTGGGTGAGCCTGCCGCTCTCCCCGTCCAGCGGGACGCGGAAGACCGGGCGGCGGCCCTGGTGGTCGGCCACGATGTAGACGGCCGAGGAGTCCGGCGCCCACTCGGCGTCCGCGGGGAACAGGTCGGGCGCGTACGCGCGGCCCTCGCCGGTGGCCAGGTCGGCGATCCACAGCTCGCTGCGCGCCGAGACCTCCAGCCCCGTGAACCGCTCGCGGGCGCAGGCCACCTTGGAGCCGTCGGGCGAGATCGCGAGGGGTCCCGTGAAGTCGAAGCCGTCCTCGGTGAGCACGGTGCGCCGCTCGCCCGAGGCCACGTCGACGGCCACCAGGTCGGTGCGGCTCTCGCCCTTCGGCAGGTACGTGCGCCAGGTCGTGATCACCGTGGCGCCGTCCGGGCTCAGCTCGAACGAGGCGTCACGCAGCGCCTCGCCCGCGTCGGGGGTCAGGTCGCGCACGTCCTCCAGGCGGTCGTCGCCGAGCCTGGCGGCGAACAGCCTGGTGCGGCCGGGGCCCAGGTCGTGGTCCCAGAAGCGGATCGGGTAGCCCTCGTGCAGGATGGCGCTGATCCCGGCGTCCTTGCGGGCCTTGCGTTTGCCCTCCTCGGCGGCCTCCTCTCCGTCGAGCACGTCGGCGGAGAACACCACGACGTCGGCGGCCGTACGCATCCCGCCGATGCCGCCGGGGCGGGTGGCCACCTGGCGGGCCTCACCTCCCGCGCGGGGCAGCGACCAGAGCGCGGGCACCTCGTCGGAGGAGTCCTTGACGGTGGGGTCGGGGCGGGCGGAGGTGAACAGCACGTCGCCGGCGGCGGTGAAGACCGCGGCCGACTCGCCCTTGGCGGAGCGGGTCAGCCGGTAGGGCTCGCCGTCGACCGGGATCGCCCAGAGCGCGGTGCCGTAGGACTTGCCGTCGGGGTTGAGTGACTGGACCGTGGAGATCAACCTGGAGCCGTCTGGCGAGAGCTTCAGCGAGAGAACCCGGGGGATGGCCACGTAGTCGCGTATGTCATTGAATGCGCTCACTCAATCGAACCTACCTCGCGGCAGAGACCGCCCGCACTCCTGAATACTGTGGTCACGTGGGAACTTACGACGCTTTGCTGGTTCTGTCGTTCGGCGGTCCTGAGGGGCCCGACGACGTGCTGCCGTTCCTGGAGAACGTCGTGCGCGGCCGGGGCGTGCCGCGCGAGCGGCTGCTGGAGGTGGCCGAGCACTACCAGGGCTTCGGCGGGGTCAGCCCGATCAACCGGCAGAACCGCGACCTGGTCGAGGCGCTGCGCCCGATCGCCGGCGCGCCCGTCTACTGGGGCAACCGCAACTGGCACCCGTTCGGCGAGGACACCGTCCGGCAGATGAAGGCCGACGGGGTCAGGAAGGCGGCCGTGTTCGCGACCTCGGCGTTCGCGGGCTACTCCAGCTGCCGCCAGTACTACGAGGACATCTCCAGGATCTCCGTCGAGGACGGCCCCGAGCTGGTCAAGATGCGCCACTTCGGCGACCACCCGGGGTTCGTGGCCGCGATGGCCGACCACACGCGGGCCGCGCTCGAACGGCTCGGCCGCGACGACGCCAGGCTGGTGTTCACCGCCCACAGCATCCCGGTCTCCATGGCCGAGACCGCGGGCCCCTCGGGCGGCCTGTACGAGGCGCAGCTCCGCAGGAGCGCCGAGCTGGTCAACCAGGCGCTCGGCCGCACCGGGCCGTGGGACCTGGTGTGGCAGTCGCGCAGCGGCCCGCCGCAGGTCCCGTGGCTGGAGCCGGACGTCTGCGACCATCTGCGCAAGACGGACGCCCGCTCGGTCGTGCTGGTGCCGATCGGGTTCGTCTCCGACCACATGGAGGTCGTCTACGACCTCGACACCGAGGCCAGGCAGGTGGCCGCCGAGCTGGGGCTGCCCTTGGAGCGGGCGGCGACCGCCGGCACGCACCCGCGCTTCGTCCAGATGGTGCGCGAGCTGATGGACGAGCCCGAGCCCGTCCCGTGCGCGCTCACCTGCTGCCCCGCTCCCCGCAGGCGTCCTCAGGCGTAAGTGCGGGCGTAGGCCGCGGCGATCCCCATGACCTTGTTCACGTAGTCCCACGAGTGGTTGTAGAACCAGATCGCCTTGCGCAGCTTCTCGCCGCCCCGGCCCGCGCCGTTGGCACACAGGTAGTTGGCGGCGCCGGGCACCGCGTCGTACGGGCTCCAGATGTCGGACTTGCCGTCCCCGTCGCCGTCCACGCCGTAGTGCTTCCAGGTGGCGGGCATGAACTGCATCGGCCCGAGCGCGCCCGCGCTGGACGGGCCGTTGTTGCGCCCGTGGCTGCTCTCCACCTGCCCGATCGCCGCCAGCACCGTCCATGACAGCCCCGGGCAGCGGGTGGCCGCGGCCTTGTACAGGTCCAGGTAGCTGCCGGGGCGGCCCACGTTCACCGTCGTCTGCGGCTTCTGCTGCTTCGGCGTACGGTGCGCCGCGTCCAGCATGACGACCTGCGAGCCCTTGCCGAGCACCTTGCGCACCCCGGCCTCGCTGATCTTGCCGGCCTTGCCGTGCAGCAGCACCGCGACCCCCGGCGCGAACCCCAGCGACCTGCCCAGGTCCGCGCTCACCAGCCCGTCCACGCCCATGAGCCCGAGCGTGGCCGAGGCCGCCACGCGCAGCCTGGGACCGCCGTCCACCTGGTACATGCCGCCCAGGATCATCCCGAACTTGCGCATCGAGCCCGCGTCGGCCACCAGCTCGCCCCTGGCCAGCGCGCTCCACACGGCGGGCTGGTCGGCGACGGGCTGCGGCGTCCAGGAGCGGAAGCCGGCCGGGTCGACGGCCAGCAGGTTCAGGGCGGTGCCGGCCACCTTGACCGCGCCCGCGTCCACCACGGTCACCTTCTGCACGTGCTTCAGCCCGCTGAGCGCGAACCTCGCCTTCTTCGGCACCGACCCCGCGGCGATGGCCAGCACGCGCGGCGGCGTCGCGGTGACCCCGGGGCCGCCCTGGCCGAAGTCCTTGACCGGTTCGGCCGTGGGCACGAGCCGGTCGAGCCGCGGCGAGGGCTGCTGCGGCCGCTGCGTGGGCTTCCTGCGCACGGGCTCATTCGCCGTTTTGACCAGGTCATCGCCCAGGATCACGACGACGCCGCCGGCCATGGCCGTGACCACGAGGACGGCGGCGACCATGAGTATGACCGCACGGAACGAGGGAAGACCGGACACTCGGGACACGTTAACCCACTCGCCCGCTAAATCACTTGCCATCCGGACATACGGTGCGTCATGGTTAGCTGGCTTAAGTAAGGGGGAAACGGCGTGGTCGGGCCTTACCGGGGATTGTTCGACGGGCCCGGCGTCAAGTGGTTCGTCCTGGCCGGATTCGTCGGGCGGATGCCGATGTCCATGCTCGGCATCGGGGTCGTGCTGCTGGTCTCCGCGCTCACCTCCTCGTACGCCACCGCGGGCGGCGTCGCCGCCATGACCAACCTGGCCTTCGCCGTGGCCGCCCCCATGTCGGGCCGCCTCGTGGACAGGTTCGGGCAGAGCCGGGTGATCCCGCCGTTCACCGTCGTCAACGCGCTCGCGCTGGTCTCGCTGATGCTGTGCGCCGGGTTCGGCCTGCCCGACTGGACGCTGTACGCCTCGGGCCTGCTCGTGGGAGGCACCTCGCTGTCACTGGGCTCGATGGTGCGGGCCCGCTGGTCGGTCATCCACGGCGGGTCGGCCAAGCTGCACACCGCGTTCGCCTTCGAGTCGGTGGTGGACGAGGTCATCTTCGTCACCGGGCCCGCGCTGGTCACGGTGCTGGCCACCGCCGTGAACCCGTACGCGGGGCTGATCGTGGCCCTGGTCTGCATGCTCCTCGGCGCCCTCGCGCTGGCGGCCCAGCGGCGCACCCAGCCGCCCGTGCAGCCGGTCAGGTCGGCGACGGGCACGCCCATCCTGATCCCCGGCATCGCCCTGCTGGCCTGCGTCTACCTGGCGCTGGGCGCCGTGTTCGGCTCCGTCGACCTGATCACGGTGGCCTTCGCCGAGGAGCACGGCGTGAAGGGCGCCGCCGGGTTCCTGCTGGCGTCGTTCGCGGGCGGGTCGATGGTGTCGGGGCTCTGGTTCGGGTCGAAGAACTGGAAGATCACGCTGCGCGGGCGGTTCGTGCGGACACTCGGGCTGTTCGTGGTGGGGCTCATCCCGATCATGTTCATCGGTGACGCGCGGATCATGGCGGCGGCGCTGTTCCTGGCCGGGTTCGCCATCTCGCCGACGCTCATCACGGGCTTCTCGCTCACCGAGCGGCTGGTGCCGCCGTCGCTGCTCACCGAGGGCATGGCGTGGATCTCGACCTCGATCGGGTTCGGCGTGGCGGTCGGCGCGTGGGCCGGCGGGCGGCTCACCGAGATGTTCGGCGCGTCCAACGCGTACGTCTTCTCCTGGGGTTCGGCGATCCTCGCCGCGGTCGTCGGCATCGGAGGTTCGGGTTTGCTGAGACTTCCCGAGGCGCCTTCACCCGCCAAGAGTTGATCCGCTACGGTCGGGAGATCCCTCGCAACACCCCTCTCATTGGAAGCATTACCTATGTCCCGACAAATCAGTTCACTTCTAGCTATCGCGGCTGTTTGCGTCACTCTGGCCCCGGCGCCCGCCTTCGCCCAGGCGCCGAAGAAGGCACCCGTCGACTGCGAGCAGGTCAAGTGCATCGCGCTGACCTTCGACGACGGGCCGGGCCAGTACGCGGGAACGCTGCTCGACACGCTGAAGAAGTACGACGCGAAGGCGACGTTCTTCCTCGAGGGCCAGTACGTCAAGAGCCGCCCGGCCTTCGTCAAGCGCATGGTCGCCGAGGGCCACGAGGTCGGCAACCACAGCTACAGCCACCCCGACTTCACCAAGGCCGAGGCCGGCACCATCAGGAACGAGATCAAGAAGACGCAGGACGCGGTCAAGAAGGCGGCGGGCGTCGAGCCCAAGCTGCTGCGCCCGCCGTACGGGCTGGCCGACCTGCAGGTCGCGGACGTCGCCACCGAGTTCGGCATGCCGATGATCCTGTGGACCGCCGGCTCCGAGGACTGGTCCAGCAAGAACGTCGACGCCATCAAGAAGAAGACCATGGAGGTCGCGCAGCCCAACGGCATCATCCTGATGCACGACTGGGTGAAGCAGACCGTGGACGCGATGCCGGCCCTCGTCAAGTCGCTCCAGAAGAAGGGCTACCACCTCGTGACGGTGTCCGACATCGTCAAGGGGCAGGACCTGCAGCCCGGCGACATCTTCCCGGTTCCCGCCGGCTGGGAGAAGTGAGTATCGTTCGCGTCTAACCGAACGATGCTCTGGAGGGGGTGCTCATGGCGTTCGCGAACTGGGCGCGTAACCAGTCCGGCACCCCCGCCGAGGTCCGCACGCCGGCCTCGGTCGATGACGTCGTACGCGCCGTGCTGGACGCCGCCGCCTCGGGGCGGCGGGTCCGCATGGTCGGCACGGGCCACTCCTTCACCGGGGTGGCCCTCACCGACGGCGTCATGCTGCGCCCCGGCGCGCTCACCGGGGTCAGGTCATGGCGCGACGACCGCGTGACCGTGCTGGCCGGCACCCCGCTGCGCGTGCTGAACGAGCTGCTCGACGAGCGCGGCCTGGCCCTGGCGAACATGGGCGACATCACCGAGCAGACCGTCGCCGGCGCGATCCAGACCGGCACGCACGGCACCGGCCGCGACAGCGGCGGCCTCGCCGACCAGGTCGCCGAGCTGGAGCTGGTGCTGGCCGACGGCTCGGTGACGACCGCCGGGCCCGGCGAGGACCTGTTCGACGCGGCCAGGGTCGGGCTGGGGGCGCTCGGGGTGCTGACGGCCGTGACATTCCGGGTGGAGCCCGCGTTCCTGCTGCACAACCGGCGGCGCAAGCTGCCGCTCAGCGAGATGCTCGACTCGCTGGACGAGCTGACCTCGGCGAACGAGCACCTCGACTTCTTCTGGCTGCCGCACACCGACGCCTGCCTGGTCAAGACCAACAACCGCAGCGCGGGCCCGGCCCGGCCGCCGAGCGCGTTCCGGCACTGGCTGGACAACGTCTTCCTGGAGAACACCGTCTTCGGCGCGGCCTGCGCGCTCGGGGGCCGCTTCCCCGAGCTGATCCCACGGATCAACACCGTCAGCGCGGCGGCGCTCGGCGACTCGGAGTCGGTGGACACGTCGTACAAGATCTTCACGGCGCGGCGGGACGTGCGCTTCCTCGAGATGGAGTACGCAGTGCCGCGCGAACGCCTCGGCCAGGCGCTGCGCGAGACCAGGGACCTGATCGAGCGGATGGACTGGAAGATCACGTTCCCGGTGGAGGTGCGGGTCACGCCGCCCAGCGACGCGTGGCTGTCCACCGCGTACGGGCGGTCGTCGGCGTACATCGCCTGCCACATCTACCGGCCGACGCCCAACCCCGCGTACTTCGAGGGCGTGGAGGAGATCATGACGCGGCTGGACGGGCGGCCGCACTGGGGCAAGCTGCACACCAGGGACGCCTTCTACCTGAACAAGGTCTATCCCCGCTTCGCGGACTTCACGGCCCTGCGCGACCGGCTCGACCCAGGCCGCCTATTCGGCAATGAGTACCTGGATCTAGTGCTCGGCTAACGCATCGTTAGGTAAAGAGCTTGCTCGAAAACGTGTCCCGGGATCCGTGAGGGCCGTGTGTTGGGCATTCTCGTAACTCGTGCCCCGACGACTCGGCCTGCCCTCCGTTTACCTCGCCGCGGCCGTGGCCACCGCCGCCACGACCGCCGTTCCTCTCGCCATGACGCCCGCCTCCGGGTTCGCCCTGCGCCCCGCCCCCACCGAACCCACCCGGCCCTTCATCGTCACCGCACGCAGCCGCGGCGCCGCGCGCGATCTCGTCGGCGAGGTGCGCTGGCGGGTGCGGCGCTACTACACCGCCGCCCTGCCCGGGTTCGCCACCTTCCTCACCGCCGCCGAGCTGGCCGAGCTCCGGTCCGACCCGCGGGTGCTCGCGATCGAGCCCGACCGCGAGATCCGCCCCATGGTCCTCGGGAAACCCCGCCCGCTCTCCCGCTGGGCCACCGGCGCGGGCGCCACCGTGTACGTCGTGGACAGCGGCCTGGACACGGGCCGGGCCGAGTTCGGCGACCGGGCCTGGCGCGCCTTCGACGCCACCGGCGGCACCGGGCACGACTGCGCCGGCCACGGCACCGAGGTCGCCCGGCGCGTCCACACCGTGGCGCCCAAGGCCAGCATCGCCTCGGTACGGGTGCTCGGCTGCGGCTCGGGCACCCTGACCGACCTGCTCGCCGGGCTGGACTGGGTCGGCAGGCACGCCCACGGCCCCTCCGTCGCGAACCTGGCCGTCGACGGGTCCGACTCCCCCGCGCTCGACATCGCGACGCGCTCATTGGTGCGGTCGGGCGTCTTCGTGGTCGGGGCGGCCTCCACCGGCGCGTGCCGGACCACGCCCGGCGGTCAGGCGTTCTCCGATCACGCCCCGTATCTGGCCGGGGTCGCCGCCCGGTACCTGGAGCGCCATCCTGGCGCCGCGCCTTCTGTTCTGGCCTCTTGGCTGAAGTGCACGACACCACGGGGCGCGATTCGCCAGAATCCGTCAGGGGCCTCTAACCTCCACGTGCACAACGGCGGGCTCTAGAGGGATGGATTCGACGAATGTGACCGGCGTCACACCGTCCCGGGAGTATCCCAGGAAGGCGATGTTCGGACATGCCGGGTACGGTGCTGGCAGGCAACCGGCACACGCGAGAGACTCAAGGGTCCGGGGGAAGAATGGCGACGCTGACGAAGGGACTCGCATGCAGGAGCTCCGACTCGTCGCGGTGAGTGAGGACGGCACCTATCTCGTGCTGGCTACTGCCGGGCGAGGTACGCGCTTCACACTTCCCGTGGACGACCGGCTCCGTGCTGCCGTCCGCGGCAACTTCTCCCGTCTCGGCCAGTACGAGATCGAAGTGGAGAGTCCGTTGCGCCCCAAGGAGATCCAGGCACGCATCCGCGCCGGAGAGACGGCGGAGGAGATCGCGGCGACCGCCGGGATCCCGGTCGAGCGTGTCCGCTGGTTCGAGGGTCCGGTGCTGCAGGAGCGGGAGTACGTCGCGCAGCAGGCGCAACGGGTGGCGGTCCGCATGCCCGGTGAGTCGGCGCCCGGGCCCACCCTCGGCGACCTCGTCGCCGAGCGGCTGACCAGGCGCGGCGTGCCCACCGACGAGATCGACTGGGACTCCGCCAAGCGCGACGACGGGCTGTGGCGCGTCAAACTCGGCTACGTGTGGAACGGTCACACGCGCCACGCCGAGTGGCTGTTCGACCCGCGCAAGCGGCACGTGACGCCCCACGACGACGAGGCCATGCGGCTGTCGTCCGCCGACTTCGACCCGGATCCCGTCGTGGTCGAGGACACGACGGTGACCCCGTTCACGCCGCGGGTGGCCAAGCTGCAGCCGGTGCCGCCGCTGGCCCCCGTCCCTTCGGTGGTGCGGCGCGAGCCCGAGGAGCCCGCCGTGGGCTACAACCCGCCTCCCAGGTCGTCGGAGACGGCGTACGGCCGCGCCCCGGAAGCGGCGCCCCCGTTCGAGCGCGGCGCGCCTCCACGTGAGCCTGACGCCGCCAGAGAGGCGTCCTTCGACACGCCCGACCACGGCGAGCGCTACCACTCGGAGCCGCCCGCTCGCGAGACCGGCTATGCCCGCCCCGGCGACACCTCGTCCCGCCGCGGCGGGTCTTCGCCGTGGCTGCCCGACTTCGGCTCGGGCCGTCCCGCCGGGCGCGACGCGGACTCCATCTACGCCCCTGCCGCCCCGGTGGACTCCCGCACCTCTCCGCCGCCCGCCGTCGAGGAACCGCCCATCCAGGAGCGCCCTGCGGCCTTCCGCGAGCAGACCCCTGCCCCTTCTCAGCCGGCCCCGTTCCAGACGGCCCCGGCCGCGACGCCCTCCGCCCAGCCCCGGCCCATCGCGGAGCCCCAGCCGGCCGCCCGAGACCACTTCACCACCCCGGCCCAGCCCGCCACCCAGGACCGGCCCGCTGTCCAGGGTCAGCCCCTCACCCAGGGCCAGCCCGCTGCCTCTGGCCAGCCCGTTCCCGGGGAGCAGCTCGCGGCCCCGGATCGGCCCGCCTACCAGGACCACCAGCCGGCCTCCCAAGGCCAGCCGGTCACCCAGGCCCAGCCGATTACCCAGGGCCAGCCGGTCGCCCAGGGCCGCCCCGCCACCCAGGACGGGCCCGTCACCCACGACCGACCCGCTGTTCAGGGTCAGCCCGTCGCTCACGACCAGGCCGTCGCCTACGACCAGCCGGCTGCCCAAGGCCGGCCCGTCGCCCACGAGCGGCCTCCCGTCCAGGACCAGCCTGCCGCCCACGACCGGCCCGCTGCCCAGGACCAGCTGTCCGCCGAGGCCCCGCGTGTCGACCAGGCCCCGGCGACCGCCGCCGTGGAGTCGCCCGCGCTGCCCGAGCCCGCGCAGCCCGAGCCCGCGACGCCCGTCGCGCCGCAGCCGCCTGCCGCACCGGAGGCGTCCGCGGAGCCCGCTCAGGGCACCCCTGCCCACACCGAAGCGGCCAGTCGGCCAAGCGGCGCGGACCCGATCTCGGCCTCCGCGCCGACCACGGCCACCGAGCCCGTGGCGGCCCCGGAGCCGGTCGCGGCGCCCGAGCAAACGCCGGTCACGGAGCCGGTCACAGCCACCGAGCCGACGGCGACCACGCAGTCGGCCGCCGTCACCGAGCCCGCAGCGGCTTCCGAGTCGGCGGCCACCCAGCCAGCGGCCCCTGCGGAGCCGGCTGCGGTCGCCGAGCCGGCGCCCACCTCGAAGCCGACCACGGTCACCGAGCCGACGCCGGTCACCGAGTCGACGGCGCCCGCGGAGCCCGTAGCCTCCGCAGAGCCGACGACATCCACGGAGGCGACGACATCCACTCAGCCGGTGGCGTCCACGCAGCCGACGGCATCTGCGGAGCCGACGGCGGTCGCGGAGTCGGCGTCTACGCAGCCGACCGCATCTGCGGAACCGACTGCGGTCGCCGAGCCGGCGTCCGCCTCGGAACCGGCCACGGTCACCGAGTCGACGCCAGCCACCGAGGCGGTCGCGACCCCGGTCACCGACGCTGAGCCCGCGTCCTCGCCCGCACCCGCGACTGCGCCGGTCACCGCGCCGGTCTCTGAGGCCGCCTCCGCACCTGCCGACGCGCCCAGCGACGCGCCCGCCGACGCGGACACCACGCCAGCCGCTCCCACGGACGCCCAGGCCACCGACGCCGCCAAGGCCGAGACGCCAGCCAAGGCAGCGGACGCCACGGCCGACGCGCCCACCACCGAGCCGACGGCGACCGCGTCCGAGCCGACAGCGACCGTGCCCGATCCGACGGTGACCGTGCCCGAGGAGAAGGCAGCCCAGGCCGTACCGGACGCCAAGCCGCAGTCCGAAGACGCTCCTGAGGTCGCCGCGCCGGAGAAGGCCGCGAGCGCCACCGCACCGACGCCTGCTGTCATGGCGTCGAAGCCCCAGAGGGCGTCCGTGCCCGCGGCGCCCAGCCCGGCGAGCAGCGCCCGGCCCGCGGCTCCCGAGTCCAAGGGCACCGCCAAGCCCGCGACACTGGAACCCAAGGCCGCGCAGCCCGCAGCACCGGAACCCAAGGACGCCCAGTCCGCGGCGCCGGAGCCCGAGCCGACCGCGACCGAGCAGCCTGAGCAGCCGGCTCAGGAGGCCAAGCCGCCGGCGCCCGCTCCCAAGCCCAAGCCCACGGATCCCAAGACCGCTCCTGCGGTCCCGGCGGCGCGTTCCGGCAAGGACGCGTCCAAGGAGGAGCCGCCCGTCCCGGTGCCGTCTCCGCCGCCCGCTCCGGCGGCCCGCCAGGCGCGCAAGGGTTCGCGGGGCCGCCGGGCCTCCGTCCCGACCTGGGACGAGATCATGTTCGGCGCCCGCCGCCAGGATTGACCCGCCCAGGCCGGGAGACCGACCTTGGGCGGCGCGAAGAACCACGACCGCCCCTCGCCGAGAGATCGGCCTGGGGCGGCGCCAAAGGCACACGACAACCAACCGCCGAGAGTCCGGCCCGGAGCGGTACCGAAGGCCACGACAACCCGGCGCCGGTGGTCAGGCTGCGGGAGGTGTGCGGGGCTCGTCGAGGAAAGGCGCGAGCCACTCCGGCGTCACCTCGGCGGGGAACGCCGCCCCCTGGGCCACCGACACGTCGATCGCCGAGTAGCCCCCCTTGCCCGCCCCGACCCCGACGATCAGCGTGAGCACCCCGGCCCGCCGCTGGAACCACGTCTGCCGCAGCCGCCACCCCACCACGGCCCGGCGTTCGATCACGGCCTGGGAGCGCCGCAGCGACCCCGACCGCACCGCCACCCGCACCCCGTCGTAGCCGTGCCCCAGTGACGCGTACCGGTCGAGCCCCAGCGGGATCCCGGCCCCGGCCAGCAGCAGCGCCGGCACCAGCAGGATCCACCAAAGGATCATCCCCGTCGCCCAGATACCCACGGCGCCCGCCACCGCCAGCACGGCCCACGGGAAGACGGCGCGGAACAGGCGGCGGTTGCGCGCCACGGGCGGGTGCCGGCGGAGTTCGGCACGGTAGGGGCCGATGGCCTCCGCGGTCACCTGGTACGCCACGCCCCGGGGCACGTCGGGCAGCAGTTGCCCGCGCGTCTCGGAGTCGCCCAGCCCCGTGACGATGGCCCAGGCGCGTACGACTCCGGCCCAGCGTTCGGCGAGCCCGTCCACTATCTCGTAGCCGCGCACCCGGGCGGACTCCAGCGACACGCTGCGCCGGTTGATCAGCCCCCGCTCCGCCACCAGGTAGCCGTCGCGGTGCTTGAGCTTGAAGTCCCAGTTGAAGACCGCGTACATCAGCCCGCCCACGAACGGCATCGCCACCACGAGCAGCAGCGCCACGGCCACCAGCAGGTAGGGGTGGTCCCAGATCCACTGCCCCGCGCTCCAGGCGGTGTCCTGGTCGAAGCCGAGTTCGTCGCCCCACTGGAACGCCAGGCCCACGGCGCCGCCGGCGAGGGCGAAGGGGGTCAGCAGGTACGCGCCCGACAGCGGCCCGTACAGCAGCCACCTCCGCGGCACCCCGATGATCAGCCGCTCCCGGGGCGCCGCCACGTCGGACACCTGCGCCTCGGGCCGGGGCGCGCGGCGCAGCAGCACCGACTTGAGCCGTTCGGCCTCCTCCAGCGTGACCCCGTCGAGCCCGGCCTCCTCGTCGTCGCCGCTGGCCCCGGTGTCGATCTTGAGCACGGCCAGGCCGAGCAGGCGGTGCAGGGGCGGCGTGGACACGTCGACGCCGCGGATCCGCTCCAGCGGGATGGTGCGGATGGACCGGCTGATCAGCGACCGCTTGGTCTCCAGCCGGTCGCCGAAGATCTCGTACGAGAAGGTGGCCCACCTGATGATCGCGAACACCACGGTGCCCCCCACGCCCATGGCCGCCCAGCCGTAGGAGTGGGCCGAGAACCCGCCCACGAACAGCACGCCGACCAGCGGCAGGAGGAGGGAGGGCAGCATGCGTACAGGGTCGATGAGCAGCACCTTGGGGCTCAGCCGCAGCGGCACCCGGACCGGAGGACCCGGAGGACCGCTCCACGGCCCGGGCGCCTGCCCGCTCCCGTCACCGCCCGGCGGCACACCCCCGGGCGAGAACGGCGCCCCGTGCCAGGGCTGCGGTTCGCCCGGAGGGCGAGGGCCGAGCCGAGGTGCCGGATCCCCCTGCGCGGACAGACCGGACTGAGGCTGAGAGGGAGGATCGGGCTGAGGGGGAAGGCCAGGATGAGGGTGCGGGTCGCCCTGCGGATGGCGGGGGTCGGTCATGTCGCGTCGTCCCTGAGCGCCTCGGCCCGGTGCGCGAGCTGCTCGGCCAGCCCGGCCGCCACCCCGTAGTCAAGGCCCTTGATCGTCGAGGACCCGGCGTGGGACGCGGTACGGATCTCGAGCGTGGCCAGCCCGAGCAGCCGCTCCAGCCACCCTTGCCCCTTGTCCACCGTCTGGATGCGGCTCACGGGCACGAACACCCACTCCCTGGTCAAGAACCCCGACCGCGCGTAGACGACGTCCCCTGAGAGCTCCCAGCGATGCACGGCGTACCGTACGAACGGCTCGGCCACCAGGAACGGCCCCGTCAGCAGCACGACCGCGGCGGGCAGCAGCCAGGAGTTGTCGGCGAACCAGCCGGGCACCCACGACCAGCCGCTCCCGCCGACCCACCGCGCCACCAGCAGCGAGCCGCCGAGGAAGAACACGAACGCGACCAGCGATTCGAGCAGCCACAGCCGGACGGCCTTCGGCGAGACTCGGTTCGCCGGATCGCGCAGGGGGCCAGTTGACGTCACATGCCCAGCTTAGGGCGCGCGGCGGGAAGGCGATCGGCCCGCGAGCCCGTAAAGATCGACCGGGATCCCCGGCGTGTCTGCCGCCGCGCGCCTTCGCCCCGGTGCCATGCTCGGTGGCGGCCGGCCGCAGGCTGTCGAGCTTGGCCACGTCGGCGGCGCCACGTACGTGCCAACCAGGCTCGGCCAGCGCATGACCGCACCACCGCGCGAGCGCCTCACGCAACGTGGCAGCCGCCGTCCACCCCGCGCTGACGGTCACCCCTCGAAACCGGCGGCCCGCCGAGCGTGAGGGCCGGACCGTGAGAAACCCCGCGAATCACCGCCGATGCCTACATCCAGGGATGGATCTGGCGCACCTGGTTTTTGCGACGCCGCCGTGACCGAAATCGGTGTCTGTTTTGTCGGATCCCGCGCAAGACCCGGCCCGCTCTCCCCCCGCGTCGAACCAGCAGGCCAGGATGGGTCCCGAGGCCCGGCCCGATTGTGCTCTCCCAGGAGACACGCGGGCCACTCCTGTGGCCAACGTCACTACGCGGATCCCGCGATTCTCCCCTGTTTCGGATCCTTTACCGAGCACCGACCATCGAGAAACGGTCTGCGCACCGCCGAGAGCCGCGTAGCATCGTCCGGCATGGGGCTGTGTAACGCGGCAGCACGTATGCGACGCATCGCCGTCAGTGTGACGGCGGTGACCGTGGCGTTCGCGTTGGCCGGTTGCGGCGGCTTCATCGGCAGATCTCAGGCCAAGGACATCGCGGAGATCAACGTCTCCAGCCCGGAGTTGGGGGAGGGCAAGCCGCTCCCCGCCGAATACTCCTGCCGGGGCGGCGAGGGCAGTCCCCCGCTGCGCTGGTCGAGCCCGCCACTGTCCGAGGCGAAGTCGATCGCGATCGTGGTCGACTCCCATACATCATCCGAGTCGGCCGTGAACTGGGTGCTCTACAACATCCCGGCGACCACGACCGAGCTGGGGCCCAACGCCGCGGCGAGCCCTCCTGACGGGTCCAGCCAGGCGAAGGTGACCGGCGGCAAGGAGGGCTACGAGCCCCCTTGCAAAAGCCCGGGCAGCTATCGATTCACCGTCTACACGTTGAACGGCAAGGTCGTCGTCCAGCAGGGTGCCGAGCTCCCCGACATCCTGAAAGAGATCGCGGACAAGACCATCGCCCGGGGTCGGCTCACAGCAGTCGACATCCAGTGAGAGAGCGAACACAGCAGGTAGTCGGGTGTACCAATTCTTCACGTAGGGTGTGACAACGCTCATAGTGGTCCGACACAATCAGATCCAATCGTTAGGCACTGGTGATCAAAGGGGGCAGGTCGCGTCGATGGCCGCGCGATCTCACCGGCGCCGAAGGGAGGCCATGGCTTTGAGGGTGGTGCAATGATCGCGGTCGTAGTGAGCTTGGTCGCCGTCGTGCTCCTCGTGCTCGTCGTCGTGGCACTGGGCATGCGTTCGATGAGTCGCCGGGAGAGTTCCCTCCCTCCGGAACGGCTGAAGGAGATGGCCGAGAAGGAGGAGAGGACCCAGACGCGGTCCACTGACGAGTTCGCCTCGCACGAGCCTCGCATGGCCAATTTCAGCCCGGATTTCAGCCCCATCGGCGAGCGCGAGCCCAAACCGGTGCGCACCGGTCAGCGTGGCAGGCGCGGCGTCGACGAGTGGGGCAACCCGTCCACCGATGACGACGACGAGGAGTTCTGGGCCAACATCCGCAGCGACGCGGAAGAAGGCGGCTTCGGCGCGGGCGGCACCGTGGCGGCCAGGAAGGGCGCCTCCCGTCCGGTCGAGCGCGAAAAGCCCGCAGCGGAGCGCCCCGCCGCCCCCAAGCGCCAGGAACGCGCCGCCAAGCCGCGGCCCGTCGCCGCCTCCGCCGCCGTCGACCCCGACGCGACCACCGTCCAGGCCCCCCTCCCGCAGCGCCAGCCGGCCCCCGCCGCGGCCAACCTCGCTGACCTGGTGGAGCCCGCCAAGCGTCCCGCCCCGTCCAAGCCGGAGCCGGTGGACCAGCGCACGGTGACGTTCGCGGCCCCGACGGCCGACGTGATGAGCATCCTGGGCCCGGGCGCCCAGCCGGTCCCCTCCCCGCGCCCCGACTCCCTGTCGTCCAACAACTCGCCGAGGAGCGGCACCGGCTCCTTCCCTGCGGCCCCGGCAGCCGGCGGCGCCTTCCCGGCCAACCCCGTGAGCCAGCCCAACGGGAGCGGCGCCTACCCCGCCACCCCCGCCACGAGCGGCTCCTTCCCCGCCCAGCCGGCCCCCATCCACGGCGCGCCCACCAGCGACCCGTTCCCCGCCTACACCAACGCGGCGGAGACCACCTGGACCAACCCGCCCGCGACGCCCTCCTCGTCCGGCTCCTGGCCCGCGCAGCCCGACATCCTCGACGACCCCACCCCCGCCGCCGGCTACGGCAGCTCCTGGCCGGCGTTCGAGCAGCCCGCCGCGCGCTCGTCCTATCCCGCCTCGTACGAGGTGCGCTCCGGCTGGGCGGTGGCCGACGACTCCGAGCCGCTCACCGGCCCCACCCCCGCCTCCAGCACCCCGACCGTGCCCGGCAGGACGGTCTCGGCCTACGACGACGTGCTGTCGTCGACCTCGACTCCGGTCCCCCCGACGCCGCCGGGGGCCCCGTTCGCGTACGAGACGGGCGACATCACCACCGCCCCGGCCGCCGCCTGGCCGGAGCCGCCGTCGAGCGCGACCTCATGGCCGACGTACGGCTCCCAGAACGGCAACAACGGCGGCAACGGCAACCACCGCCGCTCCTCCGAGCAGGAGCACCCGCACGACTACTACCGGTGAGCCCACGCGCCCATTATTAATGCGTAAAACCAGCGTGAGACGGTCTTAAAGCAGGGTCGATGGAGCAATAGGGTTTGCTCCATGATCCCCGACACGAAGAGTAGCTGGCTGAGCACCCTCCGGCATGACGTGCCAGCCTCGCTCGTGGTTTTCCTCGTCGCGGTGCCCCTCTCTCTGGGCATCGCGATGGCCTCCGGCGCGCCGCTGGCCGCCGGGTTGATCGCCGCCGTGGTGGGCGGGATCGTGGCCGGCGCGCTCGGCGGATCCGCCGTACAGGTCAGCGGGCCCGCCGCCGGGCTGTCGCTGGTGGTCGTGGATCTCGTGCAGACGTACGGATGGCGCGCCACCTGCATGATCACGCTGCTGGCGGGGGCCGTGCAGCTCCTGCTGGGCGTGTTCAAGGCGGCCAGGGCGGCACTCGCGGTGTCGCCGGCGGTCATCCACGGCATGCTGGCGGCCGTCGGCGTGATCATCGCCCTCGCCCAGCTCCACGTGGTGCTGGGCGGCAGCTCGCAGCGTTCGGCCGTGGCCAACCTGATCGAGCTGCCCGGCCAGATCGCCGACCTGCACGGCCACAAGGTCGCCGTCGGGCTGCTCACGATCTCGGTGCTGGCGCTGTGGACGCGGCTGCCCAAGCGGGTCAAGGTCGTGCCCGCGCCGCTGGTGGCGCTGCTCGTGGCGGCGGGGACGGCGTGGGCGTTCGGCTGGGACGTCACGCGCGTGGACCTGTCCCACAGCGTCACCGAGTGGGCCTTCCCCGTCCTGCCGCACGGCGACTGGCACCTGATCGTGGGGGCGGTGCTGCTGGTGGCGCTGCTGGCCGGGTGCGAGTCGCTGCTGTGCTGCGTGGCGGTGGACGGGATGCACGGCAGTCGCCGCGCCGACCTCGACCAGGAGCTGACCGGCCAGGGCGTCGCGAACATGGTCACCGGCGCCCTCGGCGGCCTGCCGGTGGCCGGGGTGATCGTGCGCAGCACCGCGAACGTGCAGGCGGGCGGGCGTTCGCGCTGGTCGGCGATCCTGCACGGGGTGTGGGTGCTGGTGTTCGCGATCGGGTTCGGCTGGTCGATCAAGCTGATCCCGCTGGAGGCGCTGGCGGCGTTGCTGGTGTTCATCGGCGTGCAGATGGTGAACCTCGGTCACATCAAGAAGGTGCACGGCCATGGCGAGGTGCCCGTCTACGTCGTGACGATGGTCACCGTCATCGTGCTCGGGCTGGCCGAGGGCGTGGTGGTGGGGCTGATCCTGGCCGCGCTGCTCGCGCTGCGCCGCCTGACCTGGGTCACGGTCCTGAAGCGCGAGGGCGTCGACGGCCGGCTGCACGTGACGGTCTCCGGCTCGCTGACGTTCCTGGGGGTGCCCAGGCTCACGCACGAGCTGCGGACGATCGCCGCGGGCACCGCCGTGGACCTCGACCTGAACATCGACTTCATGGACAACGCCGCCTTCGAGGCCATCCACTCCTGGCGGCTGGACCACGAGCGCATGGGCGGCATGGTCGACATCGACGAGCTGCACGACGAGTGGTACACGCTGGCGGCCAGCGGCGCGCGCATGTTCCCCGTGAAGTCGCCGCCCAAGGTGCCGGATCGCTGGTGGCTGCCGTGGTCGCACCGCCGTCGTCCCGTCCGTCCCTCGGCTCCCGACTCCACCGAGGCCGAATGCCTGCTGACGGCGGGGGCGCGCGAGTACCACCGGCGTACGGCGCCGCTGGTCCGGCCCATCTTCACCGAGCTGGCCCGCAAGCAGCAGCCGTCGCACCTGTTCATCACGTGCGCCGACTCCCGGATCGTGCCGAGCCTCATCACCGCGAGCGGCCCGGGCGACCTGTTCACCGTGCGCAACATCGGCAACCTGGTGCCGCGCAGGGGCTCCGAACCGCACGACGACTCGATGGTGGCGGCGGTCGAGTACGCCACGCAGGTCCTCGGCGTACACACGATCACGGTGTGCGGGCACTCGGGCTGCGGCGCCATGGCGGGGGTGCTGAGCGGCGGGGTGCAGGCGGGCAGCCTGCCGGGGCTGAGGAGGTGGCTGCGGCACGGGAACCACAGCCTGGCCACGTTCATCGAGACCGAGGGCGACCGGCTGCACAGCGGTGCTCTGGACGTGTTGTGCCGGGTCAACGTGCAGCAGCAGCTGGAGAACCTGCGCACGTACCGGAAGGTCGACGAGCAGGTGCGCGCCGGGAAGCTGGAGCTGGTGGGGCTCTACTTCGACATCGGCTCGGCCCGGGTGCACATGGTCCCGCCGCTGCCGGGCGGCCGTGCGCAGGTGGGGAGCGGGCGGGTGAGCGCCGCTTCTGAGTAATCGTGCGCAGACGGGGCGGTGGGGGCGGATTAGTGTCGCGTGGGCCGGCGAGGTTCTCCACGTGCCCATGGCGTCCCTCGCCACGCCGGTCCTGACTCCCAGGGGCCGGAGGGGCGGAGGCGCCCGCTGCCAAGCTACGTCCCGAAAGGGGCCGCTGACGGTAGCAAGACAACGGACCACCGCCTCCGCCCCTCACCACCTCCCCCTCACCGCCTCCCCCCTCACCACCTCCCCCGAGCATCTCCCGCAGCCGACCGAACGCGCGGCTCAGCGAACGCGCAGCTCAGCGAACGCGCGGCTGACCGGGCGCACAGCTCAGCGGGCGCGCAGCCTACCGATTACGCGCGAACGGCTTCGATCAGGGCCCGTAGGAGGGCGGTGCGCCGTGGCATCTCGGCGAGGATGACGTGCTCGTCGTCCGCGTGCGCCCCGCCGCCGACCGCGCCCAGCCCGTCGAGGGTCGGGCAGCCGACTCCCGCCGTGAAGTTGCCGTCCGAGGCGCCGCCCACCGAAGCCGAGGTCAGCGGCCCCACTCCCAGGTCCGACGCCAGCTCCTGCGCCAGCGCGTACAGCGAAGCCGACATCGCGCTCTCGAGCGGCGGCCGGTTGGGACCGCCGAGGACCTCCAGGCGGGTGCCGGGCAGGACCGGCCGGAGCCCGTGGAAGGCGGCGTCCACCCGAGCCTGCTCCGACATCTCGGCCACCCGCACGTCCACCTCGATCGAGGCCGCGGCGGGGACGGTGTTGCGTGACGTGCCGCCCGACAAGACCGTCGGCGTGACAGTGGTGGCCCCTGAGCCCATGGCCGCGATGGCCAGGATCTGGTGTGCCAGCTCGATCCCGGCGTTCACCCCCTTCTCCGGCTCGAGCCCGGCGTGCGCGGCCCGGCCCCGGACGTTGACGGTGTAGAGGGCGGTGCCCTTGCGGGACGTCTTCAGCGCACCGCCGTCGGCACTTGCCTCCATGACGAACGCGGCGACCAGCCCGCGGGCAGTCTCCTTGATCAGCCCGGACGAGGTACGCGAGCCACACTCCTCGTCACCGTTGATCAGCAGGGTGATGCCGTCGAGTGAGCCGAGCCCGGCCAGCGCGTGGAACGTCTGCACCAGCCCCGCCTTCATGTCGAACACCCCCGGCCCCCGCGCCACGCCGTCCACCACGGACCAAGGGTGGGTGGCGAGAGTGCCGATCGGCCACACGGTGTCGTGGTGGCACAGCAGGAACACCTTGGGCGTGCCGAACGTCCAGCGCAGATGCGTGACGCCGTCGATCACGAGGAACTCGGGCTGCGCGCCCAGATAGCGGGCTCCCATCGCCGCCACGACCTTCGCGCTGCGGGCCACGGCTTCCAGATCGTGGGTGAACGACTCGCACAACACCAGCTCTTCGAGATCCTCGATCATGCCGCCCCTCCGTAGAGCTCACGCTTCATTCCGTTTCCTCTCCGCCGCCGCCCTCGCACATCGGCCCGGTCCCCCTCCGAAGAGGAAGGAGGCGATGCGCACGCTGACACCCTCACCACCTGCTCGCCGCAGCAAGCGATGCACGTTGCCGCCGCCGGAACCGACTCACCGCCCAAGAGCCTGGGCACACCACCGCTGACCCGAGCCGACCCCCACCTAGGAACCGGCGCACGTCGCCACTGACCGAACCGGCCCCTCTCTCGGAAACCAGCGCACGCCGCAACCGGCCCCCCTTCCGGGAAGCAGCGAACGAACCCGCTGACCCGAACCGGCCCCCTCCTGGGAACCACCGCAGGTCGCCGCCAACCGCAACCGGCTCCCCTCCCGGGAACCGTCGCACGCCGCCACCAACCGGAACCGGCCCCCTCCCGGGAGCCAACGCACGCCGCCGCCAACCTCGACCCACTACTCGCCTAGAAACCAGCACACGCTGCCGCCGACACCATCAGTCGTTCACCCAGGAGACGGCGCACGCCACCGCCGCCAACTCCACCGACTACTCGTCCAGACAGCGCCCACGCTGCCGCCGCCACAACCAGTTCCCCGCCCGGGGACCAGCCCACCTTGTCGCCAACGCCATCAGTCGCTCACCCAGGAGGCGGCACAGGCCGCCGCCAACTCCACCTGCTACTTACCCGGAAAGCGGCGCATATTTCCATCGGCCGGACCAGCTCCTTGCCCGGGAACGGCGCCGGTGCCGCCGATCACGCCAGTTGTTCGCCCAGGAAGCGGTGCACGTTGCCGCCGATGATCTTGATGACGTCCTTCTCCGGGAGGCCGCGGGCGAGCAGGCCCTCCGTGACCATGGGCAGGCCCGAAGGCCCCTCCAGCCCTGGGATCGCCGATTTCGGGTCGACGCCCCTCGTGTTGAGGCCCTCGCAGCACGGCGGCGTCAGGTCGTCCATGACCTCGCGGATGAAGTCGGGGCCCAGCCCGACGTGGTCGATCCCGGCGACGGACACCATGTGCTCGATGTGGTCGAGCAGGCGGTCGAGGGTCATGTCCTCCTCGCGGTCGGCGAGGAAGGGGGCGAAGAAGTTGACGCAGATCACGCCGCCCGTGGCGGCCACGGCGCGAAGCTGATCGTCGGTGAGGTTGCGGTGGTGGTCGCGCAGCGCCCTGGCGGAGGAGTGGGTGGCCAGGACCGGCCTGGTGGCCAGCTCCAGGACGTGCGCCACACCGGAGGCGCCCAGGTGGGAGACGTCGAAGACGATCCCGAGCCGCTCCATCTCCGCCAGCGCCGCGATGCCGTGGGAGGTCAGGCCGCTGCCCGTGGCGTCCTCACCGCTGCCGTCGGCCAGCGGTGTGCGCCCGAAGTGCGCGATGGACGCCACCCGCACGCCGAGGCGGTGAACGGTCGAGATCAACTCGACGTCGGCGTCGATGCCCGGCATGCTCTCCAGCGCGATCACCAGAGCGATCTTGCCCTCGTCGAGTGTGCGGTCGATGTCGGCCGCGTTCAGACATATCCGAACGTGGTCGGGATTGCCCTCGGCGAGCACGTGCGCACATTCGATCATGCGCAACGTCTGCCTCAGCGCCCCCTCCGGGCGGTACTGGTCGTCGATGAAGACCGGCAGGACCTGCAGATCGACCCCGCCCTCGACGAGCTGGGGCAGCCATCTCTCCCGGAAGAACGAGGCCCACTGCTTGGGCGGACGCGCGGAGACGGCCATGAGCAGATCGTTGTGGGTGTCGGCCACGACTGCGCGCTGATGGAGCGGAAGCGTCATGGGTGGACGTTATCGCGAGGGCCGGACCTGCTCCAATGCGCCCAGGGTCCGATTTTTTGGATCACTTGTACGACTGTGGGTTGAGGTTCGCCTGGGCCGCCTGGGAGTGGGGCGGCCCGGCGACCGAGGGCGTCACCGCTCTGCGGGCCCGGTCCAGGGAGGCGCCGACCGTGCCGTTGACGCGGCCGATTTCACCCCGAAGGCGTGGCCGGCTTCACCCCGAAGGCGCGACCGGCCTGGCTGTTGACGTGACCGGTGCGTGCGGCTCGGGCCAGCCGGATTCGAGCAGGTCGAAGATGGCGTTCATCGCGCCCGAAGGGTCCGGTTCCGCGCCCGCGAGCTCGGGGATCTCCAGGACGTAGCGGGCGAGCGCGCGTACGGTCATGTCGGCGGGGTCGCGGCCGCTCTCGGCGGCGATCGCCTCGGCCAGGGCCCCCTCCCCTGCCGTCCAGAGCTTGCGCGAGTATTCGCGCAGCGCCGGCGTGCCGACGATCAGGTCGCGCTTGGCCCGCAGCTCGGGCGGGAGATCGTCGGCGAAAGGCCCCCGGCCCGCCAGGCAGCGGCGCAGGGCTTCCAGTACGGACTGACCGGAGGGCCGCTCGCGAACCGCGGCGACCAGCCACACGTGTCGCTCGACGCCGTCGTCGAAGATCAGCGCTTCCTTGCCGTCCGGCACGTGCGCGAACAGCGTGGCGATGGAGACGTCCGCCTCGTCGGCGATCTGCGCGACGGTGACGCCGTCGTACCCGCGCTCGGAGAACAGCCGCAACGCGGCCTCCGACAGCGCCCGGCGGGTCTGTGCCTTCTTGCGCTCGCGGCGCCCCATCGCCATGTCCCCATCGTATTCGAAACCTCGAATCCCTCTGAAACTATAATGACTATAGTTTCAGAGTCAGTTCAGGATTATCGAGACAAGGAGCCGGACATGGCCAGCTGGGACGTACGACGCCTGCCGCGCGCCGAGGGCAGGCGCTTCCTCGTCACCGGCGGCAACGCGGGCATCGGATACTTCGTCGCCGAGCAACTCGCCGGCACCGGCGCAACCGTCGTCCTCGGCAGCCGCGACGCCGCCAAGGCCGAGGCCGCGCGGGCCGCGATCGGCGCCCGCGTCCCCGGCGCGCGCGTCCGCCACATCCGCCTGGACCTCGCCGACCCCTCCTCGATCAAGGCCGCGGCGGACGCCCTGGGCCGGGAAAGACTGGACGCGGTCGTCTGCAACGCCGGAGTGCTGCTCGACCAGCCGCGACGGCGCGTCACCGAGGACCTCGCGGAGCTGATGTTCGCGACCAACCATCTGGGGCACTTCGCGCTGATCCACTGGCTCGCGCCCCTGCTGACGGCCACCCCCGCGAGCCGCGTCGTCACCACCGGCAGCTTCACCGCGAAGTCCGAGAGCCTGGACCTCGACGATCTCCAGAGCGCGCGCGACTACCGGCCCAAGCGCGCCTACGCGCGGTCCAAGCTCGCGCAGATGCTGTTCGGCTTCGAGCTCGACCGCCGCCTGCGCGCCGCCGGGAGCACGACGCTGAGCGTGGTGACCCACCCCGGCGGCGCGCTCGACTCCCTCACGCCCGCACGCCCGCCGGTCCACCTTCCGACCACCGGCGAACGGCTGCGCGGCCTGCCCGCCGGCCTCCTCCTCCAGGGCAAGGAGGCCGCCGCCTGGCCCGCCGTCCGGGCCGTCCTCGACCCGTCCGTACGCGGCGGCCAGCTATGGGGACCCCGGGTCCTCGGGATCCGCGGCCTGCCCGCCCTCGAGCCCGTACGAGGCCACCTGGCCGACGCCGAGCTCGCGGCACGCGTATGGGCAGCCAGCTCTGCCCTGACCGGGCTGGATCCAAGCTCGCACCTCGGGTGAAACCGGCCGGACGCGAATCCCGTTGCAGAATCGGACCGCAGTCCGATAATGTCCTCCCGGCACAACCCCCCTCCGCGAGAGTGAAGGTCAGCACCATGAGGAAGATCCTCAACGTCGCCCACGTCTACATGATCCTCGGACTGGTCAGCGGCCTGTACTACCGCGAGATCACCAAGCTGACCGGCTTCACCGGCGACACGCAGCTGGGCGTCGTCCACACGCACCTGCTCGCGCTCGGGATGCTGTTCTTCCTCGTCGTCCTCGCCCTGGAGAAGCTGTTCGAGTTGACGTCCGTCCGGCTCTTCGGCTGGTTCTTCTGGATCTACAACGCCGGCCTTGCGGTGACCGTCGCCATGATGACCCTCCACGGGACCCTGACCGTCCTCGGCCGGCCCAGCGGCGAACTCATCGCGATCGTCTCCGGACTGGGGCACATCCTCCTGACGGTGGGCCTGATCCTGCTGTTCGTCACCCTGGGCAAGCGCATCCCCGCCAAGTCCGCGCCGGCGAGCGACCCGGCCGAGGCCCAGCCGTCGGCCCTCTGAACGCGCCACCCGGGGGCACGTGGCAAGGAGCCCTCAGGGGGTGCCGACGTCGCGGGTGACCCCGTCGGCGATGGCCTGGAGTTTGTCCGGGTTCGCGATGTTATGGATCGTGGTGATCCGCCCGTCAGCGTCGAAATCGAACGTGACGGTGGCGATCACGCGCCCCAGACCGCTGAACACCACGCCAGGGCCGCCGTTGATCTCGGCCAGCGCAGCGTTCATGTCGGCGGGCTCGACTCCCTGGTAGGCGACCTTGCCGATGGCGCCGAACCAGCCGGCCACCGTCTGCGCGCCCACGACCGGACGCAGGGCCTGGCGCACCTTGCCGCCGCCGTCGGTCCACAGGGTGACGTCCGGGGACAGCAGCTCCATGAGGGTGTTGATGTCGCCTCCGGTCGCGGCGGCGAGGAACCGTTCCGTGACGTCGCGCTGGCGCGTCCGGTTCGCGGCGAACCGGGGCCGCCGGGCCCGTACGTGCTCGCGAGCGCGGTGCGCGGCCTGGCGCACCGCGCTCTCGGAACGCTCCACCGCCTCCGCGATCTCGGCATGGCTGAAGTCGAAGACCTCCTTCAGCACGAACACCGCGCGCTCAAGCGGGCTCAGGGTTTCCAGCACCACCAGCATCGCCGTCGAGACCGACTCGGCGTTCGCGACGTCGTCGGCGGTGTCGCCGGCGGTGAGGATGGGCTCGGGAAGCCACGGCCCCACGTAGGTCTCACGCTGATACCGCGTGGAGCGCAGCCGTTGCAGCGCCAGATTCGACACGATCCGCGCCAGGTACGCCTTGGGGTCGGCCACCTGCGAACGGTCGGCGGCCGACCACTTGATCCAGGCGTCCTGGACCGCGTCCTCGGCGTCCGCCACAGTGCCGAGGATGCGGTAGGCCACGGAGAACAGCAGATTGCGATGCCGGCCGAAAACCTGCTGGTCGGGGGACGAGTGGGTCACCGCACACCCCTGGTGAAACGGCCGCCGCGCGGCCAGAACGCGCCCGAGGCGGGCATCTTCTTCATACGGCCGTAGGTCGGCCAGGGCGAAGCGGTCACCGTCTCCTTATACCGGGCCGCCATCCGGCCGGTCAGATGCACCCGTCGCGGGCTGTCGTCGGGGTGGGTGAACTGCACGACCGCGTCGTTCCGTCCCAGGCTCACCGGCGTGTGGTAGTAACCGAAGCGGAACGGCTTGGGCCGCTTGCCGTCCAGCGTGCGTACGATCGACACCGCGGCGTGCACGCCGGTCGGCATGCCTCCCTGGCAGGTGCCGTGCATGACGCCGTATCCCTGGCGGATCGCCGCGGCGTCGCCCACGGCGTACGCCTCCGGGTGCGACACCGACCGCAACGTGGCGTCGGTGACGACCCGGCCACGCTCGTCCACGGTCAGACCGGCGGCGGCCGCCAGCGGCGACACCCGCGTACCGCTCGTCCAGAGCACGACGTCGGCGGGGACGCTCTCCCCGCCCGCCAGCTCCACCGAGTCCGGCAGCACCTTCGTCACCTCGACCCCGCTGCGCACCTGGACGCCCAGGCGGGCGAGCGCGGCCTGCAGATACGCCTTCGGCCTGGGGCGCATGGCCGCGCCGGGCTCCTGCCGGCCCAGCAGCACGACGTTCAGCTCCGGGTAGCGCTCGGCGATCTCCGCGGCCGACTCGATGCCGGTCAGCCCGCTGCCGCCGACCACGACCGTGCCATGGCCCAGCCGAGCCAGCCGACCGGCCAGCACCTCCGCGTCCTGGGGGCTGTTGAGGGTGTACGCGTGATCCTCCACACCCGGCACCGCCGCCGTGTCGGCCACGCCGCCCAGCCCGTACACCAGCGTGTCGTAGTTCAGCACCCGGTCGTCGTCGATCCGTACGGTCTTCGCGGTCACGTCCACCGCCGTCACCCAGCCGCGCACGAACCGCGCCCCGGTGCCCTCCAGCAGCTCCGGGATGTTCAGCTCGGCGACCTGCTGCCCGGTCGCCGACATGTGCAGCCGCAACCGCTCGATGAACCGCTCCTGCGGGTTCACCAGGGTCACCCGCACGTCCGCTCGCCGCCCGACCCGGGCCGCGAGCTGGACGGCCGCGGCCATGCCCGCGTACCCGGCCCCCAGAACCAGAATCCGATGTGTGGCCGTCGCGCTTGCTTCACGGTTGTCGTTCACTTTTGCGCCTTTCTCCTCGCGCTGACGACCACGTGATGCAAGCAGCCCGCCCGTCCGTGACATGAGCCTGATGTGACGTACGACACAGTCAACTCGGCCACGAGCATGCGTCACACGGAGGGGACCGGCACGGCCGGGGGCGCGTCGAGGTCGTGGGCGGAGCGGGCCAGCCAGACCACGGCCAGCACACCGGCGACCGCCACGGCGTCGTCGTAGACCTCCCATGGGACTCCGCTCAGCCCGCCCGCCATCGTGAGCACGACGGGCAGCACCAGCGCGAGGATGCCGTACTTGACGGTGGCCCGCCGCCAGCGGCCGTCGTCCCACTGGGCCCTCAGGATCAGCACGGTCCAGATCAAGGACGCGGAGGCGATGAACCACATGAGAGCTCCGGCTTCGTACCCGGACAACATCAGCCCCAAGCCGACGGCAGTGCCCCCGAATCCCAGGATGCCGCAGATCTGCAGGATGAGGCCATGCCTCCGGGTGCGTCCCACGACCGGAGAGAGCAGAAACGCGACTCCGAACATCGGTATGAGCGTCACCACCGTTCCCCACGGGGACCAGACCGCCAGGAACGGACTGACCAGGCTTGACGCCGCCGCGACGTACAGCGCCACGCGCAGGCGTCGTATGTTCGGGTCCTGCTCCGCCGGCGGCCCGGTCAACGGCCCGCGCAGACTCTCCCACAACACCCAGGCCACCACCAGCCCCGCCAGGGTCAGCAGGAGCACGTTCGGCCACGTCGCCTGGATGCTCGCGTCCGGCGCCTCGAACAACGTCATCCACCACAACGCGCCGAGGTCGCCGGCGGCCAGTGCGACCACGACGGCGACGGCCAGCGCGGAGAGGTAGACGCCTGTGACTATGAGGGCGGGAACACCTAAACGGTGACGACGGAGCACGTGACACTTCCCGGAGGAGAAGGAGGACGGAACGCCTCACCCTAGCGAGCCCGAACCGGCGTACCGATGCACGCGCTCGACAGGACATTCAAGCTCGCGCTGGATGCGCCGGAAAGGGGGTGACGAGTCGGCCTGTAGGCCGGGCTCAGACGTCGCCCCTCTGTGACCTTGCACTTCTCCCTCGCACCCCATTTACGCTGGCTTTTTGCCTTTCGTCGTTTCGCGTCGTTCTGCCGCCTTTCTGGTGCTCCGGCGGAACAGAGACGGAACAGGAACGCGGGAAGCCTGGAGTCCCTCCTGGAGGCCGCTCCCCCATCCAGCCGGTCGCCGCGCTGGAGGCAGGGCCATGTCCAGATAGTCCGATAACACTCAACCGCGCGCCTCAATCGAGTTTCCGCGGTCCCTTCCGCAAGTAAGTAGCAAGCGGCCGGGGCCCGGTGACTCCAACACCGAACCCCGGCCTGTGACCCAGCAACCTGACTACACCAGGAGCCAGGCCATGAGCCCCCACCCTTCCACACCCACGATCGTCGAGCGTGTGAATCCCGCCGACGAGGTCCTGCCGAAGCGCGTCGGCCGCTTCTTCCCCAACCCGTTCCGTCACCGCCGCTGGCGTGCTGTGCCGGTCACTGAGCGCCCCGTGGACACTGGTGCGGGCCGCCTTGGAGACCGGGTCATCCTCGGCTTCGCGGTGGCCGTGCTGCTGGCCGTCGCCGCTGCGGCGGCCTACGTCTCGTACCACCACTTCTACGGTCTGGCCATCGCCCTCGGTGAGCGGCACGACATGGCCGTCCTGTACCCGGCGATGTCCGACGGTGTGATCGTCATGGCGTCGCTGGTGATGGTCTACTGCTCGCGCCGCCGGATCGGTGTGCCGGTCCTGGCGTGGGTCGCGCTCGCCCTGGGAGGGGCGGTCACCCTGGCGGCGAACGTGGCGCACGGCTGGTCCGGCGGACTCGGGTCGCGCCTGGTCAGCGCCCTGGCGCCGCTGGCGTTCGCGGGTGCGTACGAGCTGCTGATGTGGATCGTCCGCAACACCCGCCGGCCGTCGGTCGAGGACTCGGCGGAGGAGCACGTGTGCCAGCCGAGCGAGACCCTCGTCGAGGTGGAGCGCGAGGTGCCGGTCCTGCCCACCGACCGGTACGAGGCTGCGCGACTGGCCTACCTCGACAGCCTCAGCGAGGGCAGGCAGCGCATCGGCCGCCGCCCCCTGATGAACCGGTGGGGACTGGAGCAGCGCGAGGCCGAGGACATCATCGCCGAGGTGGACAAGGAGCAGGCGCAGGCCGCCGAAGCCAAGGCGGCCGAGGCACCCGGCTCCAAGGACACTCCGCCACCGCTGAGCGGCGTGCAGCCGACCGGCACGAGCCAGGCGGAGGCGGCGTGATGACGAGCTTCCTGATTCCTGCCATGGGCGTGTTCGTGTTCCTGCTGTGCGCCACCCGAGAGGCGGGCGCGGACGCCCGAAGTGCCGGGCAGATGTGGGCGGCCATGCGGCGCGCCGGATGGGGCCGCACGGCCTTCACGGCGGTGCGCGTCTTCGTGGTGGTCGTGCTGCTCATCCTGGCCGATCTGTGCCGTCTGGCCGGGCACGCGGTCGCCGAGACGCGGGTCGTCGTCGAGGCGCTCGCCGTGCACGCCGAGATCCTCGGCTCGCTGGTCACGCGGACGGAGGTGCGGGCATGACGGCCACCGAAGAGATGCGCGACGGCATGGTGATCGCCCTCCAGGACGAGGACATGCACCTCGCCACCGACACCGGCCTGGAGAAGGCCGTTCAGGAGGCTCCGGATGGGGGCGACGGCGTCATAGAGGGCACCGTGGTCCTTGTCGATCAGCCGCACCGGCCCGAACCGACGGACCTGCTCGCCGAACTGGCCGCGCGCCGCCGGGAGCGGCAGCCGCTGGTTCCGCTGTGGCTGCGGTCGCGGGCCGACGCCTTGCAGGTGCTCAAGTGGCAGGCCGAGCACACCGGCTACGTGCTGGCCTACCACGCGCTGCGCGCTCCGAAGTACGCCGCCAGGCTCGCGGGGCGTTCCCCGGCGGGCGCCTGGCGGGTGCTGGTGGCGCTGGTGCGGTGGCTGTTCGACCTGGAAGGCCGCCCGGTACGGCGGGCAGCGGCCACGAAGGAGGAGGCCGCGGAGTACCTCGCGCTGTCGCGGCAGCGCGACGACCGGGTCAAGGCGCGGCTGTGGACTCTCCTGATCGGCGCGATCACGGCGGTCCTGGTCGGCATCTTCGTCGCCGTAGCCGCGCCCACCTCGGTTCACTGGGCGATCCTCGGCGTGCTCATCGCCGGGGCGGGAGTGCTCGGAACGCCCGCCGACCAGCCGCTGCTGGACCGGGCGGTCGTCCCCAACCGGGTGCGCAAGCTGACCAGTGACCAGGTGCTGGACGCGCTCGGCTCGCTCGGCATCTCCGCGATCAACCAGGCGCTCGGCAAGAACGGGCGCGGCATCACCTTCCCGGCCCCGATCATGCGCGATGGGCCGGGCTGGCGGGCCGAGGTCGATCTCCCGCTCGGCGTGACGGTGGCGGAGGTGCTGGAGAAGCGCGACAAGCTCGCCTCCGGTCTGCGCCGCGCCCTCGGGTGCGTGTGGCCCGAGCCGGTGTCGGAGGAGCACCCCGGCCGGCTGGTGCTGTGGGTGGGCGATCAGGAGATGCGTAAGGCCCGGCAGCCCGCCTGGCCGCTGGCCAAGTCGGGGCAGGTCAGCCTGTTCGAGCCGGTCCCGTACGGCAACGATCAGCGCGGCCGGCCGATCTCGATCCTGCTCATGTTCGCCAACGTGCTCATCGGGTCGATGCCGCGCTACGGCAAGACGTTCGCGCTGCGGGTGCTGCTGTTGGCCTGCGCGCTGGACCCGCTGGCCGAGCTGCGGTTGTTCGAGCTGAAGGGCACCGGGGACCTGTCGGCGCTGGAGAAGGTGGCCCACCACTACGCCAAGGGCGCCACCGACTCCGCCAAGGCGGCGTGCGTCGCGTCGCTGGCCGAGGTGTACGCCGAGCTGGACCGGCGCGCCGAGGTCATCGACGGCCTGCCGCGCCACCAGGCGCCCGAGTTCAAGGTCACCCCCGAACTGGCCGCGCGGCGCGACCTCGGTCTCCACCCGGTGGTGGTCGCGATCGACGAATGCCAGGAGCTGTTCGCTGACGACGAGTACGGCGAGGAGGCCGCCAAGTACGCCACCGCGATCATCAAGCGCGGCCCGGCCCTCGGGATCATCCTCATCCTGGCGACCCAGCGCCCGGACAAGGACAGCCTGCCCAAGGCCATCTCGGGGAACGCGGGCATCCGAATCTGCCTGCGGGTGATGGGCTGGCAGGAGAACGACATGATCCTCGGCACCGGCATGCACCAGGCCGGCGTCAAGGCCACCATGTTCACCCTCAACGACAAGGGCATCTCCTGGGCCGTCGGCATCGCCGAGGACCCGCTCATCGTCCGCTCCGCCTACCTGGACGGCCCCACCTCCGAGCTGATCGCCGAGCGCGCCCTCCACCTCCGCCAGGAGGCCGGGACGCTGTCCGGCCAGGCGATCGGCCAAAAGGGGCCGCAGCGGGTCTCCTACAACCTGCTGGCCGACATCCTGACCGTGACCACGGCCAAGGAGGACAAGATCTGGAACAGCACCGTCGTGGACCGGCTGGCCGACTTCCGGCCGGACGCCTACGGCCAGTGGGCAGACTTGGAGGACGACACCAAGACCGCCACACTGACCGCCCGCCTGAAGGAGTACGGCGTCCGAACCGAGGACACGTGGGGCCGCGACGGCACCGGTAAGGGCCGCAACCGCAAGGGCTTCAACCGGTCCGACATCACCGAGGCGTACGGAAGACGAAAAACCCAGCCCTAGCACTCAGATCACCTCGCCGAACGCCCCTGGAGCCGCTTCCAGGGGCGTTCGCATGGGGCCGCTAGAACGCTAGAACCCAGCTCAGGACGAGGTTGCACCGCTAGCCAAGCCGCTAGACCTCGCGGCTGCACCCGCTAGGAACGTCGCCTCCGGTGGGCGACAACTACCTGACCGCAGGCGTCCGAACGCGGGTGGCAGGGAAACACAGCAGCGTGAAGTTGGAGCTTCGTGCGCAGCGCGCGGGTCAGTCTCTGGCCCGCTGGCTGGCGCCGCTGACGTTCACTGATTGGTCGGCAGCTCGGGTGACGACCGAACTCACTCGCGCGGTGGTCGCCTGGGGCGTTGCCCACGGCTGGCGGGTCCGGCGAGAGATGCCCAGTCTGGCCGAACTTCCCGGAGCGCATCCGGATCGGTCTGGTTATCTGGACGTGGTGTGCGAACGGCTCGACGGCCCGCCGATCGCCATCGAGATCGATCAGACCGAGAAACCGTGGTCCGCCCGCAAGCTTCTGGTCGAGGCCGACTCCGGCGTGGTCCCTGTGTGGGTGCGCTGGGGAGAACCGCAGTCCGGGACCGTGCCGGAACCGGTGGCCTTAGTCGTCTTCGTGACCACCTGCCGCGCTGTAGGTCCCACCCGACGGCGGCTGTACTCACGCACCGCTGACCAGCATCTGCAACCAAGCGCACCGCCCGCCCCGGCCACCGAGCAGCCTCCACAGCATGCGCCGACGAGGCTGCGATGCCGGGCCACCACCAAGAAGGGCGAGCCCTGCCCCATCGACGCTCGGCCGTCAGGACTGTGCCATGTCCATGATCCCGCCATGCAATGCGGTCGCCTGACGAGAAAGGGCAGCGCGTGCACCGTGGCCACTGGCGGTGGCCCGTGCAAGTACCACCAGGACCAGTCTCAGAGCGAACCAGCTCCGCAGCTCCCGCCCTGGCTACCCGATGTGTCCTGACCGCTGATCACTCTGGATATCGGCGGTCCTCTGCCTGTGGACGGCGCGGGCAGCCTGAGTGTGATCGTGGGCCGGTCTGCCCGCGCCGTGGCTTCTGGTGCCGTCAGACGGCCTCCGCCGCGATGGGGGAAGGGCTTCGGCTGGAGGCCATCCAGTCGAGCTGAGCGGCCATGCCGGTGACCAAGTCGGTGGTCGGGGCCCAGCCGAGCAGCCGACGCGCTGAGGTCGCGTCGGCGCAGGTGACAGAGACATCCCCGCTCCGTGCGCTGGTGGATCGGACGTTGATGGGCTGGCCGGTGAGCTGGTGGGCTCGTTCTACGACGTCGTTGAGACTGCTGGTGCGGCCGGCCCCGATGTTGATCACGCTGTTGGGCAGGTAGACGGTGCCTGCCGCGATGGTCGCGTTGATGGCGTCGTCGATGTAGGTGAAGTCGCGGCGCTGCTTGCCGTCCCCGTAGATCTGGAGGGTCAGACCGGTTGAGGCAGCGGTGAGGAGGCGCTGGACGAACATGTCCTCCCGCTGGCGAGGGCCGTAGACGGTGAAGTACCGCAAGGCCACCACGGTGGTGTCGCAGTCCGATCGGGCCGCGTGGGCGAGGCAGAGCTGTTCCTCCGCGAGCTTGGTCACCGCGTACGGGGAGGCGGGGCGCGGGTGATCGGTTTCGGCGCTGGGGCGGTCGCCGTCGGGGGCGCCGTAGATGCTGGAGGAGGACGCAACGACGAGGCGCGGGATGCGCAGCCTTGTCACCGCGTGCATGAGCCGCTGGGTGGCCGAGATGTTGGAGGCGACGTAGTCGTCGAAGTCGGCTCCCCATGAGGGCTGGACGCCTGGGACGCCGGCCAGGTGGAAGACGACGTCGGCGTCGAGCAGCAGGGGTTCGATGGCACAGGTGCGCAGGTCGCCGGTGGCGAAAACGAAGCCTGGGTGAGTACGGATGTCGGCCAGGTTGTGGGCGGCGCTGAGGTGCTTGCTGGGATCGCGGCGGTCCACACCGATCACGGTCACGCCTCGCGCGAGCAATGCCTGGCACAGGTGGGAGCCGATGAAACCGGCCGCACCGGTGACGACGGCTCGCCGGGGAAGTGACTCGCGGGGTCCATGGGCGGCGGCTGGCGTGGGCATAGGGGTCCTCTGAGGTGGTTGGTGGATGCTGGCGATGAGTGTGCGGCCGTGGGTCAGGAGTTCCGCGTTGTTCGCTTCGTTGCCTCGTACCAGTGCGGTCACCGCCTCCAAGAGGCGGAAGCGTTTCAGGAGCTGGTGTTCGCTGGAATCGGGTGGGCGGCCGTAGCCGTCGAAGAAGGCCGTGCGGAGGTGCTGCGCCCGACGCCAGTAGCGGTGTTCGAGGCGGGCGAAATCGCGGATGCGGGCGTCGAGGCGGGTGTGCTCGAAATCGACGACGCCGACCCGTCCCGTGTCTCTGACGATCCAGTTGCGTGGCTGGTAGTCCAGGTGGCACACCGTGGTCTCGAGTGTCTCTGCGGCCATCTCGTCCGCCCAGGAGTGCAGGAGGCGAAGGTCGGAGGAGGTGATGAGGGCCGCCAGGTGCGCGCGGGCGGCCCACCAGCGCATGCGCTCAGCGAGGTAGGCAGGTACGTCGGTCGCGGTGTGCGTGCCGGGCGATGCTTGGTGGAGGAGACGCAGGACGTGGCCCGCGTCGCGGTGTGCCTGACGTTCGGCGAGGGAGTCCTCGGGGAGCTGCGTGGCGCGTTGCCCGGGGATGGCGGTCAGTAGCAGGGAGAGGGTGTCGGGGTCGGCGTGGATGAGGGCTGGAGCGTGTTCCTTCAGGGCTGGGACCCAGGTGGAGTAGGCGCGGACTTCGGCATGGAACCGGTCGGGCGCCTGGTGGTGCTTGAGGATGTAGCGCTGCCCGTCCTTCGTGGTGAGGACCTGGAGGTGTGAGGGCAGGTCGAGACGCGGAAGCGGTGTGACGGGTCCCAGGTGCTGGCGGGCTACGGCCAACAGCTCGGGGTCGGTGCCGCTCACGAGGTGGCCAGCGTGGTCAGGTGGGCGGTGTCGTTGTGGCGCAGCAGCATCCACCGCTCGTCGCCGAACCGGTTGCGGTGGAGTTGCCAGTGGGTGATCGAGGCGTGGTCGAGGGTGAAGCTGGTCATCAGGTCGGGGCGAAGGTCGAGCAGGAGGGTGTGTGCGGCGAGCACGGTTTCGCCGTGTGCTACGAACAGGACGCGGTCGCCTTCGTGGTGACGGATGAGGTCGGCGAGGACTGCGCCGGCGAGCTTGAGGTAGCCGTTCCAGGTGTCGGAGCCCGGTGCCCAGGGCTGATCGGGATGAGTGTGCGGGCCGCCGCGGAAGGCGGTCTTGACCTCGTGCCAAGGCTTGCCGTCGGCCTCGCCGTGGACGGGACCGTCCAGGGGGTTGCTGATGAGCAGCGGCAGGTCGAGAGCGTCGGCCACGATACGACCGCTTTCGCGGAGCCGCAGGCGAGGTCCGGCGTACACCTGGGTGAATGGTTCGGCGTCATGTTGGATGAGGAGGCGGGCAGCGGTCAGGGTCATCTGCCGTCGGCCGAGGTCGGTCAGCCCGGTGCAGGTACGCGGGCCGCCGACAACGCCGTCCACATTGCATTGCGCCTCGCCGTGGCGGGTGAAGATGAGTTCGGTGGAGATCACGTCAGGTCCTCCGGTCGGGGCGGACGGTCGGCCACGGATGCCGGTAACCGCTCTTGCCGAGATAGGGCAGGGTGAGCAGGTGGTGCAGCTCGGCGTGACCGAGGAACCGGCCGATGGGGACTGGGGGTAGGCCCGCGTCGATGAGCGGCTGGTTGTAGCAGGCCAGGGACGTCGTGAAGGTCGCGGGTGGGAGAGGCCCGTACGTCATGGCCAAGGTGACCAGCAGCTTGGCGAGGTCGTAGCCGAACGGCGCCAGGGTGAGGTCGTCGAGATCCACCATGACGGGCCCATCAGCGGTGATGAGGACATTGCGCAAGTTGGTGTCCTTGTAGAAGGCGACCGGGGTGGCCGGGCTGGCTGCGAGGAGCGCACGGTGCAGATCGCCCTTCCATGCGGCGGCGTGGGCACGGCCGAGGACGGTGGCCACGGCTGGGGCGTCGGTGAAGCGGGCATGGCGGCCTTCGATCGAGGCGAAGTCGATGCCGTCCGCGCGAACGGTCCTGATGGCGGGGAGCCGGAGCGAGCCTGCATGTTCGTTGAGCCATGCGTGGTGGGCGATGGTCTGTTCGAGGGCTTCCCGGGTGGCGTACGGCTTGCTGAAGGTCATGGTGCGTCCCCCCGCTTGGCGATCAGGTAAGTGACGGTGGAGGCGGCCACGACCGGGGCGTCGATCACGCGGGAGCGCAGTGCCGTGGCGATCGTGTCCGGGTCGGTGGCCATGGCGGACGGCAGCTCGTACTTGGGCGTGGTGGCAAGGTAGGCAGCGACATGGTCCAGCCCCGTGAAGGCGAACCGGTGTTCCTCGTGTTCCACGTGCACTATCGAGAGGATCGGCGCTGTGAGCGCCTCCAGGTTGCCGCTGTGGGCGGTCCCGTACAGGCTCGGCCTACGGGTCGCCCCGGCGTCTATGCCTGCGGCGGCCACCAGGAGATCGAGGGTCCGGTAGCTGTCGGCCGACTTGGTGACCATGATGGCAATCCCGCCCGCGACGAGAACGCGGGCGATCTCGGCGATGACGAGGCGCGGGTCGGGGGCGTGGTAGAGGCAGAACGCGGCCACCACCACCGCGCAGGTGATGTCCCCGAGGGGTAGGCGGTGGAAGTCAGCGCGGAGGCAGGTGACCCTCGTCGGAGCGCCCTCGACCCGGGCGCGCGCGGCGGTGAGCATCGCCTGCGAGGTGTCGATGGCCAGCAGGTGGCGCGGCCGGAGGCGCTCGGCCAGGATTCGGCTACTGGTGCCGCGGCCACAGCCTAGGTCCGCGACGATCGCCTGCCGGGGCTCGGCCAGGTGATCGGTGGCCAGGTCGGCGATGACCTCGGCGACTGCCCTTCCCTGGATCTCCGCCTGGTGCAAGGCCGAGGTACGGGCCGCCAGGCGTGACTCCTCCTGGTACAGGCGCGATGCGGTAGCCGGATGCGTGAAGGCGTTTTCGGGCGACGTCATGGGCGCCACCCGTCCACGCCGCCGCCACGGCGGGTCAGCGGCCGGCGGCCACCTGTTCCAGCCAGCGGCGCGTCTTGGCGCGGCTGGTCAGGAACACCACCTGCTTGCCCGCGGCGAGGTGGCGGATCTTCGCCAGCACCTTGGGTCGCATGCGCCGCCGGTAGGTGGCCACGTAGGTGATCACGCCCCAGTGGATGCGGTTGTAGACGCCGGAGGTGTGCTGGCCGGCACCGTGCCGGAGCTGGCGGGAGACGATCCCCCGCAGGGCGGCCCAGGTGGGCATGTCCATCATCACCACGGTGTCGCAGGCTTCCAGCCGGACGTGCAGCGAGGAGTTGTAGTTGCCGTCGATCACCCAGCGCGGCGCCGCGACCAGCTCTCGCTGGGCCGCCTCGAACTTCTCTGGCGGCAGCGGGTTCCACTCGTCGTCGTAGTAGACCGCGTCGAGGTGTGTGATGGCGCGTCGAGCAGACGGCCGAGTTCGCGGGCCACGTGGGATTTGCCGCTTCCGCCGGAACCGACGACGGCCACCCGGTTCATCTGCATGGTGCTCCACGATAGTAGAAACGGGCCTGGTCAGAGCGGCAATGGCGAGATGGCGGGCCGCGTTCATCGACACCTCCAGGCAGTGTGAGGGTGGAGGACGTCGAAGGCGGCCAAGATGTCCTCCACCATCCGGAGTTGGTGGCTGAGCCGGAACATGTCGAGCTTGGCCAGACACGCTCGGGCTTCTATGAGTGGTCTGGCTCCACGATCGAGTACCACCGCCATCAGATCCGCACGCACCTGGGCTTTCGCACGTGCACGACGGCCGGCGGACGCGACGAAGCTGGCGGTGTGGCTGGCCGAGAAGGTCGCGCACGCCGAGCGGCGCCCTGACCGGGTACGGGAGGAACTGCTCAAGCATCTGCGCGAGGAGCGGATCGAGCCGCCGACGCCTGGGCGGATCTCCCGGATCGTGGCCTCGGCTCTGCACAACGCGGAGGTCGCCTAGTCGGTGCGGATCGCCTCCCGGCTCAGTCCCGGTGATCGCCAGGCCGGCTTCAGCGGTCTCGCTCCGGCAGGCGCACCCACAGATCCGGCGGGCCGATGATGGCCCGGGCGTCGGGCAGTCGCAGCCCTGCCTTGGCGCACACATATGCCACGGCCTCGCCCTGGTAGAGGTATTCGGCCAGAATCTCGTCGGCCGTCAGGTGTCCGCCCGCGTCGCCGCCGCCGGGAAGTGTGTCGGAGTCCTCGATCACTCCATCGCGGCTGACAAGTCCTTGGTCGCCGCTCTTGGGGTTGGCGAACAGGCTGTAGCAGACCGTTCCCTCGGACAACGGCAAGGCCACTTCGGGAGTGGAGGGGATGTACCCCCAGGGTTGGGTGACGACGCATCCACCGGGGACGTCGGTGATTCCGACGATTCCCAGATGGGTGTCGGGATCGGCCCAAGGATCTTCCAGGACCGGCTCCATAGTGGTGTCGTCCACCTGCCGGGCTTCCAGACGCCGCGCAGCCTCAGTCGTGGTGAGACCCGCCACGCAGGCCACACCCATGTAGTCGTCGATGTCGGCCAGCCTGGCGATCAGCCGGTGCGCCTCCGCGGCCATCGCGGCCTCGTCGGGGGTCAGGCCGGGGTGCCCGGCGGGGACCAGGAACAGGTCCGGGGTCGGACCGGCGAGGGCGAGCCGTCCAGGAGACCATCCGGCCATCATGGGCCGCCAGGGGTCCGCACCAGCGGCGACCAGGGTGCGGGCGTTGTCGAGGCGATGGGCGAACACCGCCGTCCACAGGGCGGTCCGGTCGTCGAACTCGGCATCGACGTCGTCGACGCGACGGGCCAGCTCGGCCACCGTCTCAGGAGTTCCCCATTCGGCCGCGAAGTGCAGGGGCCTTCCCTCGTAACCGCCGAAGGCGTAGACGCCCGAGTTGGGGTCGGCGCCCGCTTCCAGCCTGGCGCGGATCGCCACGAGGTCAGCCCATCCATGCCCATCGATTCCGGACCATCCCGCCGGTAGAGGCTCGGTCATGACGCTCCCTCGGATTGGCATGTCATGGACGGGGACGATTATTCCGTATCAGAACGGGCGGCCGAACCGCCTCGGCCCTCTGCCGAGTGACAGAGGGCCGAGGTCGGGTTCAGCTTCTGGTTCTCACCAAGAAGGGGTCCCTGTCGGCGAGTCTATTTCTCGAGTAGAAGGTTCTGAGCCAGGTCCATCCATGGTTCCTGTTCTGCAGGCCGTTGATGGGTCTGACGGAGTAGTCGTTCCCCACTTTTCCCTGGTACGTGCTAGCGAAGGGGAACTCATCGCACTGCAGACCGGCCTGGGTGTAGTGCTGTACCCACTTCAGGCTCGGGTTCAGCTCCCAGTAGTACAGGTCGCATTCGCCCTTCGTCAGATGGCCGTTCACCTGCCTTTCCCAGTTGAACTTCTTCCGATTCTCATCCGCGTTCTTCTTGCCCAGGAGACGGGTCAGTGGTTTCGACCCCGTGACGTCGGCGTTGCCCGGGATGGTCTTTTCCTGGCGCACGTTGTTCACCAGTTTGTAGGGCCAGGTGTTCTTGTTGTCCGGTGTCTTCAGGGCGTCGGCGATATGGTCGATGACCGCGTCCATGGGTTTCCCGGCCGCTGTCGCCGCGCTTTTCGACATCGTGAAGACGGGAGTGATGGTGAAGATGCAGGCGCCGGTGTGCACGCCATAGGTGTTGTTCGCCGCCGCTCTCGCCGTGCTCGGGGAGTCCTCGTCCTCCTGTCCGAGGGTGAGTTCGTCACAACGGGTGGTCGGGGCGTAGGCGTGGCTGGGGCCACCGCAGACGCGTGTGGTTCCGATGACCTTGCCCACGTCCAAGCCCTTGTCGTCAAAGCAGCCGGTGTTCCACAGCGGGATCGCCGCCTTGTCCCAGGTTGTGTCGACCTCGCCGTCGTCGTCCCACTCGTCCAGTGTGTTGTACAGCCGGGGACGAAGCGTGCAGGTGCTGACACGGTCGCTGTCGGGGTCGGAGTAGAAGCGGAAGAAGGTGTCACCGCTGGCCTTGAACTTGGCGATGCTGTCCCGGAACGTGTAGATGCCGTCCCCGTACTCCTGCCAGCCCTTGGCCTTCATCTGGCTGAGGACAGCGGGAGTGAGGTTACACGTGGAGCCGCTTTCGCCCTTCGAGCTGATCACCAGGCCGATCCGGTACTCGTCGAGTTTGTCGGCCGGGATTTCCTTGCCGTCGAGGTACGCCACGATGTTGCCCAGCCGGGTCCACATCGAGATCGTCTGCGGGGTCAGGCCCGTTCCGCCGATCACCCCCGCGCCGTCGGCGGTCCCCAGGTAGGTGTGGTAGACGGTCGTGGCCTCCACGAGATAGCCGTCCTCCACTTGCGGCCGGACGTACTCTCCCTTCTTGATGTAGTCGCCGACGCCGATGAGCTTGCTCCAGCAGGCGTTGTAGCGGGAGGACTTCTGCCAGCCGAAGCTGGCATTCGGCTGCGGCGCGTTCCGGCGGCCCTCCGAGCACATTTCAAGGCTCATGTGCTCATAGTCGAAATCGGCGTTCTGTACGGCGGTGGCCTCCGCTTTCTTCGGAGTGCTTGCCTGGCCGGAGTCACCGAGATCGATCTTGACCGACTGCCATTCCGTCCACGAGGACACCGCGGCGGCCGATGTGGCGCGGGCACGCCATCGCACCTGCCACCCGTCCTTCAGCTTCCCGTCGGGCACCCGAGCGATTCCCACAGATCCAGCGGCGATCTCTGCGCTTCCGGACCAGATTCTGCCCTTGCCCTGCGACCGGACGCCGGGGTCGTGCTCGACCTCGACTTCCACGGTGGAGTGCCGCGTCAACCGGCCGGACACCTTGACCATGAGCTCCGGAGCCGTGGTCGGTACGACGGCCTCCTCAGCCTTCGAGGAGCGGGTCCACAACCTGTCGATGGACAACGGGGCCTTGGCCGTAGCACGTAGTTGCCGCGGTTCCGCCGAGCCGGCCAGGAAAGCCCACCCGTAGGGCTCCTCGATGGCGTTGCCCGCGGTGTCCGAGGCCGCGGTGATCTCAGCCCAGTAGTAGAAGTCCAGAGGTTCGTCCGGCGTGAACGTCAACACCGTGTTACGGGCGTTCATCGTGACGCTGCCGGGCACCTCCTCCTCAGTGAAGATGTCGGTCAGGACGAAGTTCACGTTGGTCACCGGCTCGCTGAAGGTGACCTTCACCGTGGCGTCGGCCGGCACGTTCTCGGCTCCGTCGGCCGGTTCCACCGCGAGGATCGTCGGCGGTGTCGTGTCCGAACCGGGGGGAGGTGTCGTGGGAGTCGGGCTGGGACCGGCGTTGTCGGTGTAGGTCACCTTCAACGTCGGCGGATGGGCCTCGGCCTCCTCGGTTTCCGACGCGTGGAAGCCGCGGTCGTACTGGGGGGCGCTGGTGGATTCGTCAACCCCGCGCACCATCAGGCCATGGTTGTCCTGGCCGGATGCCCAGCGCCGCACGATGTCGGTTACCGGCCAGGTCCACACGACATCGCTCGGCGGCGAATCGCCGATGCATCCGCCGGGGTCCTTGGCGAGCGCCTCGCCGTTGGTGGTGGTCTGCGGCTGATTGCGCCAACTCAGGGTTTCGGCACTCCACGCCCCGGTGACCTGCTGCGCCTTGAGACCCGAGTCGGCGGCGCCACAACCGAAGGAAGCCGAATTCCACAGCTCCAGCTTGGCCTCGGTGATCGCCTTACCCGCCAGCGCCGAGGTGTCGAACTTCAGGTAGGTCCGCTCGATGGCCCTCGGAGCGCTACTGCCGTACGCGCCCGCCCACACAGTGGGGCCATTAGGGCCGACCGTCCCTTGGTTATCGAGCCAGGTGTCGGTCTGCACCGGCAACGTGATCGTCTTCGGAGCCGATGGTGCCTGTACCGTCGTGAAGGACCAGACTTGCGGGGTGGCCATGATGTTGCCCGCGGTGTCTTTGGCTTTGCTCGCTTCGGCGGTGTAGGCGGCGCTGTGGGCCAGAGGTTGTTGTGGGGTGAAGGTCAAGATCTTGTTGGTGCTGTCCATCGCCGCGGTGCCGGTGATGGCGGTGCCCTGCGCGTCCTTGAGGATGATCTCCGCTTCGGACACCGGCTCGCTGAAGGTGGCCCGCACTGGTGTGGCGACCGGTACGTCGGTGGCGTCCTTGGCCGGGTCGGTCCCGCTCACCGTCGGCGCGGTCGTATCAGGCGCCGCCGTGGTGAAGGACCAGACATGCGGGGTGGCCATGATGTTGCCCGCGGTGTCTTTGGCTTTGCTCGCTTCGGCGGTGTAGGCGGCGCTGTGGGCCAGGGGTTGTTGTGGGGTGAAGGTCAAGATCTTGTTGGTGCTGTCCATCGCCGCGGTGCCGGTGATGGCGGTGCCCTGCGCGTCCTTGAGGATGATCTCCGCTTCGGACACCGGCTCGCTGAAGGTGGCCCGCACTGGTGTGGCGACCGGTACGTCGGTGGCGTCCTTGGCCGGGTCGGTCCCGCTCACCGTCGGCGCGGTCGTATCAGGTCCCGTCGTGGTGAAGGACCAGGAATGCGGAGACATGACGTTGTCCCACAGGTCCGTCGCGCCGCTGACGGTCGCGGTGTAAACGGTGCCGGACTTCAGCGGCTGACCGGGTGTGAAGGTGACGGTGGCGTTGCCGTACTCACCGGTTTCGCCCGTCGTGGTGGCCACGAGGCCGCCGTCGGTGTCCTTCAGGACGAGGTCGGCGCCGCGCACGTCCTCACTGAAGGTGACGCTGACGCCGGTGTCGGTCGGTACGTTGCTCGCGCCATCGGCCGGCGTCGTTTCAATGACGGACGGCGGAGCCGAGTCACCGACGTCAGGATTGGTGGGAGACTCGTCACTCTCCCCCTCCAGCGGCTGCAGCTCGGGGATGGTGCTGTCGGTCTCCGCGTAACGCTGGGTCTCGATCGCCCTGATCTGTTCGGTGCTGAGGACGCTGGTGTCGGGGGTGGCGAGCAGGACCTCCTCCATCGCCAGAGCCTCGCCGTAGGTGGGGAAGGACGTCAGATCCCCGCTGGAGTTGAACACCACCCTGACGCGGTCCGCGGGCGTGTAGTCGATGAACAGCACCGGGCCGCGTCCGTCCGCGCCGGTGTACTGGTCGGAGCGGTACTGGCGCCAGTTGGCCCCGGCGGCACCCTCGGTGGCGGCGCGGATCATCAGCCCATAGTCAGACGCCCCGTCCGCCCACTGCTGCACGATATCCTCGATCGAGTAGTACAGCTCGCCGCTACCCGAGCAGCCTGCCAGCGTGGCGCTGTAGCCGCCGGTGTTGACCACCGCGTTGGTGCCGGTGCTGCGGGGCTGGTTGGCCCACGTCAAGGTGGAGTAGTCATACGCCTCGGTGAGCTGGCGCGCGACGATCCCGACGCCTACACTGGTGCCGCACCCGTTGGCGTGGTAGTTCCACAACCGCAGGTCGGCGTCGTGGATGGTGGCGAAGTCCAGGTGGGTGCCATTGATCACGTAACGCAGGTAGGTGCGCCACAGCTCCCCGTCAGCCGACTTTCCTGCCCGGAGCCAGGTGGACAGGGTCGCCGAGTTGGGGTACTGCACGCTGGAGACGAAGGTGTCGGAGGAGTCTCCCGCGCCGATCCAATCACCGCTCATTGGCACGATCACCGGGTAGGTCACTGAGGGATCCGCCAGGAAGGCCGGGTCAGGGGTCAGCACCAGCGATGGCTTGCCGGAGGCATCGGTGGTCACCGAAGTGTCCACCTTGCCGACCTTGCCCTGGTCGGGCGCCTCGGCTGCCCTGGCGTCAACCGCCTGCGCCGCCAGTGGCCTGCTCTCCGCCGCGCCCTGCGCCGACATGAGCTGGGGCTTGCCGTCACGGGTGCCGTACGTCTTGCCCTCGGGCAGGGTGACGGACAGGGGGATCTTTATCAGGCTCTTCGGACGCGTACGCAGCACGACGTCCTGAGCGAACCCCTTCGGGAGGGCGGTGAGCACCAGGTCGGCGCCCTCTGCCACCACATCCCGATAAGTGATCTTGTTTCCGTCCACGGTCGGCTTGGGCAGCTTGTTGTTCCAGCCGATGGCGACGGTTCCGTCCTTGTCCTTGGCGGTAACCAGGGTCTTGTCACCCTCGCCGCCGAAGGTCAGCGGAGTCTTGACCAGCTTGGCCGCCAGCGCGCCGTCGGACTTGGTCACGATCGAGGTGTCGACCGGCTGCCAGGACTTCTTGCCGTCCTTGCTGGACACTTTGAGCTGCACCGGTTCGGTGCTCAGCTCAGCGTGCAGCGTCTTGCCGTCGGTGTTGGCCCACACCTTCATGGTCTCGGTGTAGTGCGAGGGTAAGGCGACCCGTTTGCCGGTCTTGACGGCTTTCGCCTTGGCCGCCACCACCTTCTCGTCCACCACGGGACTGCCGCCCTGCGGCTTCGAAGGCGCCGAACTCGGCGCGGGTGCCGGCTCAGTGTGCTGCTCCGCCCAGGACGGAGCTGAGGCCAAGCTCAGGGCCATCGTCGCAGCCACGGCAGCGGCGGCGGCCCTCGCCAGGCGTCTGCTCCGATGCCTGGGACCGGGTAAGTGCGGTGCTGTCTCCCCGTTTCGCACCAGCAGTGTCACGTAACACTCCTCTGCACACAGCAGAGTGGCCATGTCGCCATGGCCACTCGAACGGATGTTCTAGGCACAGAGGTATCATCAAGATCAACGCAAATCCAGTCTTTGATCAAGCTGCCTTTCGTGATAGCCCCCATGGGCAGTGTCGAAGACGGGGTTGCGTCCACGGATTTGCCGGGGCCGCGATCCGACGGCGTGCGCGGCCTCGATGACCTCGCCGTCGACCTGGCGGATGCCGAGCTCGGTGAGCCGTACTGCGGGCGGGATCGCGAAGACGACGCCATGAGGGTGGGGATCGTGATCTGAGCCGAGCCGCTCGTTTGTGGCCCATGACACGTTTCTTACCGACACGTCCGCCGTGAGTTCAGCCAGACTGAAGGACATTCATCGGGAACACACGCGAGTTCGCTGGGTGATATCTGAAAAGGCGGGGAGTTCGTCGTTGACGCCGGCGGCATGACCCAAGGGATCACGGTTGGGGTGTCTGATCGAGCTCGTCGGCGAGTAGATGCTCGGCGACGGCGGAGTATCTGGCGGCGGTGCTGTGGGAGATCCCGAAGACCAGCGACAGGTGAAGCGGGTCCGCCCCTCCGGCGAGAGCTTCGTGGAGGATGCGGTCCTTGCGTATCCGGTCGACGCTGCATCCGGTGCGGTTCATCCGCGACGTCACGATGACGGCGTCCTGGCGGAGATCACGGGGCACATGCAGCGCTACTCCCCCGGGCCTGAGGGGGTGCTCATCACCAACCGCATTCGCAAGATCCCCCGGCGCTCCTCGTTCGGGGACTGCTGGCGCGAAGCCGTCGAGAAGGCCGGCCTCCCCAAGGGGACACGGTTCCACGACCTCCGTCACTACTACGCCTCGACCCTGATCGCGGCGAACCTCAACCCCAAGAGCATCCAGCGCCGCCTCGGCCACGCGACCATCAGCGAGACGTTCGACACCTACGGGCATCTGTTCCCCGACGACGAGGACCTCGGGCGCGGCGCGATCGACGCTAAGATCGAGAAAGACCTGGCGGAACAGAGCCGGAACAAGAAGGAAGCATGAACCCCAACCCCCTGGTCAGAGGGGTGGAAGTGACGAGTCGGCCTGTAGGCCGGGTTCTGTCCTTCGTGAGAAGGGGCGACCATCCATCTAGGGCCGCCGTTGCCGGCGGCCTCGAGCGGTCTACCCGCGCGGCTCGGGCGGGCAGCCCTCGAACGTCGCGCGCGGAACGCTCCGGGGAGCGTCCCTTCTTGACCTTGCTCCGGGTGGGGTTTACCTAGCCGCCCACGTCACCGTGGGCGCTGGTGGTCTCTTACACCACCCTTTCACCCTTACCCCCCGTCAACCGGGAGGCGGTCTGCTTTCTGTGGCACTGTCCCGCGGGTCACCCCGGGTCGGCGTTACCGACCACCCTGCCCTGTGGAGCCCGGACCTTCCTCGGCGGGCCGGATGGCCCGACGCGGTCGCCCGGCCGACTCGTCTGCAGAACTGTACCAAGCTCCGCGGCATTCCCCGTCAACGGCGCAGATGCGAGGTGTCGTTGAACGATTTCACCACGGCCGGGCCGTCCGCGTAGTACTCGATCAGCGACAGGCATGCCACGTCGAGGTGCATGCGGTAGAGGGACTCCAGAGGGGCCAGCATGGCCTGCCTCAGCAGCATCTTGATGGGCGTCACGTGGGAGATCGCGAGGACGGTCTTGCCCTCGTAGCGCTCCACCAGCCGCTCCCCCGCCGCCTGGACGCGGCGTGCGACGGTGGCGAAGCTCTCGCCGCCCGGCGGCGCGGTCTCCGGGTCGGCGAGCCAGGCGGAGAGCTCGGCGGGCCAGCGGCGCTGGACCTCGGTGAACGTGTGGCCCTCCCAGTCGCCGAAGTCGAGCTCCCTGAGGTCTTCGTCCACCTCGACGTCGAGCCCGGTCCGCCGGGCGACCGCCTCCGCGGTCTGCCTGGCGCGCTTGAACGGCGAGCTGACGATCACATCCAGCCGGTACGGCTCGCGCGACAGCCGTTCGGCGGCCGCCGCGGCCTGGGCCAGGCCGTTGGGCGTGAGCTCGGCGTCGCCCCTGCCCGAGAACCGGCGTTCCACGGACAGCGCGGTCTCGCCGTGCCTGAGCAGGAGCAGGGACGTGGCCACGCGGGTGGGCGGGGCCCAGCCGGTGCCCTTGGCGCCGCCCGTGGCGGTACGTTGCTGGGCCGTGGCGATGGAGGCGGTGGGGGCCGAGACCTCGGTGATCGTGCCGATGTCGAGGAGGTCTGTCTGGCGCGCGGTGGGTGCGGGTGCGACCTGGTCTCCGGGTGCCGGCGCTTCCCGCGCGTCCGGGCGGGTGGTGCCGCCGGCCTTCCAGGCCAGGCCCTTGGCGGCGGCGTCCATGGCCTCGTTGGCCAGGCGGTCGGCGTGCTTGTTGCGCTCGCGGGGGATCCAGGTCCACTCCGTCACCCGCAGCCGCCTGACCAGCGCCCCGGCCTCCAGCGCGAGCGGCCGCAGGCCCTCGTTCTTGATCTTCCAGCGGCCCGCCATCTGCTCGACGACCAGCTTGGAGTCCATCCGCACGGCCACCGCCGAGCCCTCGCCGCCCAGCCTGAGCACGGCCTGCAGGCCGGCGATCAGGCCGCGGTATTCGGCGACGTTGTTGGTCGTGACGCCGATGGCCTCGGCCGCCTCCGCCAGCACCTGGCCGTCGGAGGCGTCCATGACCACCGCGCCGTAGCCGGCGGGGCCCGGGTTGCCGCGCGAGCCGCCGTCCGCCTCGATGACGTAAGAGGTCACAGGCCTGACTCTGCCGTACGTACGAGGATGCGCCGGCACTCCTCACAACGGAGCACCTCGTCGTGGGGCGCGGCCTTGATGCGGTTCATCTCGGCGATGGACAGGGCCACCTTGCACCCCTGGCACCGGCCGCCGCGCAGCATCGCGGCGCCCACGCCGTACTGGTCCTTGAGCTTCTGGTAGAGCGCGAGCAGGTCGGCGGGGATCTCGCCGGAGACGCCGGAACGGCGGCCCTGGACCTCCCCCGCCTCCTTGTCGATCTCCTTGAGCCCCTCGTCGCGGCGGGCCTCGGCGGCGGAAAGGGCGGTGGCGAGCTCGTCACGTTGCGTCACCAGGTCGGTGACCTTGGTATCGGCGGCCTCCTTGCGCTCCATGATCTCCAGGACGACCTCCTCCAGGTCGCCCTGGCGCCGCTGCAGCGAGGTGATCTCGGACTGCAGGCCGGCCAGGTCGCGCGGGGAGGTCACGGCGCCGGAGTCGAGGCGCTTCTGGTCACGGTCGGCACGCGTGCGCACGGCGTCGACGTCGCTCTCCGCCTTGGTCTGCTCGCGGGCCAGGTCGCCGGCCTCGGTCTCGGCCTCGATCACCTGCGTGGCGACCTTGGCGAACAACTTCGACCGCTCGTCGATCTCGGCCAGCTCGGGCAGGGTGCGGCGACGGTGGGCCAGCCGATCAATCACCGAGTCGAGCTCTGCCAGGTCGAGCAGTCTCTTCTGAGCCTCAGGGGCTGCTTTCATGATCAATATCCTTTTGTCCAAGCATCGGTGACCGTGGCGGAGACGCGCGTTTCAACGGTAACGCCACTCGAGTGCAGGATGGACGCCGCGCTGTCGAGCCAGGGCCACTCGGTCGCCCAGTGCGCGGCGTCGATCAGCGCGGGCCCGCCCGACTCCACGAACTCGCTCGCCGGATGATGCCGCAGATCCGCCGTCAGGAACACGTCGACCCCGGCGGTCTTGGCCGCGCCGAGTAGGGAGTCGCCGGCGCCGCCGCTGACCGCGACGCGGGTGACGGGGCGGGTGAGATCGCCCGCCACGCGGATGCCCCCGGACGTGTGGGGCAGGCCCTTGGCCGCCTGCGCCGCGAACTCGCCCAGCGTCATCTCCGAGGGCAGCTCGCCGATGCGGCCCAGACCCCGCCACGGGTCGTCCGGGAACGGCTGGAGCGGCACCAGGTCGCCGGTCAGGCCCACGGCCGCGGCCAGGGCGTCGGACACGCCGGGGTTGGCCACGTCGGCGTTGGTGTGGGCGGTGAAGAGGGCGATGTCGTTCTTTATCAGGGTGTGGATCAGGCGGCCCTTGGGCGTGGTCGCGGCCACGCTGGTGGTGCCGCGCAGGTAGAGGGGATGGTGGGTGACGATCAGGTCGGCCCCCCACTCCAGGGCCTCCTCGGCCACGGCCGCCACCGGGTCGACCGCGAACAGCACCCGGCGCACCTCCTGGGCCGGATCTCCGCAGACCAGCCCCACGGCGTCCCACGACTCGGCCCGGGCGGGCGGGTAGGCCGCCTCGAGCACCTCGATCACGTTCGTCAACGACACAGCAGCCACCTGCGCAGACTATCGGCATGGGAGAGGGTGTCGCTGGAACGGCGTTCGGCGTACTGTAAGTGAATCCTGACCTGCGGAGGACGGCATGTCACCAAGCGTCGCGATCATCGGAGCGGGGTTCGGCGGACTGTGCATGGCGATCCAGCTCGAACGGGCCGGGATCCACTCCTACACCGTCTTCGAGAAGGCGGACGACCTCGGGGGCACGTGGCGCGACAACAGTTATCCCGGGGCGGGGTGCGACATTCCCTCGCATCTTTACTCGTATTCATTCGAGAAGTACGCGAGCTGGACCCGCCGCTACCCAGAACAGCCCGAAATTCTTGGATATCTTGAGCATTGCGCCAATAAATACGACGTCAGGCGAAAAATCCGGTTCGGGGTAGAAGTTCGGCGTGCTGACTTCGACGGCACCAGGTGGCAGGTGACGACCGGCGACCGGACCGAGCCGTTCGACGTGGTCGTCGCGGGAATGGGCCAGCTCAACCGCCCCCGCCTCCCCGAGATTCCGGGAATGTCGGACTTCGGGGGTGTCTCCTTCCACTCCGCCCGCTGGAACCACGACCACGATCTCACCGGCCGCCGCGTCGCGGTGATCGGGAACGGCTCGTCGGCGGCCCAGCTCATCCCGCGCGTCGCGGAGCGGGCCGAGCGCCTGCACGTCTTCCAGCGCACCCCCAACTGGGTCATCCCCAAGCCGGACGCCGCCTTCGGACCGCTGGCCAAGCTCGCCTTCCACTTCGTCCCCGGCCTCCAGCGCGCCTACCGCGAGTGGCTCTACCGCTACGCCGAGGCCGCCCTCTACCCCGCGCTCGCCCAGGGCTGGAGCGCGGACCTGCTCAGGAAGCGCGCCCTGCGGCACCTGCACGACCAGGTGCCCGATCCGGCGCTGCGGGCCAAGCTCACCCCCGACTACCCGCCGGGCTGCAAGCGGGTCGTCATCGACAGCGCCTTCTATCCCGCGCTGACCAGGCCCAACGTCGACGTGGTGACGGACAAGGTCGTACGGATCACGCCCACGGGCATCGAGACCACCGAGGGCCTGCACGAGGTGGACACGATCGTCTACGCCACCGGCTTCAGGACCACCGAGTTCCTGGCGCCCATGGAGATCACCGGGCGCGACGGCCGCACGCTGGCGGAGCAGTGGGAGGGCGGCCCCGAGGCGTACCTGGGCATCTCCGTGCCGGGCTTCCCCAACCTGTTCCTTCTCTATGGCCCCAACACCAACCTCGGCCACAACTCCATCGTCTTCATGATCGAGTGCCAGGTGGAGCACATCATGTCCTGCCTGCCGTACCTGTCCGCCAACGGGCCGATCGAGGTGCGGCCCGAGGTGATGGCGGCCTGGCGCGGCCAGCTCGACGCGGCGATGGCGCGGATGGTGTGGGGCGGCGGCTGCCAGAGCTGGTACAAGACGGCCGAGGGCCGCGTGACGAACAACTGGCCGGGCCCCACCACCCTCTACCGCCGGCTCGCCGCCAGACCCCCGGCCCCCGCCTACCGGCCCGTCGGCCTGCGGACGCCCGTATGAGGCGTCCCCACCGGGTACGGCCCCGCCGGCGTGCGTAAATGGAGGGGTGAACGGTGGTGTGAAGATCAGGGAGTTGCGGGAGATCGACGAGTTCGAGGAGGTCTACCGGCTCTTCGACGACATCTGGCACCCGGCGCCGCACAACCCGCCCGTGACCGTGGAGCTGATGATCGGGTTCGCGCACACGGGCAACTACGTGGCGGGGGCGTACGAGGGCGGCAGGCTCGTGGGCGCCTCGGTCGGGTTCAGGGCGGCGGACCGGACGCTGCACTCGCACGTGACCGGCGCCGTCATCGGCAGGGGCATCGGCCACGCGCTCAAGTCGCACCAGCGCGATTGGTGCCTGGAGCAGGGGCTGGAGCGGATCACCTGGACGTTCGACCCCCTCGTCCGCAGGAACGCGCGCTTCAACCTGGTCAAGCTGGGCGCCATGCCGGAGGCGTACCTGGAGGACTTCTACGGGAAGATGGCCGACGCGATCAACGAGGGGGACGCGTCCGACCGGCTGCTGGCGGTGTGGCGCATCACGGAGCCGGCGAAACACGACGAACCGCCACCCGCCGACGTGCTCCTGGCGGACGAGGGCGGCCGGCCCGTGGCCAAGGAGGCGCGGGGCGGCACGGTGCTCGTGGGGACGCCCGCGGACGTCGAACGGCTGCGCGGCGAGGACCCGGCGGCGGCCGCGGCGTGGCGGCTGGCGGTGCGCGGTTCGCTCGGCAGGCTCATGAGAACGGGCTGGCGGGTCGCGGGTTTCACGGACCGGGGAGAATACGTGCTGTCGCAGGTTAACTAGGTATTCCACAAAAGTTTCGGGTCTCTGTAATGTGGCGGTCAGGCAACGCTTAGCAAGGAGATCCGCATGGCGGAGTTCACCCCGACCGTTCCTGCGCGAGTCCTACCGTCCGTCGCCGTCCGCGATCTGCCCGACCCGCCCCGATCGACCTGGCGCATCATCGGCCCGGGGCTGGTCGGCGCGGGTGTGGGGCTGGCGTCGGGCGAGTTCATTCTCTGGCCGTACATCGCCTCCCAAGTCGGGCTCGTCTTCATCTGGGGAGCCGCGATCGGCATCATCACGCAGTGGTTCCTGAACATGGAGATCGAGCGCTACACGCTGGCCACCGGCGAGACGGCGCTCACCGGGTTCAGCCGGATGTGGAAACACTGGGGCCTGGTCTTCGTGGTGATGACGCTCTGCTCGAACCTCTGGCCCGGCTGGGTCACCACGTCCGCGACGATGGTGACGTACCTGACGGGGTCGGGCGCGGACAGCGTGCGGTGGATCGCCATCGGCATGCTCGTCGTGATCGCGCTCGGCCTGACGCTGGCGCCGGTGATCTACACCGCGCTCGAACGGGTCATCTTCGTGAAGATCATCCTGGTGATCACGCTGATCGTGGTCGCGGCGCTGTTCGCGATCAACGCCGAGAGCTGGGTCGAGCTGGGCAAGGGCCTGACCGTCGGGGCCCGGCTGCCGGTGCCGGCGCTGGAGTTCTCGGTGCTGATGGGCGCCATCGCCTACGCCGGCGCGGGCGGCGGCCAGAACCTCTGCCAGAGCAACTGGATCCGCGACAAGGGCTTCGGCATGGGCCAGTACGTGCCGCGCCTGGTCAGCCCGGTGACCGGCCAGGAGGAGGCGGCCGCCTCGACCGGCTTCCAGTTCGCGCCCACCAAGGAGAACCTGGCGCGGTGGCGGCAGTGGTGGCGCTTCGCGAACATCGAGCAGGCCTGGACGTTCGCCGTGGTGTCGTTCGTGACGATCGCGTTCATGTCGATGCTGGCCTACTCCACCGTGTTCGGCCGGCAGGGGCTGGCCAACGGCATCCAGTTCCTGCAGGTCGAGGGCAAGGTGCTGCAGGAGGTCGTCGGCCCGTGGTTCGGGGTGCTGTTCTGGGTGATCGGGGCGCTGGCGCTGTTCGCCTCCGCCATGGGCATCGTCGACTACACCTCGCGGCTGGCCTCCGACACGATCAAGACGGTCTACCTGCGTGACAGGCCGGTCTCGGTGAACCGGGTCTACTTCTACACGGTCTGGGCGATGGCGCTGATCGGGATCGCGGTCTTGCTGGCGGGCTTCGACCAGCCGCTCATCCTGCTGGTGTTCTCGGCGTGCTTCGCGGCCGTGATGATGTTCGTCTACTCGATCCTGCTGATCATCCTCAACCGGCGGTCGCTGCCCGAGCCCATCAAGGTGCGCTCGTACCGGCTGGGCGCGCTGATCTGGTCGGTGGCCTTCTTCGGGACGCTGACCGTGCTGGTCGTCATCCAGCAGGCGCAGAAGCTGTTCGGCTGATCGGCGACCTGCCCCGAGTTGACCTCAACCTGACTTGAGGTTACAGACTCGGCCGCATGAACGTTATCGAGGTGACGAGGTTCGGCGGTCCCGAGGTGCTGGAGCTCCGGCGGGCGCCGGAGCCGGAGGCCGGCCCGGGGCAGGTGCTCATCGGCGTGTCGGTGGTGGACGTGATGTCGCTCGACGCGCAGCTGCGGGCCGGGTGGGGGCGGGAGTGGTTCCCCGGCGAGCCGCCGTTCGTGCCCGGCACCGGCGTGGCCGGGCGGGTGCTGTCCGTGGGCGACGGGGTGGACGGCGCGTGGGCGGGGCGGCGGGTGGCCGCGTTCCTGCCCGGCGGCGGCGCGTACGCCGAGCGGGTCGTCGCCGACGTCGAGACGGTGGTCGAGGTGCCCGGCGAGGTGCCCCTGTGGCGGGCGGCCGCGCTGCTCCAGGTCGGGCCCGCGGCCCTGAGCCTGGTGGCGGCGGCGGAGCTGAAGCCCGGGACGCGGGTGCTGGTCACGGGGGCCGGCGGGGCGCTGGGGCTGCCGATCGTGGGACTGGCCGGTGCGGCGGGGGCCGAGGTGACGGCCGCCGCCCAGGGCGCGGCGAAGCGGGCGGCGGCCCTCGGCATGGGCGCGGCGCGGGCCGTCGGCTACGACGAGCTCGGCGGGCCCTTCGACGTGGTGTTCGACGGGGTGGGCGGGGAGGTCGGCGGCGCCGCGTACCGGCTGGTGGAGCCCGGCGGCACGTTCTTCGCCTACGGGGTGCCCAGCGGGTCGACCGCCCGGATCGAGCCCGGGGCGGCGCGGGTGGTGGGCATGGAGCAGGTCCAGTTCGCCCCGGACGAGTTCCGGCGGCTGGCCCGGCAGGCGCTGGAGGACGACCGGCTCGCGACCGTGGTGGGGCTGGCGGTGCCGCTGGAACGGGCGCGCGAGACCCACGACGCCCTCCGCAACCGCGAGCTGGTCGGCAAGGCGGTCCTGCTCGTCACCGCCCAGGCCGCCCGCTACCGCGCCCACGGCGGCCCGGAGGTGCTGGGTCTGGAGGAGATCCCGCTCCCCCAGCCCGGCCCTGGGCAGGTGCGGATCGCGGTCAGGGCGGCCGGGGTGAACCCCATCGACTGGAAGCTCCGCCGCGGCTTCATGGGCGCGCCCCCCGACGAGCCCCAGGGCACCGGGCTCGAACTGGCCGGGACGATCGACGCCCTCGGCCCCGGGGTGACCGGGTGGCGGCTCGGGGACCCGGTGTTCGGGCAGGTCCAGGCGGGGGCCGCGGCCACGCACGCGATCGCGGAGGCGGGCGCGCTGGCCGCCAAGCCGGACGATCTGACGTACGAGGAGGCCGCCGCGCTGCCCGTCGCCGTCGAGACGGCCCGGCGCGCGCTGGACGGGCTGGGCCTGGAGGAGGGCCACACGCTGCTGATCCACGCGGTCGCGGGCGGCGTCGGGCTGGCCGCCGCGCAGCTCGCCCTCGCCGGGGGCGCCCGGGTCGTCGGGACGGCCGGCGAGCGCCACCACGACTTCCTCCGCGGCCTCGGCGTCCACCCGGTCACCTACGGCGAGGGCCTGGAGGAGCGCCTCCCCGGCCCCGTCGACCGGGTGCTGGACGCCTCGGGCCGGGGCGAGCTGGAGCTGTCGGTGAAGCTGGCCGGCGACCCCGCCAACGTGATCACCATCGCCGACCGGGCCGGCGCGGCCAGGCTCGGGGTGCGGTTCTCGTCCGGCGGCGGCGCGAAGGGGCCGGTACGGCACCAGAACGTGCGGATCCCCATCGCCGAGTCGTTCCCCCTGGAGCGGATCGCCGACGCGCACCGGCTCAGCGAGGACGGCCACTTCCTGGGCAAGATCGTGGTGAACACGGAAGGAACCTTGCCGCGATAGCGGGCACACTGGTCTCCATGCTGGACACCTCGGCCCGCCTCCTGAAGCTTCTGTCCCTGCTCCAAGCACACCGGGAGTGGACGGGCCCCGAGCTGTCGTCCCGGCTCGGGGTCTCCACGAGGACCATCCGCAACGACATCGAACGCCTGCGCACGCTCGGCTACCCCGTGCACGCCACGCCCGGGGTCGCGGGCGGCTACCGGCTGGGCGCGGGGGCGGCGCTGCCGCCGCTGCTGCTCGACGACGAGGAGGCCGTCGCGGTGGCGGTCGGGCTCGGCCGGGCGGCGGGCGGCGGCGTCGAGGGCATCGAGGAGACCTCCGTGCGGGCCCTGGCCAAGCTGGAGCAGGTGCTCCCGTCCCGGCTGCGCCGCCGGGTGAACGCGCTCAACTCCTACACCGTCCAGATCCCGGGCAACGCCCCCGCCGTGCCGCCCGAGGTGCTGACCACGATCGCGAACGCGGCCCGCGACCACGAGCGGCTGCGCTTCGACTACACCGGCCACGACGGCGGGACGACCGTGCGCAACGTGGAGCCGCACCGCCTGGCGCACCGGCGCGGCCGCTGGTACCTGGTGGGATACGACGTCGAACGGCAGGGCTGGCGCACGTTCCGGGTTGACCGGGTGCGCCCGCGCACGCCGGCCGGGCCGCGCTTCACCCCGCGCGAGCCGCCGGAGGACGGCGACGTGGCGGCGTACGTGGAGAAGGGCGTCAACACGGCGATGTGGCGCTACCGGGCCACGGTGCGGGTGCACGCCCCGGCCGGCGAGCTGGCCCGCCACCCGCTGGGGCTGGAGGTGGAGCCGGTGGACGAGACCACCAGCCTGGTCAGGCTGGGCGGCGACGACCTGGACGGCATGGCCGCGTGGATCGGGTTCATGGGCGCGGACTTCGAGGTGCTCGACCCGCCCGAGCTGGCCGAGGCCGTGGAGAGACTCGCCGAGCGCTACCGGCGGGCCAGTCGGCGAGCCTGTCGGCGGACGGTCAGCGAACGGTAGGGCCTTGGTCAGCGGTCGGCCCCAGGCTCGGGACATGAAGAACATGACGCGGGTCGCGGGCGGCAAGGACGACTTCCAGCTCGTGCACCACCTCACCCTCAAGGGCAGCCAGTACGAGATCGGCAGGGCGCTCACCGAAGAGGCCCGCCGGCTGGGCTGGGCCCCCACGCCGGCCCACCCGGCGGTGAACCGGGCCCGCAGGACGTGGTTCGAGCGGCACTGGCCGCAGCACCACGCCCGCATGGACGGCGCGGCGGCGGCCCTGGGCCTCGACCCCGACCAGGACGAGCTGGCCCTCGACGGGCTGAACTACGTCCCCGAGGGCTCCGGCTGCTCGGCCCTGTGGATCCCGCCGTCGGCCGCCACGGACGGCCACGGCCGGATCGGCCGGAACTACGATTTCTTCCCCCTGACCACCAGCGAGGTGATGGGCACCGCGCCCGGCCCGGACGAGCTGCCGATGGCCTCGCGCCCCTACGTGATCACGACGGTGCCCGACGACGGGCTCGCCTCCACCGTGATCACCATGTCGGACCTCGACGGCTGCATGGACGGCGTCAACTCGGCCGGCCTGGCGGTCACGCTGCTGGTGGCCGACTTCGAGACCGCCGCACCGCCGGTGGACGTCTCGCCGCAGGTCGGGGTGGGGAGCGTGCAGCTGCCCAGGTTCCTGGTCGACACCTGCGAGAACGTCGAGCAGGCCAAGCAGGCGCTCCTGGGCGCCAAGCAGTACGACCACGGCACGTCCCTGCACTACCTGGTGGCCGACGCGAGCGGGCAGGCGTTCGTGTGGGAGCGCGGCAGGGACGGCGGCGAGCACATCGTCGAGCTCGGCGACGGCCCGCTCTGCGTCACCAACCACCTGCTGCACCGCCACCCCGACCCGATGAACCTGCCCGAGGACACCCCGGGCAGCTTCAGGACCTACGAGCGGCTGCGCACGCTGTACGAGCGCAGCAAGGGCGCCGCCGTGTCACCGCCGCAGCTGCGCGACACCCTGCGCGCGGTCCGGCAGGCCGAGGACCCGGCCCTGCCGTTCCGCACGTTGTGGACGACCGTCTTCGACACCGCCGACCGCACCCTGTCGGTCCGCTTCTACCTGGGCGACGGCCGCGGCTACAGCGACGAGCTGGTGTTTCACGCCTCGGACAGGTAGTCCTCGCGCACTCTGGAGCGCGACAGCTTGCCCGTGGGCGTGCGCGGCAGCGGGGAGCGGTATTCGATCGCCTTCGGATGCTTGAACCTGGCGATGCGCGGCCCGCAGTGCTCCAGCAGCTCGGCGGTGAGTTCGGGGCCGGGCGTGACCCCTTCGGCGGGCTGGACGAGGGCGACCACGTTGTGGCCCCACTCCTCGTCCGGCACTCCGATGACGGCCACGTCCGCCACCGCCGGGTGTTCGAGCAGGGCGGCCTCGATCTCGGCGGGGTAGATGTTCACCCCGCCGGAGACGATCAGGTCGGTGCGCCGGTCGCACAGGTACAGGTAGCCGTCCTCGTCGAGGTATCCGATGTCGCCCGGCGAGTACCACTCCCCCAGCATGCTGGCGGCCGTCTTCTCCGGGTCCTTGCGGTACTCGAACGTGCCCATGCCCGACTTAACGTAGATCAGGCCGGGCTCGCCGACCGGCAGCTCCGCGCCGTCCTCGTCCACGATCTTGGCCTCGAACGAGGGCGCCGGCCGCCCCACCGTGCCCGGCCTGGCCAGCCAGTCGTGCGGCTTGACCGCGAACGCGATCGTCGACTCGGTGGAGCCGTAGTACTCGTAGAGCACCGGCCCCCACCAGTCCATGATCTGCTGCTTGACCGCGACGGGGCAGGCGGCGGCGGTGTGGATGACCTGGCGCAGGCTCGACACGTCGTACTTGCCCCTGATGTCCTCCGGCAGCTGCAGCATGCGGTGGAACATGGTCGGCACCATCATCGCGTTGTTGACCCGGTAACGCTCGATGAGCTCCAGGATGGTCACCGGCTCGAACTTGGGCGCGACGACCACGGTGTGCCCGAAGTGCAGCGCGAACTGGGTGTGCGCGCACGGCGCCGAGTGGTACATCGGCGAGGTCACCAGGTGGACGTCGTCGCCCGGCCTGAGGTCGACCACCTCGCCGAGGAACCAGTGGTAGGCGGGCACCATCTGCTCGGGCTCGACGCCCGGCAGCGGCCGCTGCACGCCCTTGGGGAAGCCGGTGGTGCCGGAGGTGTACCACATGACCGCCCCGGACGTCCGCTCGCCGGGCGCGTCGGCGGGCTGCCCCTCGGCCAGCCCCGCCGTGCCGATCTCCCCGCCGGGCACGGCGAAGTCGGGGCCGGTGACCACGACCTTGGCGTCGCAGTCGGCCAGGATGTACGCCACCTCGGAGGCCGTCAGGTGCCAGTTGATCGGCACGTAGTAGAGCCCGATCTGCGCGGTCGCCAGGATCATGACGATCGCGTCGATGCCGTTGGGCAGCACGCCCGCCACCACGTCGCCGGTGCGGAGCCCGCGGGCCCGCAGGCCGTGGGACACCTGGTTGGCCCGGGCGAGCAGCTCCCCGTAGGAGGTCCTCGTGCCGTCGGCGTCGATCACCGCGAGGCGGTCGGGGTCGGCGGCGCCGATGGCGTAGAAGCCGGGCATCTGGCTGACGTCCATTTAGAGCTCCAGCAACTCTGCTAGCCGGGTGCGATGGATGCGGGGCGGGCCGAGCAGCACCTCGTCCGCCTTGGCCCGCTTGTAGAACAGATGCGCGTCGTGCTCCCAGGTGAAACCGATGCCGCCGTGCAGCAGCAGGTGGTCGCGGGCCACCTCGAAGCAGGCGCGGCCGACGTACGCCTGGGCGAGGGCGGCGGCGCCGGGCAGCTCGTCCGGCGACTCGTCGGCGGCCCAGGCGGCGTACCTGACGATGGACTCGGCCTGCTCGAGCTTGCAGTGCATGTCGGCCAGCTTGTGCTTGACGCCCTGGTAGGAGCCGATGAAGCGGCCGAAGGTGACGCGGATCTTGGCGTAGGCCACGATGGCGTCCAGCGCCGCGCGCATCACGCCCAGTTGCTCGGCCGCCAGCGCCACGCAGAGCCGGTCGCCTACCTCGGGGGCCGGGCCCAGCACGCGGGCGGGCGCGCCGGCCAGGACCACCCGCGCCTGGCCGCGGGTCGGGTCGAGCGTCTCCAGCGGGGTCCTGGTGACGCCTGGCCCGGCCAGCTCGACGGCGACCAGGAGCTCGGCGTCGCCACTGCGCGCGGGCGCCACCAGCACGTCCGCCTCCATGCCGCTGAGCACCTGCGCCAGAGTGCCGCTCGCGACCGGGCCGTCGAGGTCGAGCGGGGCCTGGGCGAGCGTGGCCGTGGTGCGGCCCTCCGCGACGGCGGCCAGCAGCTCCTTGTCGGGCGCGCGGGTCAAGGCGATCGCGGCGAACGCGGTGGCCAGGAACGGGCCGGGCAGCAGGGCCGCGCCGGTCTCCTCCAGGGCGACCGCCAGCTCGGCCAGGCCCGCGCCCGCGCCGCCGTACTCCTCAGGAACGATCAGGCCCGACAGGCCCAGCTCGCCGTTGAGCCTGGCGTACACCTGCGGGTCGTAGCCCTGCCGCACCTTGGGCAGCGGCGAGGCGACGCGCAGGAAGGCGCGCACGGCCTCGCGAAGCTGCCGCTGCTCCTCATCGAGTACGAGCTTCACCCCTGCGTCCCCACCTTCAGGTCCTTGAACGGCACGGTCTTGTCCACCCGGGGCTCCGGCGGCAGGTTGAGCACGCGGTCGCCCACGATGTTGCGCATGATCTCGTTGGTGCCGCCGCCCAGCGCCATGGCCGGGGCCAGCGAGATCGCGTGCGCGAGCGGGGAGTCGCCCAGGACGGCCTCCGGGCCCACGAGCCGGGTGGCCAGATCGGCCCGGAACATGGTCAGCTCGGCCAGCAGCAGCTTGGCCGCGCTGCCCCGGGCGCCGGGGAAGATCCCCGCCTCGGTCTCCTGGGCCAGACGCTGGTTGAACAGCGCCAGGGCGCGGCCGCGGATGTGCAGCTCGACCAGCTCGTCGCGGACCAGCGGGTCGTCGGTGTCGACCACCCGGCGCAGCGCCTCCAGCGAGGCCGGGTCCTCCTTCTGGCCGCTCATGCCCACGCCCGCGGAGATCGACAGCCGCTCGTGCAGCAGGGTCGTGACGGCCACGCTCCAGCCGTCGTTGACCTCGCCCACGCGGTGCTCGTCGGGGATGGGGACGTCGTCGAAGAAAATCTCGTTGAAGTTGGACCTGCCGGTCATGTCCTTCAGCGGCCTGACCGTGACCCCGGGGTGGCGCATGTCCACCACGAACATGGTCAGCCCCTTGTGCTTGGGCACCTCCACGTCGGTGCGGGCCAGCAGCAGGCCCCAGTCGGCGTGGTGGGCGACCGAGGTCCACACCTTCTGGCCGTTGACGATCCAGTGGTCTCCGTCGCGCTCGGCCTTCGTCTGCAGGCTGGCCACGTCGCTGCCCGCGCCCGGCTCGGAGAAGAGCTGGCACCAGATCTCCTCGCCGCGCAGCAGCGGCCGGACGAACCGCTCGCGCTGGGCGTCGGTGCCCCGGTCGACCAGCGTGGGCCCGGTCATGCCGAGACCGATCGAGAAGACGTACGTGGGGAGCGTGAAGTCGCGGGCCTCGGCCGCGAACGCGCGCTCCTCCGCCTGCGTCAGCCCCTGGCCGCCCCACCGCTCCGGCCACGTGATGCCGGAGTAGCCGGCGTCGTGGAGCTTGGCCATGAATTCCTTGGCCCGGGCGACCGCGTCCGCCCCGGGCCGGTCGTCGGCCGGGACGTTCTCCTGCAGCCAGGCCCTGGCGGACCGCCGATACTCAGCAAGGTTCACATCGACTCCTTGGCATCAGTGCCCACTTACTCTAGTCAGGCGACCGGATGCCGCATAGAGCACCTCTCCGCAGCACTTTTAGCGTGATTTGTCCGTGAATCTCCGTTAATTGGATGCGGAGCCACGTACTGTGATCATCTGATCACGGGGGGATTGGGTGTGATCGAACGGCTGGGCCGATCCATTCGCGCGCGCCTGGCGCTGTTCGCCAGCGTCGCCATGGCACTGCTGTGCCTGGCGGCAGGCGCGCTTTCCCTGTGGGTGGGACACAGGACGGCCGTCGACATCCGCACGAAAGAGGTGACCAGCGCCGCGCTGCACGTCGGCCACGACATCCAGCGCAACCATATGCACCCCCTGACGGGCTTCGATCTGAATGGCCTCCAGGTCGTCGACTCGACCGGCCGGGTGGTCGCCTCGACGCCGAACCTGGAGGGCGTGCCGCGCCTGACCACCGTGGTGCCCGACCCCAGCAGCCCCAGCCGCACCGATGTGCTGTGCCGGTTGCCCCAGCTCGACGACGACTGCCACATCACGGCCTCCGTCCGGGTCTTCGACGAGAGCGGCGACTGGTTCGTCTACGCCTACGACGCCACTGTGCCCTGGTACATCCACCCGTACGTGATCGCCGTGCTGGCCCTGGTGAGCGCGGCGCTGGTCGCGATCACCTGGTTCGGCGTGTCCAAGGTGGTGGCCAGGACGCTCGCGCCGGTGAACCAGATCACCAGGCAGCTGACCGACATCAGCTACCGCGACGAGATCATGCGGGTGGCCGTGCCCGAGAAGGCCGAGGAGATCAAGGCGCTCGCGGAGGCCGCCAACCGCACGCTCGCGAGGCTGGAGGCCGCGATGGACCAGCAGCGCCGGTTCGCCTCCGACGCCTCGCACGACCTGCGCAGCCCGATCACCGCCATGCGCGCCGAGCTGGAGTCGGCCATGCTCGCCCCCGACGAGACCGACTGGCGCGAGACCGGCGGCAAGCTGATGGCCAGCCTCGACCGCCTCCAGAACATCGTCGCCGACCTGCTGACACTCGCCAGGCTCGAAGCGGGCGCCCCCTCGCGGCTCGAATCCGTCGACCTTGCGGAGCTGGTCGCCGCCGAGACCACCCGGCCGCGGTCGAAGAAGATCGTCACCGCGCTGCAGCCCGGCGTGGTCGTCACGGGCGACCGGCTCAAGCTGGCCCGCCTCCTGACGAACCTGCTGGACAACGCCGAGCGGCACGCCGAGAGCACGATCATCGTGACCCTGCGCAGGAACGAGGAGGCCGTGCTGGAGGTGCTCGACGACGGCGCGGGCATCGCGCCTGACCAGCGCGAGGTGGTCTTCAGGCGCTTCACCCGGCTGGACGCCTCGCGCAGCCGCGACGCCGGCGGCACCGGGCTGGGCCTGCCCATCGCCCGCGAGATCGCGCAGGCCCACCACGGCACCCTCAAGATCGAGGACTCCGACACCGGCGCGCGCTTCGTGCTGCGATTGCCGATACGAAAGGAGTGATTGTGGGTATGAGAAATTTTCCGCCCCTTGATGGACTCATGGGCGCGCACGATTACCGGACATGGGAGGTGAGTTACTCGCTGTGACTTCAGGGTTCAGCCGATTACGGCGTGAGGATTTACTGAAGACGGCCTGCGAGGTCATCGCGGAACGTGGGTTCGGGCACACCCGGACCATTGACATCGCCAGGGCCGCCGGAGTGAGCCAGGCGCTGCTGTTCTACCACTTCGAGACCAAGGATCGGCTGTTCGCCCAGGCCTTCACCTACGCCGCCCGCCAGCACCTCCACTCGCTCGAAGACATCGACGAGGCCAAGGGCCCGCCGCTCGAACGGCTGCGCACCATGCTCAGGCTCTCCTCCCCGGCGATCCCCACCGAGGGATGGCGGCTGTGGATCGACGCGTGGTCCGAGGCGATGCGCAACTCCGAGCTGGAGGAGATCTCGCGCCGCATCGACTCCCGGGGCCGGCTGGTGCTACGCGCGATCATCGAGGCGGGCGTGGCGTGCGGCGAGTTCAAGTGTGAGGACCCCGACGGATCCACGTGGCGGATCCTCGCGCTCGTGGACGGGCTCGCGATCCAGACACACGTGCATCCCAGGGCGCTGACCAGGCGCAAGGTGAACACGCTGATCCGCACGACCGCCGCGGCCGAGCTCGGGCTCTCCCCGGAAAACCTGTGACCCTCCCCTCTTCCGACGCTATTGGATGCTCCGTACAATTAGCGGCGAGGAGAGGAGCACGTGATGGCATCCGCACCGAGCTCTGCCACCGCCCGCGAGCGCGACGAGCCGGTCGCCGGCAGGAGCGCCTACCGAGCGGTCATCGAACGCCTCTCGAAGGCGTCGGTCGACAAGCACTGGGAGCCGTACCGGGACATCCCGTGGGACGACCCCGAGTTCGCCGTGGACCCGGCTGATCCGCGCTGGGAGCTGCCGGAGGTCGACAAGCTGGGCGGCCACCCGTGGTACCGCAGCCGCCCGCCCGAGGTGCGGGCGGCGATCGGGCTGTGGCGGGTGGCCACCGCGATGAAGGTCGGGCTGCAGTTCGAGAACCTGCTCAAGCGCGGGCTGCTCAACTACGCCTACCGGCTGCCGAACGGGTCGCCGGAGTTCCGGTACGTGTATCACGAGACCATCGAAGAGGGGCATCACGGGATGATGTTCCAGGAGTTCGTGAACCGTACCGGCTTACCGATCCGCGGGATGCCCGGCCCGCTGTCGGTGATCGCGCAGGTGGCGCCGTGGATCCCGCTGATCTCGACGGAGCTGTTCTTCGTGTTCGTGCTCGGCGGCGAGGACCCGATCGACCACGTGCAGCGCAAGGTGCTGAAGGACGAGCGGGCGCATCACCCGCTGGAGGAGACGATCATACGGATCCACATCGCGGAGGAGGCCAGGCACATCTCCTTCGCCCGCCACTACCTGCGTAACCGGGTGCCCCGGATGCCCGCCTACCGGCGGCTCCTGCTGGGGGTCATCTCGCCCGTCATCCTCGGCGTGATGGCCCGGATCATGCTGGCGCCCCCGGGGCCGATGATCCGGCGCTTCCGCATCCCGCCCCACGTGGTGGCCGAGGTCTATCTGCGCAATCCCGCCGCCAAGCGGGAGATCCACGACTCGGTGGGCAGGACGCGCGAGCTGTGCGAGGAGATCGGCCTGATCAACCGGTTCACCCGGCGGATCTGGCGGGCGATGGGCATCTAGCCGTTCGGCCGGCGGGCGATCAGCACCTCGGTGACCTCGGTGTACTCCCACCTGCCCGCGGGGTTGAGCGCGAGCAGCGCCTTCCTGGCCGCCTCCTTGAACGGCTCCAGCCGGTCGCCGAGGCGGGCCGGGGCGCTGTAGGAGTAGGAGAGCTGCAGGCCGATCACGGCGTCCAGGTCGTATGTCAGGCGGTGCTCGTACGTGGTGGCGTCCACGTCGCCGAACGCCGGGAGCTCGCGCAGCGTCGTCGAGTCGCCGCGCAACCACCGGATGTTGCGGGCCCGCGCCGCCAGCCGCCGGCCCGTCTCCAGCATCTCCTCGTCGGGATCGACGGCCAGGACCTCGCGCACGCCGCGGGCCAGCGGGATCGCCACCGTGCCCGGGCCGCAGCCGAGGTCGAGCACGGTGCCGTCCGCGCCGAACGTCTTCGCCAGCCGCTCGATGGCCGAATCCCCGTGGCCCGGACGGTACTTGGCGTAGTAGGGGGCCGCGCCGCCGAACAGGTCTGCCATGGATGGGACCATATACGGGTTCGATGTCGTCGTTGCTGGAAGGTTCGGATCTTTGAGGCGGCTACTCACGGTCCTGCTGCTCGCCTTCACCGCCGCTGGGATCGCTGTTCCCGCGGCGCAGGCGCACAACGTGCTGGTCTCCAGCGACCCCAAGGACGGGGCCACGCTGACGGCCGCGCCCGCGCGGGTCACGCTGGTGTTCGACCAGGCGGTGCGGCAGGGGTACGCGCAGGTGGGCGTGACGGGCCCGGACGGGTCCTCGTGGGCGGACGGGTCCGCGGAGGTGGCCGCCGAGCGGGTGTCCGTAGGGGTCAAGCCGCTGCCGGCCGGGGGCGCGTACACGGTGGGCTACCGGATCCTGTCGGCCGACGGTCACCCGGTCACCGGGAAGATCACCTTCACCCTCTCCTCTGGCGCCACCGGCGCCGGCGTCCCGGCTGACGGGGCCACCGGGCCGGCGGCGCGCGACGCGAGCGCGGAGGCCGCCGAGGCCGCGGCCAACGGCGGCGCGGGCATGGCGGTGGTGTGGATCGTGGGCGCCCTGCTCCTGCTCGCCGCCGGCACGGCGGTGGCCCTGCGCCGCCCCCGCCCGGCCGCGGAGACGCCCGCCCCGGGCGCGGCCGGAGAGGCCCCGGCTGAGGCCGCCCCCGCCCCCAGCGCGGCCGGAGAGGCCCCCGCCGAGGGGGATCGGTCCGGCGCCTCCGGCGAAGGGGCACGGGCATGAGCGTCGCCGCGCCGCCCCTCCCCCGCCGGCGCGTCGGCGGGAGGCTGGTCGTCGGGGCGTTCGGCGTCTGCGCGGTCGTCGCCGCCGTCGCGGCCAGCACGTTCACCGCGCAGGAGTCCGTCCCCGGCATCCCCATGCCCGGCCCGCTGGTCTCCGTCGGGCTGCCGGTCGTGCGCGTGCTGCTCGACCTGGCCGCCGTCGCCGTGGTCGGGCTGAGCCTGCTGCCCAAGCTGCTCGGGTTCGACGCGCCCGAGCGGACCGAGCCCGTCATGCTCCGGGTGCGGCCGCTGGCCGTGCTCGCCGCCTGGGCGTGGGCGATCTGCGCGCTGCTCACCATCGTGTTCCAGACGGCCGAGCTCAATCCCGGCAGCGTGCCGACGTTCGGGATGATCGCCGCCTACGTCGAAACCGTCGGCACCGGCCAGGGGCTGCTGTTCAGCGCGGCGTGCGCGCTGGCGGCGGCGGGCATCGGGCTCATGGCGGTGCGCTTCGGCGAGAAGGTGCCCGCCGAGCTGCGGGTGATCGTGGCGCTGTTCGGGCTGCTGCCCATCCCCGTCACCGGGCACGCGGTGAACTCGATCTGGCACGACCCCATCATGGTCTCGATGGAGATCCACGTGATGGGCGCGGCGGCGTGGACGGGCGGGCTGGTGGCCACGGCCGTGTTCCTGGCGCCGCATCGGGAGCTGCTGGCCGTGGTGCTGCCCAGGTTCTCCAGGATCGCCACGGTGTGCCTGCTCCTGGTCGGGCTGTCTGGGCTGGTCAACGGGCTCGGCACGATGGCGCTCACCCCCGGCGTGACGCTGCCCGACGCGCTGCTGACCAGCCACTACGGCTTGCTGGTGGTGACCAAGACGGTCCTGGTGGCCGCGCTGGTGCCGCTGGCCGCCCACATCCGCTTCCGCCTGATGCCCGCCGTGCGCGAAGGCCGGGCCACCGCCCTGGTGGGCTGGGCGGCGGCCGAGGTGGGCGTGATGGGGCTGGCCTACGGCGTGGCGGTGGCGATCACCCGGGCCTCGATCGGCTGAGCCGCGCGCCGCCTGCCGGCCAGCCATTCGACCGCCAGCCAGACGACCAGCAGGCCGAGCCCCGCCCAGAGCGCCGACGACGTGGCGAGCGGGGGCGCTCCGAGCAGCCCCTTCTGGTCCTTGATCGCGCTGTAGACGCCGCCCATGACCGCGTTCTGCGCCACCAGCGCGCCGTAGGCGGCGGCCGTGGCACCGGCGGCGCCGAGCACGGCCCGCACGTACGGCAGGCGCACCAGGAACGCGAGGTCCACCACCAGCCCCGCAACGACCAGGAAGAACGGCACCGCCGACGGCGGGAACGCGGTGAACGTCAGCAGCGGCCAGAGCACTGTGCGGACCCCCACGTAGGCCGCCGCCACCAGCGTGGCCGCCCCGAACCTGCCGATCAGCGCCCTGGCCGCGACCAGCACCGACACCCCGACGACCACCGCGTAGACGGGGTAGAGGAAGTCGGGGACGGGCAGCGAGAACGCCTCCATCATCGCCCGGTCGACCGGCCGCTTCATCTGGTCGGCCGCGAACTGGAGCAGGATCGGCTCGGCGTAGGTCGCGTGGTTGTCCCAGGCGCCGATCGACAGGATGCCGTACTCCTGGTGCTGCTCGGGGAAGTGCACGTTCTCCAGGAAGAACGCGAGGAACGCGCCCAGCACGACGGTCCGCTCCCGCCCCGGCGGCGCCCCCATGAACCAGCCGCGGATCACGCCCGCGATCATGAAAAACGTTCCAAGGTAGAGCATGATGTGCGACGGGCTCCACGAGGTGATGTCGAGCCCGTTGACGCGGTGGTTGATCAGGTCGAGGGGGACCGCGACCAGGAAGATCCCGGTGCCCCACTGGATCAGCCGGAGCGCCGCCTTGTCCACGCCGTAGCCGGTGTAGCCGTGGATGACGGTCAGCGCGACGGCGATGGCCGTGCCGGCGGAGTTGAGCAGGTGGGGCGGGGCGAGGTCATCCCGCAACCACTTGAAGTGCCATGAAACGTCCCACGCCGAGCCGAGCAGCTTGAGCGTGAACGCCGCCAGCCAGCCGAAATAGAGCACCCTGAACAGATCCTGCGGCGTCTCACGCCCCGCCTGGCCCCTGGTCCAGTACGGCAGGGCCCACGCTGCGGCCCTCTTGAGAGATGCTGGAGACTTCACGGGACTGAATCTTACGGTTCCGCACGTTGCGGTGTTGCTGGGGTAATGCCAGGCAATGTAATCGCAGGTCCGAGCTACGCCGAGGCCCGCAGGGAGTACAGGAGCGGGATCCTCGGTGCGCCCTCCGGGACGCGGTAGTCCCCCCGGTCGCCGACCAGGGTGGCGAAGCGGCGGAAGAACGTGCGGTCGCGCTCACGCAGGAACTCGACCCGCAGCCCCGCCGCCGTCACCGCGCTGACGACCTCGCCGAGGCCGTGCTGGAACTGCACGGAGGTCTGGTGCTCCAGGATTTCGCTGCCGGTGTAGGTGTGCGGGTACTCATAGACGTGGGGCCCTCGGTCGAAGTAGTCGTGGGTGACGGTGGTGCCCGTCTCGTCGTCCAGGATGTCGGCGAACGGGTGGAACTCCGCGAGGTAAAGGAATCCGCCCGGCTTCAGCAGCGCGGCGACCGTCCGCGCCCAGCTCGTGAGGTCGGCCAGCCACACCAGCGCGCCGAGGCCGGTGTAGACGATGTCGTACGTGGCCCCGCCGAGCGCCTCGACCGCGTCGTAGACGTCGGCGGTGACGAACTGAGCCGGGATGCCGCACTCGGCGGCGATGGCCCTGGCCTGCTCGATGGCGGCGTCGGAGAAGTCGAGGCCGGTCACCTCGGCGCCGAGCCTGGCCCAGGACAGCGTGTCGAGGCCGAAGTGGCACTGGAGGTGTAGCAGGCGGCGGCCGGTCACGTCGCCGACCTCGTCCCGCTCGAACCCCTTCAAGGAGATCCGGCCCGCCTTGAAGCCTTCGACGTCGTAGAAGTCGCTGGCGACGTGGATGGGGACCCGCCCGTTCCAGTTGGCCCTGTTGACGCCCAAGTAGTCCATGGGTGGGAGCGTAGGCGAGCCCCCTGTCCCGCCGCCTCCGGTTTTCCCCCCGGCGGCGGGGCGGGTCCGGTCAGGGGCGCCTTCTCGTCAGGCGTACCGGGAGGTGCTTGAGCCCGTTCTGGAAGTTGGAGGTCAGCCGGCGCGGGGTGCCCGCCGGCTCGACGTCCCAGTCGCGCAGCAGCTCCGTGAACACCGAGCGGAACTGCGCGCGGGCCAGGTGGGCGCCGAGGCAGAAGTGAGGGCCGAAGCCGAAGCTGACGTGGTCGTTCGGGGTGCGGGCGACGTCGAAGCGGTCGGGGTCGGGGAAGACGGACGGGTCGCGGTTGGCGGAGGCGTGGTAGACGACCACCTTGTCCCCGGCGCGGATGAGCCGGTCGCCCAGGGTGAAATCGCGCGTGGCCGTGCGCCGGAAGTGCATGACAGGCGGCCAGAAGCGGAGCATCTCCTCAACCGCGGAGCCGAGCAGCGACGGGTCCGCGCGCAGGCGGGCCAGCTCGGCGGGGTGCCGGAGGAGCGTGAGCAGCCCTCCGGGGATGCCGTTGCGCAGGGTCTCGTTGCCGGCGACGGCGAAGAGGAAGAACATGTTCTCGAACTCCGCCTCCGTCAGGCCGCCCTTCAGCATGGCTGACATGACGGATTCGCCGTCCGCCGGGGTCTCGGCCAGGGCGTGCGCGTAGGCGAACATGTCGGTCAGCGCGGCCTTCGACCGCGGGTTCACCCCCGGCGCGAGCTCCGGCCTGGCCGCGACGGCCAGGCGGCCCATGGGGGTGAGCGACTCGACGTCGGCCGTGGACAGGCCCGCGTAGTCGGCGTCCTGGTAGCCGATCACCCGCGACGCCCAGTCGTACAGCAACCGCTTGTCCCGCGCCGGAACGCCCATGACGTGGGCCAGCGTCCACACGGGCAGGTCGGCGGCCACCTCCACGAAATCGCACTCGCCCGCCGCGAACAGCGCCGCGGCCCGCCCGGCGATCGTGCGCTCCAGGGCGCGCACGGCACGCGGGGTGAAGGCCGCCGCCACGATCCTGCGCAGCCTGGAGTGGCCGGGCGGGTCCATGTTCAACATCTGGACCTGCACGAACGCCAGGTCGCCCGGCGTGTCGGGATCGCGGATCTGGGTGGCGCCGAGGTGCGAGGAGAAGTCCTCGGGGCTGCGCAGCACGTGTTTGACGTCGGCGTGCCTGAACACCCCCCAGTAGCCGGGGCCCTCCCGCCAGGGGCCGACGGCGGGCTCGGGGATCCAGCAGACCGGGGAGTCCGCCCGCAGCTCGGCGAACAGGTCGTACGGGACGGCAGATTCGTAGGTCGCCGGCAGGAACACCTCGACCGCCGACCGCCCGGTCACACCCGGCATGCCGCCCACCCCCCGCACTCGTACGTCGTACTTCCGCCCTATACCGGCACCCGGACAGGAAGCAAGCGACCGCGCCAGGAGCGGCGGGGCGGTCCTGCGGGCATCATGAGCGCGTGACTCCAGCAGACGCAGAGGCGATCCTCCAGGAATACTTCGCCCCCTGGATCCAGCGGCTCGGGCTGCGCGTGGAGGAGGTGGGCGAGCGCCACGCCGTCGTGCGGCTCCCGTGGTCCGACGACCTGGCCCGCGAGGGCGGCGGGCTGTGCGGCCAGGCGATGATGGCCGCCGCCGACACCGCCACGGTCATCGCCATCTCCTCGGCGCGCGGCACGTTCGTGCCGATGACGACGGTGCAGCAGTCGACGACGTTCCAGCGGCCGGTGATGGGCAAGGACGTCCTGATCGACGTCCGCATCACGAAGCTGGGCCGCACCCTGGCCTTCTCCGAGGTCACCCTCACGGCCGCGGGCAGCTCCGAGACCGCCGCCCACGCGACGACCGTCTACGCCATCCTGGCCTGATCCCGCAGGTCAGGACTTGATCTCAGGGATCTCTCAGGTGCGGAAAGTAGGCTCACGGTCATGAAGCGTGTGGCCGCGCTGGTAGCGGCGCTCGCCCTCATCGGGGTGACGACGTGGCTCGTGTGGCCGTCGGCTCCCAAGGTGCGGGGCCAGGACCAGATGATCAGCGTCGTCGACGGGCCGTCCGACGACCAACGGGTGGAGCTCGACACGACGTTCTTCCCGCCGCCCGACGGCCGCAAGGCGCCGGCCGTGCTGATCGGGCACGGCTTCGGCGGCAGCAAGCAGAGCACGCGGGAGCAGGCCATCCGCGTCGCCCAGCAGGGCTACGCCGTGCTGACCTGGTCGGCGCGCGGGTTCGGGCGCTCGACCGGCGAGATCGCGCTCAACTCGCCCGACTACGAGGTCAAGGACGTCAAGCAGCTGATCGACTGGCTGGCCAAGCGCCCGGAGGTCCAGCTCGACGCCGCGAACGACCCGCGCGTGGGCATCGCGGGCGGCTCGTACGGCGGCGCCATCGCCCTGATGACGGCCGCCTACGACCAGCGGGTCGACGCCATCGTGCCCCAGATCACCTGGGCCGACCTGGCCGACGCGCTCTTCCCCAACGCCGCCGCGCAGGGCACCGGCCCCGCCGCCATCGGCCAGGACGCCGCCAACGGGGTCTTCAAGCGCATGTGGGCGGGCATCTTCTTCGGCCAGGGCGTCTCGCTGGACAGCTTCGCGGCGCGCGGGGAGCGGCAGGCCGCCGGGCCGCTGACCCCCGAGCAGGCGCGGTGCGGCAGGTTCCTGCCCGCGATCTGCGACGTCTACCAGCAGGTCGCCAAGGACGGCAAGGCCACGCCGGAGGCCGTCGCCCTGCTGCGCAAGTCGAGCCCGATCACCGTGGCCGGCCAGATCAAGGCGCCGACCCTGCTCATCCAGGGCCAGCGCGACTCGCTCTTCCCGCTCGGCCACGCCGACGCCAACGCCAAGGCGATCGCCGCGGCCGGCACCCCGGTGAGCCTGGCCTGGTTCGACGGCGGGCACGACGGCGGCAACGGCGAGGCGGACTGGGTGTTCGAGCAGTCCACGGCCTGGTTCGCCCGCTACCTGAAGGGCGACAAGTCCGCCCCGGCGGTGAGCGCGTTCACGGTGACGCGCGACGGCGGCCGCGACCCCGGCACCCGCCAGCGCATCCGCCTCCACCCCGAGGCCGCCTCCTACCCCGGCCTGGCCGGCACCGACACCACCACGGTGCAGCTGAACGGCCCCGCCCAGAACATCGTCAACCCGCCCGGCGGCGCGCCCGCCTCCATCTCGACGGTGCCCGGCATCGGCGGCCTGCTGGCCGGCGGGCAGAGCAACACGAGCGTGTCCATCGACATGCCGGGACAGAGCGCCGCGTTCGAGTCCCGGCCGCTCACCGCCCCGCTCCAGCTCACCGGCAGTTCCACGGTCCGGGTCAGGGTGTCGGGCAAGGGCGAGGCGACGCTGTTCGCCAAGTTGTACGACGTGGCCGAGGGCGCCCAGCCGCCCGCCCTGCCCGCCGGGCTGGTGGCGCCGGTCCGGGTGACGATCCCGGAGGGCGCGGGCAGCGCGGAGGTCACCGTCACCCTGCCCGCCGTGGACTACCGCTTCGCCGTGGGGCACCGGCTCCGCCTGGTCCTGACCACGACGGACATGGGTTTCGCGACCGCCGCCGCGCCCGCCGCGTACCAGGTGTCCCTGGCCTCCCCCGCGCTCGCGGTGCCGACGGTCCGCACGCTGGCCGCTCCCCCGACCGGGGTGGCGTGGTGGGTGTGGGCGATGCCGCTGGCCGCCGTGGTCGTCGCCGCCGTGCTGCTGGTGACGGGGCGCGTCCCGTCCCGCCGCCGGACCGCGCCCGGCGCCCCGGAGAGCGGCGGGGCCGGCGACAAGGACGTGCCGCTGGAGATCAGCGGGCTGACCAAGGCGTACCGGAACGGCGAGCTGGCCGTGGACGGGCTGTCGTTCCGCGTCGAGCGGGGCCAGGTCCTGGGCCTGCTCGGGCCGAACGGCGCGGGCAAGACGACCACGATGCGCATGATGATGGGCCTCATCCAGCCGGACGGCGGCGAGATCCGGATCTTCGGCGACCGCGTCACGCCGGGAGCGCCCGTGCTGTCCAGGCTCGGGTCGTTCGTCGAGGGGCCGGGGTTCCTGCCGCACCTGTCCGGGCGGGACAACATCGAGCTGTACTGGGCCGCCACCGGACGGCCCGCCGCCGACGCGCACTTCGACGAGGCGCTGGAGATCGCCGGCCTGGGCAAGGCCCTGGATCGGGCCGTGCGCACGTACTCGCAGGGCATGCGCCAGCGGCTGGCCATCGCCCAGGCCATGCTCGGGCTGCCGGACCTGCTGGTGCTCGACGAGCCCACGAACGGTCTCGACCCGCCCCAGATCCGGGAGATGCGCGAGGTGCTCAAGCGCTACGCGCGCGACGGCCGTACCGTGATCGTCTCCAGCCACATGCTGGCCGAGGTCGAGCAGACCTGCAGCCACGTGGTGGTCATGCACCGGGGCCGCCTGGTCTCGGCCGGGCCGGTGTCGCAGCTGCTCACCTCGGCCGCCGTCACCACCAACGGGCACGGGCCGCGCCTGGAAGACGTGTTCCTCGACCTCATCGGAGACAAGTCATGACCGTCGCCGCGCCGGGCTACGCGCCCCGTCGCACGTTGCCGCTGCGCGTGGAGATCGTCAGGCAGTTCAAGCGGCGGCGGACGCTGGTCATGTTCGGGCTGCTGCTGGCGCTGCCGTGGATCCTGGTGATCGCGTTCCAGTTCGGGCCGCAGTCCAGCGGGCAGGGGCAGTCGTCGCTGCGCATCTCCGACCTGGCGACGGCGAGCGGCCTGAACTTCGCCGCGTTCGCCCTGTCGGTGTCGGCCAGCTTCCTGCTGGTGGTGGCCGTCGCGCTGTTCTGCGGCGACACCGTGGCCAGCGAGGCCAACTGGTCGTCACTGCGCTACCTGCTGGCCGCGCCGGTCCCCCGCGACCGGCTGCTGCGGCAGAAGCTGATCGTGGCGCTGGGCTACTCGGCGGCGGCGGTGATCTGCCTGCCGCTGATGGCGCTGCTCGCGGGCACGCTGGCGTTCGGCTGGAACGACATCCAGGTGCCCGGCACGGGCGAGACGATCCCGGCCCTGGACGTGCTGCCGCGCTTCGGCATCGTGATCGGGTACGCGCTGGTCAGCCAGCTCGTGGTGGCCGCGCTCGCGTTCCTCGTCTCCACCATGACCGACTCCCCGCTCGGCGCGGTCGGCGGGGCGGTCGGGCTCTGGATCGTGTGCAACATCCTGCAGGCGGTGGAGGCGCTGGGGTCGCTGCGCGAGTTCCTGCCCACGTTCTGGAACAACGCCTGGCTCGACGCGCTGATGCCGGAGCTGGACTGGAGCGGCATGGCGAAGGGCGCGTCGGTGTCGGTCACGTACGCGGCCATCCTGATCGCCCTCGCGTTCCGGCGCTTCCGGCGGAAAGACGTGGTCAGCTAGGCCCAGTCGAACGACCTGGTCACGGCCTTCTTCCAGCCCGCGTACGCCTCCTCCCGGCGCTCCTCGCTCCACCTGGGCTCCCAGCGGCGGTCCTCCGCCCAGTGCGCCCGCAGCTCCGAGACGTCCCTCCAGTAGCCGGAGGCGAGCCCGGCGGCGTACGCGGCCCCGAGGGCGGTGGTCTCCGACACCACCGGGCGGCTGACCGGGACGCCGAGGATGTCGGACTGGAACTGCATGCACAGGTCGTTCGAGGTGACGCCGCCGTCCACCTTGAGCACGTCCAGGACCACGCCGGAGTCCTGCTGCATCGCCTCCACGACGTCGCGGCTCTGGTAGCAGATCGCCTCCAGGGTGGCCCTGGCGAGGTGGGCGTCGGTGTTGTAGCGCGACAGGCCGACGATCACGCCGCGGGCGTCGGCCCGCCAGTACGGGGCGAACAGGCCGGAGAACGCCGGCACGAAGTACATCCCCCCGGAGTCGTCCACCTGCCGGGCGAGCGCCTCGGTCTGCTCCGCGGAGGTGATGACGTGCAGTTGGTCGCGCAGCCACTGCACCGCCGAGCCGGTCACCGCGATGGACCCCTCCAGCGCGAACACGGCCGGCTGGTCCCCGAACTTGTAGGCCACCGTGGTGAGCAGCCCGCTCTGTGAGCGCACGCTGTCGGTGCCGGTGTTGAGCAGCAGGAAGTTGCCGGTGCCGTAGGTGTTCTTGGCCTCGCCGGGCGCGAAGCAGACCTGGCCGACGGTGGCCGCCTGCTGGTCACCCAGGATCGCACCGATCGGCACCTCCCCGCCGACCGGCCCGTACGGGAGCGTGGTCCCGTACATGGCGGGGTCGGCCGACGGCCGGATCTCGGGCAGCATCCGGCGCGGGATCCCGAAGAACGACAGCAGCTCGTCGTCCCAGTCGAGCGTCTCCAGGTCCATCAGCATGGTGCGGCTGGCGTTGGTCACGTCGGTGATGTGCACGCCGCCCTTGACGCCGCCGGTGAGGTTCCACAGGGTCCAGGTGTCGGTGTTGCCGAAGACGGCCTCGCCGCGCTCCGCGTCCTGGCGGACGCCGTCCACGTTCTCCAGGATCCACTGGATCTTGCCGCCGGAGAAGTACGCCTCCGGCCGCAGCCCCGTCCTGTCGCGGATGACCTCCCCGCGTCCGTCCTGCTCCAGAGCGGCGGCGATGCGGTCGGTACGGGTGTCCTGCCACACGATCGCGTTGTAGTACGGGCGGCCGGTCCGCCGGTTCCAGACGACCGTGGTCTCGCGCTGGTTCGTGACGCCCAGGGCCGCCAGGTCCTTGGCCTGCAGCCCGGCACGCTGGATCGTCGTCTGGATCACGGCCGCCGTCACCGTCCAGATCTCGATCGGGTTGTGCTCGACCCAGCCCGCCCTCGGCAGGATCTGCTCGTGTTCGAGCTGGTACTTGGCCACCTCGGCGCCGTCGTGGTCGAAGACCATGAATCGGGTGCTGGTGGTGCCCTGGTCGACGGCTCCCACGAACTCGGGCATGTCTTTCTCCTCTGCAAGATTCCGGTCAGATCTCCACCGGCTGCACGATGCCGCGCTCCTCGCTCGGCGGGAGGAACCGGGCGATGCACGCCTGGTAAAGGCCGGCCCCGACGAGAGCGCCGATCAGCGGGCCGACGATCGGCACCCAGAAGTACAGGTCGCCGTGCTGATCTCGCCAGGCGGTGGAGTAGCCGGTGAAGTAGCTCGCCAGGCGCGGCCCGAAGTCGCGGGCCGGGTTGATCGCGTAGCCGGCGTCGGTGCCGAAGGACATGCCGATCGCCACGATGAGCAGGCCGATGACCACGGGGCCGAGGTTCGCGCCGGGGGCCATGTTGGCGACGTCGGACACGGCGAAGATGACGAAGAGCAGGATGGCGGTGCCGATGATCTGGTCGCGGAACCCGCCCCACATGTCCACCGGCAGCACCCCGTTGCCGGGCAGGGTCGAGAAGACGCCCTGGGTCTTGATCGTGTGCCCGGGGTCCACCATGGACAGCACCTCGGTGTAGTTCCACCGGACGATGAGCGCCGCGACGAAGGCCCCGGCCGTCTGCGCCAGCGCGTACGGCACGACCTTGCCCCAGGGGAAGCCGCGGAAGACCGCGAACGCCAGCGTGACCGCCGGGTTGAGGTGCGCGCCCGTGGTCCGGCCGGCGACGTAGACGCCGAGCGTGACGCCGATCCCCCATGCCCAGGCGATGCTGTCGTGGTCGCCGAGCTTGCCCGCGACCACCTGGGCGACCACGCCGACCCCGAACAGAATGAGCACCATCGTCCCGGCGAACTCGGCGATCAGCTCACCGGCCAGCCCCATCCGGTCGCGACGTCCGGCCACCGCTCCTCCTTGCGCACGTGATCGTCGTGTGGCATTCCCGATTTCGAGGAATGCATACGATACGTGCGCTATATGTCACGCAAAGTGACGTCAGAGGGTGCGGCTGAAGGTCACCAGGGCGGTCCCCGGGCCGTTGTAGCCGGGGACGGGCTCGCTGACCTCGAATCCCATGCGGCCGTGGAACGCGATGGACGTCCGGTTGACGGGCGAGGTGATGGCCTTCACGACGCCGCGGTCGTGGTCGCGCGCCAGGTCGAAGAAGCGCTCGTACATGGTGCGCGCGAGGCCGCCCGTCCTGGCCTCCGGGCAGACGCCGACGAAGTGGATGTACGCCTCGTCGGGCTCGGACGGGGACATGAACCCGATCAGGAATCCCGCCAGGCCCGCCGGGCCCTCCGCGATCAGGCTCGTCCGGTGGAAGTGGTCGAGGAAGAGCCTGGGCAGGGAGGGCAGGATCGGCCGCCCCCACCAGTCGTCGACGACGGCGGCGATAGGGTCGTAGTCGGCGGGGGTGGCGGCGCGCAGCTCGTACGGGGTCACGGCTCCTCCTGCGTCTCGTACGGGGTCACGGCTCCTCCTGCTCCGGTCGGGTCGGATCGGGTCGGGCCGGGTCGGGTCCGATCGGGTCGGTGGCCGTCAGCCGGCCCGCGCGGCGATGGCCCGCGCGCACTCCAGCGACTCGGTGTGTGTGGTGTCCACCTCCAGGTCGTACGTCACGCCCTGGTGGACGATCTCCGCCTGCAACTCGGCCATCCCCCGCACCCGATCCCCACGGGCGACCTCACGGCCCGCGGCCACCGCGCTCTCGCACCTGACGCCGACCCACAGCACGTTCAGCCCGGCCAGAGCCTTCTGCCACCGCTCCTGGGAGGCCGCTCCCCCGAGGAAGACGTCGTCGATGATGACCCGGGCACCCGCGCGGACCATCGCGGCGACCCCTTCGGCCCACGCCGCGTCCAGCATCCGGAACTCCGGCCCGACGCTCACCCCGCCGTCCGGAGCGAACTCGATGCCCGCCTCCGACCCCTGCATGGACGCGGGCATCGCCTCAAGCAGGGAGTCGACCCCGAAGGCAAGCCACGGCTGCGGCAGGACCGCCTGCAGGCACCGGACGATCCCGGACTTGCCCGAACTGGAGCCGCCGTTGAGCACGATCACTTGAGTTGTCACCGGCCCCACAATAGGGGCGCTCCCCACCAGGCCGGAAAGGCTTTTCGGGCAGCGTTCCGGTCGCCCGGCCGGTGCTCACGGCGTACGCGGGTCGCCGCCCCCTTCCGTCGCCGCGCCCGCCCTCGTCGCCGCGCCCGCCCTCGTCGTCGCCCGCGTCGCGGCGGTGTCGTGCCGATGCCGCGGGCCGAGCACGCGCAGCAGGTCCAGCGCCTCGGTGCCGCCGGGCGGCGGGGTGAAGACCCGCAGTCGCTGGTCCGCCGCGGGCGTCGCCAGCACCTCGCAGTCGAACTCGATCCTGCCGAGCTCGGGATGCGTGAGCCGGTACGGGTGTGACCTGCGCACCGCGACCTCGTGCCGGTCCCAGAGCGCCGTGAACTCCGCGCTGACCGCGTGGAGCCGCGTGACGAGCGTGCGGGATGCCGCGTCGTCCCCGCGGCGGGCCACCGCGGCGCGCAGGTCGGCGACCAACTGCCGGGCGTGCTCCTCATGCTCCTCGACCGCGAAGTGGCCGCGTACGTCCGGCTCGGTGAACCAGCGCAGCACGATGTTGCGGTCCTCCCGGGCCACCGTGCACACGCACCCGAACAACGCCTGCGCCATGTCGTTCTGCGCCAGCAGGTCGCCCAGATCGCTCAGAACCTGGACCGGAACGCTGTCCAGCCGGTCGAGGACGTACAGCATGCTCGGCCGCAGGTACTCCCCGGCGCGCGCCCCTTCCGGCGGGCGGTGCCCGGCGAGCAGGTACAGGTGGTCCCGCTCGTCGGCGGTCAGCCGGAGCGCGCGGGTCAGCGCGGCCAGCAGCTGAACCGAGGGCTGCGGGCTCCTGGCCTGTTCGAGCCGCATGTAGTAGTCGGGCGACATCCCGGCGAGCGCTGCGACCTCCTCGCGGCGCAGTCCCGGCGTGCGCCGCCTCGGTCCCTCGACCAGCCCGACGTCCCGTGGAGCCAGCCGTTCCCGGGACCGGCGCAGGAAGTCGGCGAGTTCGTCGCGGTTCATCCCCATATCGGTAGTGATATCACCGTTCGCCAAACGCATCCTGGGACCGCCGATCCTAGGGAGACCGCTCCGCTCCCGCGCCGCCGGAGGCGAAGGCATGGTGGGGACGTGGCCCTCCAGGGCACGTCCGAACGAGAGAACGAGAGCGGTGATCACGCGATGAAGGCAGTGCGGTTCCACGAGTACGGCGACATCGACGTCCTGCGGGTCGAGGAGGTGGAGCGCCCGGCGCCCGGCCCCGGGCAGGTGCTGGTACGGGTCAGGGCGGCCGGGATCAACCCGGGCGAGGCCCATATCCGCGCCGGCGAGCTGCACGAGCGCTGGCCGGCGACGTTCCCCTCCGGACAGGGCAGCGACCTGGCCGGCGTCGTGGTGGAGGCCGGTCCGCAGGTACGCGGTTTCGCGGTGGGTGACGAGGTACTCGGCTACACCCATAGCAGGGCCAGCCAGGCGGAGTTCGTCGTGGTCGACGACGTGGACCTGACCTCGCGTCCGGAGGGCCTGTCCTGGGACGTGGCCGGGTCGTTGTACGTGGCCGGCACGACCGCGTACGCCACCGTGTTCGCGGTCGACCCCGGACCGGCCGACACGGTCGTGGTGTCCGGCGCGGCGGGCGGCGTCGGTTCCCTCGCCGTGCAGCTCGCGAGGAGGCGCGGCGCCACGCTGATCGGGCTGGCGAGCGAGCCGAACCACGCCTGGCTGAAGGATCGCGGTGTCATCCCGGTCGAGTACGGGGAGGGCGTGGCGGATCGGATCCGGCAGGCCGGCGGCGGGACCGTGGACGCGTTCATCGACACGTTCGGCGACGGTTACGTGGAGCTGGCGGTGGAGCTGGGCGTGCGGCCCGAACGGATCAACACGATCCGCGACTGGCAGGCGGCGGCCAAGGTCGGCGCGCGGACCTACGGAGAAGGCGCGGCGGCGTGCGCGGTCGTGCTCGGCGAGCTGGCCCGGCTCGCCGGGCGCGGGGAGCTTGAGGTGCCGATCGCCCGCACCTACCCGCTGGAGGGGGTGCGGGACGCCTTCCGCGAGTTGGAGCGGGGGCACGCCCACGGCAAGATCGTGCTCCGTCCGTAGGACCCAAGGGATGCGCCGCGATGCGGTCCGCACATCCCTGCACAGCGATCTCCCCCGAAAACTCTCAGGACCATCAGCTCAACACCAGCGTCCTGGCCCAGGTCACGGTCATTTCATGGCGTTATCGCAGGTGCTGTGCCCCCCAGGGCTGGACGCCGGCCGAATCTGCCGCCCTGGGCTCGTTCTGTGTTCTGTCAGAACGAGCCGACCACGTGGGCGGGGGTGTCCAGCCAGATCGTGTCGCCGTCCGGTGTGCTCGTGTACCCGTAGCGGTGGGCCGATGGACTACCGAGGGACAGCCAGCGCGTGAACGCCTCTTCGGCTTCGGCGTACAGGTCACGGTCGCCTCCATACCGGACGATCCAGTCGCCCGCGTCCTCGTCCCAGGCCACGTGTGCGGCAGCGGCATCCGTGTAGGCGTGCAGGATGAACCCGCCGCCGTTCACTCCGGCCGAGCAGGAGACGCCAGGCAGTGTGGCCACGAGCGCGATGACGGCCGCCCACTCGCCGGCAAGACGCTGCGGGTCGATGCGGGCGGGCCGCTCGCGCCGATCGTCGCCGAGGATGAACTGCTCCTTGTCGCGCTGGGAGCGGATCATCATGAACGCGCAGCCCGGGCCGAAGCGGCCCACGGCGATTCCGTCGCCGAGGGGGCGCAACGCGACGAACGCCCCGCCGTGAGACGACCATGTGGGCATCCACGGGAAGACCACCGTTCCGCCAGGCCTCGTCTGGGCGATCCATGCCGGTGACGCGCAGGTCGAGCCGACCGTCACATGCACCGCGTCATACGGTGCTCCGTCGGGGTAGCCGAGCATCCCATCGCCGAAGACCGGCAGGACGCTGGACCTGGCGCGGGCCAGGTTGCGTACCGCCTGGCTGTGGATCTCCTGGTCCACCTCGACGGTGACGACTCTGCCGTGCTTCACGTAGTGGGAGATGAGCCCGGCCGTCCAGCCGGTGCCGGTGCCGATCTCCAGCACGTCGTCGTCGCGTTTCAACCCCAGCAGCTCCAGCTCGGCGGCCACGATGGACGGCATCGAGCACGAGGAGGTGTAGAATCCGCCGCCGCCGACGCTGATCGGGGCCCGGCCGTCGTCGATCTGCGTGATGATCGGGACGTCGGATCCGACGACTTTCTCCCAGTCGGCCGGATCAATGCTCCTGTCGATCAGGCGGCCCGTGTCGTCTCCGTCCGGGTGAGCCCACGCCTGCTCGGGGATGAACCCCGCTCGGGGGTTGGCCCGCAGGGCGTCCAGCCAGCGGATGCCCAGGGGCTCGAAGACTGCTTCGATCTGATCACTCACTTCTTGCCACCAGCGTTGCCGGCGCTGGTGATGTTCATCGTTGGATTGATCGTCGGCTTCCGACTCGCCAAATGAACTAATGAAGGCCCCGGCGTCGGCTAGGGGCCTTCTGCGTCAGGCCGGTAGGTCCCAGCTAGGCCCATCGGGGTCGCCGAGCCACACCTGCTGGCTCTTTGATGTCACCGTGAGGCCGAAGCCGGATTGATGAGGTTGGCCAGCCTCCTGCCACGTCAAGATGGCCTTCTCCACCTCGTCCCACAAGCTGACCCGCCCATGTTGGTAAACCGTCCACCCGTGCTCGGGATCTGGCCGTGTATCAGCTCGTGAGCCGGTGCCAACGTCGACGAGGAATATCGTGTCTGTCTCCCAAGAGAACTGCCCTTGTGGAACGGCGAGTTGGGCGACCCACAGGGCTGTCTCGTTGTGGAGAATGGACGGGTCGATTCTGCTCTCACGCGCGTCACCGATGCCTTTGACCATCGGGGGACGCGGAGGAGGCAGATGGGATCGTGCGGTCATGAAGTACAGGTCGTCTTTCAGGAAACGGCCGCTCGCGGTGCCGTCGTCGGCCACGGTGAGGTGCGCGAAGGCAGTCCCACCCATCCAGCCCCACATGGGGGCAGTGATGGTTCCTCCTGCTCGGACCTGGCGCGGCCATGCCCAGGGGATGACGCGCACTGAGCAGGTTGCGATCAACCGATCGTATGGGGCGCCCTCTGCGTGTCCGTACAACCCGTCCCCTTCGATCAGGGTGGGTGCATAGCCTGCCGAAGTGATCGCCTGGCGAGCGCGCATGGCAACTGTGGGGTCGTACTCGACCGATGTGACCGCAGCGTTGCCTAGTCGCTGACACATCAGCGAGGTTGAGTAGCCCGTACCCGTGCCGATCTCCAGGACCTTGTCGCCCTCGCCGATTTGGGCCGCCTCCAGCATCAGTACCACCAAGCCGGGGAAGGTGGACGACGAACTAGGCTGCCCTGTCACGGTCCCCGTCGCCTCTTCAGCCATGACGCCGTTCACCTGGGTCACCCATGTCTCGTTAGCGTAGGCCCGAGACAGCCACTCGTCTGCACTCATGTCGGAGCGCTGAACCGGCGTCCAGAGGTCGCCTCGGTCCTTGTCACGCAGGAAGACGGCCTCTCCCAGGAACCGCTCGCGGGGTACCGTTTCTATCGCGGTGCGCCAGCCGAGGGACCCTATTGTGTCCGCCAGCTCGTGGCGGAGCGTTCGGGAAATGTCGCTCATGACCACCATCCTTCCAGTAGTACGTGAGCGAAAGCTCGCGCTATCGAGTCCGAGTTTGGTAGCCAACCCCACTGACCGTTGGGGTTGCACTCAATGAATGTCCAACTTTCTGTGGATTGATCATCGATGCCACCCTCCAGACCGAAGTCAAAGCATCCGAATTCGAGGCCGAACATGTTGAGATAGGCGTGTATAGCCTTTCTGATTGCTTCGGGAACCTCAATGTCCTCGTAGATCAGTTCACCCCAATCCCCGCACCTCCAGTCGAGTGCGCCGCCTGGGGCGGTGATCTTACTCGCGAACACGTTCTGGCCAACTGCGGTCACCCGGACATCTGCGGCCTTCTGTATCTCCTCCTGAAAAAGGTGGGCGGTCAACGAGAGCGAGTCATCTAGATCATCTGAGCTGATTCGCTGGGTCCATATCGCGCCGACGTGGCCTTCAGAAGTGGGTGGAGCACCCCGAAACGACTTATAGATGACTCGGTCATGCTTGCGGGCGAATTCCTGGGCCGCGTTGAGATCGTTCGTTATCAGTGTTTTGGGGGCCCTCAGACCCACCTTGGCGGCGGCCTGCAACTGGGTAACTTTGAAATCTGCCCTTGCGTCAGCGGCTGGATGGTTGACGTAACGACAATTAGGCAAGCTCCTCAGCAGTCCTCCGAGCCCGTAGCGGGCCTCGGTGACCACGAATCGTTGCGCTTGGTCGTCGAAGGCGTCGCTGTGCCAAGAACTGGGGCGGCGGTAGTAGGCCGCCCCAATCTCCTCCAGGGCGACATCACGGCTTGCAGTCCGAAGCCAGCCGCCCCACTCTGCGCGGTCGTCGCCGATGTGAGCACTGAACGTTAGCGCGCTACCGATGTCGGCGGGATCGATGCGGGCTACCTGCACGCGGCGCACGATCAGGGCTTCGATGACCATGTTGGCTGTGGCGTCTCTTAGAGACGTGATGACCAGTACGGTCTGTGGCGATGACCGCATGCGTCAGCCGTCGTCGGGCTTGGTGTCGTCCGTCACTTCCGTGGCGCCACTTGAACCGTCGCCTCCGCCGCCCTTCGATTTAGTTACCGTGCTCGTCGCCATGTCCACGATCGCGCCATTGGCGTCGTAGAAGTGAGTGAGTTGCGTTTCGGGGTCGAACACGACTGTTTGGAATTCTGAGACAGCCGGCGAGGTTGGGGTCATTCGTCCCAAACCCCAGGGCTGTACGGGTTGATCTTTTACCAAGGTCATTTCAGCCTCCACGTGCAGGTACACGTCTCTTGTGACGCCGGTGTTCTGATCTCCTACGACGTCTTGTTCTGGCGCCTCCGAGGGGTATTGATAATTGTGCTCTGAAGGAAGTCTTGGAGATTTTTGGGGCATTCCTTTGCCTAGCCCCCTGCACGGCCCTGCCGCACTTGGTCAACCTCGTGGTTGTGACGCCGTTGACGACCGACACAACGACCGGATTGCACGGCGGATAGCCCTGCCTCGTCGGCTCTTGCGCCGGCTTCTTCGGCTCATCCTTCTTTGCCGACGACATGGCCAGGTATGGACACCGAGGACATGCAGGGACCTCCTCATGGGTACGGGCCCCCGGGGACTGGGTGTGCGCGATCTTCAGACAGGAAACAATTGCTGGGGTTCGCCTGCCTTGATCTGGTCAGCGGCTGTGGCCCCCGACTACGCGGCGGCCACGCTCACATAACCGGAGGCGTCTACGGCGCCTCGCTAGTGAGGGTTGCATTCGGCGAAGAGACGGCCGACGAACAGTTCTAGGAGCTGTTCGGCGCGCTCCTTCGCATCGCCGACGTTCAAAAAGGGCTGATCTTTGGGCGGCTTGCCATCGCTGAATGGCAAGTACGAGCGAAGGGTGACCTTGCGCCCGTCGACTGACAGCGCGAACGCCCTGAGGTTCCCGGCATAACCGTATGAGATTCCGGGGAGAGGTAGCCCTTCTGCTGCGAAGGGCGATGCCTCCCAAACCAGCTCGACATGCCGGGCATCGGGGGCTGTAAAGGTGTTGGCGCTCATTGCGTCGCCTCCTGTGTGGCCAGCCTCTCCGCCAGCCCGTCAAGGCCGCCCGCGCACATGACGTTGACCCGGTGGCGTCCAAGCGCGGCCGGGGCGAGGTACGTGCGCCGCCATGCAGCGGCACCGTAAGCCAGCTCGGTGCAGATCTCCCAAGTCGTCCCGTACTTGTTCCGCAGCTCCTCGACGGTGGTCATACGGGTGCCCCCGCATTCTGCGCTATCAGCAGGCCGACGCGGTGCGACATGGCCGCCGGTACGACTTCTACCCTGTCGGTCAACGGCTCGTTCTTGAGTCCGACGCGCGCCAGCTCGACCATGTAGCTACCGGACCGCGGGCCGATGGTGACCGTGGCGATTCTCCATCCGGCGTTCGCGTAGATGATGAGCTTGGGAGGGTGCCAAAGGGTCTCGCCTGTGGCGTAAAGCTTGATCGCGCATCGGTCGGCAATCCGCTTGATCAGTTGGGCGTGGACCCCCGCGGCCGTCAGATGCTCAAGGACCCGATCAAGGGCCACGTTCTGCGCTGCCGCTTCCACCTCCGGTATCGGCTGGCATAGCAGGTCGTCAGCCGATGATGTTCTGTGTGTGCGGGCCATGCCTCGACGGTAGGAGGGGGCGTTTCGAGGGCTCCACAAACTTGCGGATACTTGCGGGCGCTATTCGAAGGAGTCCATCGCTCGCTTGATAAGGGCTCGGGCTTCTCGTCCCAAAACGGCTATTTCGTGGAACCGCATGAACGTCTCGGCGTACATCTCGATCTCTCGTGGTTGGGTGATCGTAAGGAAGCCCGACACCAACTCCACGTTGGCCTGCGCGTCATCGAAGATGTAGAAGTTCTCGACAGGCCAGCGGCCCGCACGCTCCGCGTCGGGCGGGATCACAGCCAGGGACACCGATGGCAGCGCCATTGCCTCCAACAGATACCCGAGCTGTCCGATCATCACCTCAGGCCCGCCCCGCCGATAGGTGAGCGCTGCTGCCTCCAAGATGAAGACGAAGCGATGATTGCCCTCGTAAAGGATGTGCTGACGGGCCATGCGCTCTGCGACAGCATCGGCGACATCATCCACTGGCACCTTCCTGCCGTCACGGATGGCCGCCAACGTTGCCGTGGTGTACCCGGCTGTCTGAAGAAGACCTGGAATGACGTCCTGGCAGTACGAGCGATATAGCCGGGTACGTTCATACAACTCGCGCACCGCGACGTTCAGATGGGTGAGGCCGGTCTTCTCCGCCCGTCGCCAGTCCAGCCAAGCCAAGTCCACCGCACGTAGCTCAGCAACCAACTCAGGCAGCAGGCCAGGCACTCCACACGCCTGCACCCAGGCGGCCAGGTCGCTTTCAGATGGCTGCTTCTTGGCGTTTTCGATCCGGGAGGTCTTGGACTCGTGCCAACCAGCAAGGGCCGCAAGCGCCCTGGCGTTCAGGCCGGCATCGAGGCGGATATCGCGTAGCCGCAATGCAAGCGCCTGCCTGGCCGCCTGGGCGCTGGAGCTGGGCGAGTGCGAACTGTGCATGGATCTATGCGACTGATGTCATCAATAGGGCACTCAGATCTGATACTCCGAATGATCGGTCGCCCGTTCCCATGCCGCCGCAAAGGCGGCAGCACAGAGCTTCACCGTGGTGGCGTCGTCGGTCTCGTCGTTGGAGATCCACGCGCCATCCCCCGCAAAATGACAGAACTGAACCAGTCTGTCATCGAAGATCCATACATCGTTTCCTGGCAGAGCCAGGTCAGACGCCAACCGCCGCGGGAGCCACCTGATCACCTCCCCGGCGGACAGATTGACGCCGGGAGTAACCGTGTGCTCGAAGGCGATGTAGGCGCTGACAGGCTCCGACACGATGCGGACCCGATGCATGGCTACACCCCGCGCGACAGCGGACCGTGCCGTGGCTGTCCAGTCCGAATATTGACGAACAGCCTCATCGACATCGCCAGCCTCCCAGGCCAGATAACCAGGGTCACCGGTCATGTACTGGTCGCGCATCTCCAGCTTGAACGCAGTGCGCTCACACGTCGCCAGGAGTTCGCTGAAGTCTGCCACGGCATGCCTCCATGATGATCTCGATCATGCGCGCCGGCAGGCGCACAACCGATTCGCTATCCAGGATCGGGCTCTTGTCGTTGACCCACGCGAGTATCTCCGGGTCCGTTACGGTCGCGCCTTGGAAGAAGAAGTCACCCGTGACGGGGTCCCTGAAGACGGCCGGGCAGTTGTTGCCTGGGTTGGTGGGGTCCTTGCCGTAGAACGCTAGTGCCATGATGGTCTCCTACGTTTGGGGCTTGCGACTCCTTGCGCACATGTGAGCCTGAATGCCCCACACGAAGGTGTCAAGGGCAGCCCGGACGACATGGCACGTTGGCTACGGCCGGAGCTGACATCGGCCGGACTTCAGCACCCCTAACGGTTGAAGGTGCTGTAGATGAGGAAGAGAACGGCCATGCAGAAAGCCAGATAGCCCAGAACGAGGCCGGCTACGGCCAGGTCATCACCGCGGCGGATGGTGGCGCGGATCTCAGATCGCGCCATATGGCAGCCGTACGCCGCCGCCAGTGCCGGGGCGTTGCATGAGATAGCACCTCCGAAGGTCGCGGATCGCCTCCTTGAGGGTGCATGGTGTGCCGATCCGGCGCCAAGCTTGAGCCAAGCTGGCTGGCGGGATCCCGCGCTCTCGAGAGGGTAGGACAAGATTGAGGCGTCCCCTTCTCGGGTGTGTTTCTCGATACGAGATCGGATGACGGGCTCTTGACATGTAACCGGCCGTCAACCGCGCCATGCGCGATCGGCCGTCGCGGGCCGGAAAGCGCGCGGTCCGGGGTGGGCATCGGTTGGCCCACCGCTTCGCTGGTCAACGGGTGGGCTCGATGGCGCCGGAGGCGCGGGTGCGCCGCCAGGCGCGGGTGCGCCGCCAGGCGCGGGTGCGCCGCCAGGCGCGCCTAGGAAGGGCAGTCCGAGCGGAGCGAGGCCCTTTTGGCCCGGGGTGGGCTCCAGCGGGCCCACCGGGTAACCGGTCAACGGGTGGGCGACTCGCGAGCGGAGCGAGCGGGGGTTTCGGGGGATCGAAAGGGGGCGGGGCCCCCTTGGGAGGCGCTGTCTGGAGCCCCGAGCGCGAAGCGCCCCCGTCGTGGAAGGCCGTGCTTTCAGGCCCAGTGTGGAGGCTTGTTGTCCAGGTAGAAGGCGTCCGGGTCGGGCTCCGGCCAGTCGCCCCAGCCCTCGTCCCGGTCGTCAGCTGTCTGCTCCGGTAGAAAATCGTTCACGCCGGACATGCTACTCGGGCCGACAAACCAGTGCCCGGTGTGTCCGCAGGTCCAGGGACAGGCGGGGGTGGCGGCGGTACGATGCGAGAGCAGGTGTCGCCTATCCCCCGTGAGGCTGCGCATGGCAACCCCGACAGGCTGGCAGCGAGACGGCAATCTACCGGCGGAGCTCACCAGCTTCATCGGCCGGACCCGGCTCCTCGCCAACCTCAAACGGCACCTCGGCGAGTCCCGCCTGGTGACCGTGACAGGCATCGGGGGCGTGGGCAAGTCGCGCACGGTGCTGAGGCTCGCGCACCAGGTCCGGTCGCAGTACCCGGACGGCGTGTGGTTCGCCGATCTCGGGCGGTTGCAGGACGCGGGCATGGTCAAGCACACCATCGCCTCCGCGCTCGGCATCGCCGACCAGTCCTCGCGGGCCGAGTCCGAGTCGCTGTCGGAGTGGGTGGGCGAGCGCGACATGCTGCTCATCATCGACACCTGCGAACATATGGTGCACGGGTGTGCCGAGCTCGTGCACGAGTTGCTGGAGGCGGCGCCCAATCTGAAGGTGCTGGCCACGAGCCGCCAGTCGCTGAACCTGCCGTACGAGCACGTGGTGCCCGTGCCGCCGTTGCAGGTGCCGTACGAGGACCCGGACGAAAACCTGTTCACGAACGAGTCCGTGCAGCTGTTCGTCGCGCGCGCCGGGGCGAGCGTGCCCGACTTCGAGCTCGACGAGGACAACATCGGCGCGGTGGCCGAGCTGTGCCGCAGGCTCGACGGGATCCCGCTCGCGATCGAGCTGGCGGCCGTGCGGCTGCGGGCGTTGTCGGTGGAGCAGATCCTCGGGCTGCTGGCCGACCGGTTCAGCCTGCTGGCGGGCGCGAGCCGGACGGCGCTGCCGCGCCACCAGACGCTGCGGGCGGCCATCGGGTGGAGTCACGAGCTGTGCGAGCCCGCGGAGCGGCTGCTGTGGGCGCGGTTGTCGGTGTTCGCCAAGGACTTCGAGCTGGACGCGGCCAGGTTCGTGTGCTCCGACGGGCGGCTGCCGTCCGAGGACATCACCGATCTGGTCACGGGGCTGGTCGAGAAGTCCATCCTGCTGATCAGGAGCAATCACGCCGGTGTCCGCTACAAGCTCATCGACACCCTCGCCGAATACGGTGAGGAGTGGCTCGACAAGCTCGGGCAGAAGGAGCAGATGCAGCAGCGGCACCTGGAGTACTACCTGAGCCTGGCCCAGCGCAGCGAGGACGCCTGGTCCGGGCCGCGGCAGATCTACTGGTTCGTCCGCATGCGGCAGGAGCACGACAACGTCCGGGTGGCGCTCGACCACGCGCTCAAGTCGCCGGGCAAGTCGGTGCTGGCGCTGACCCTGCTGTCGTCGTTGTGGTTCATGTGGGTGTGCTGCGGTTTCGTCCGCGAGGGACGGCTCTACCTGGAGCGGGCGCTCCAGGCCAACCCCACCGCGAGCAAGGAGCGGTGCAAGGCCCTGTGGGTGCTCTCGTACGTGCGCAGCGCCCAGGGCGACAACGCGGGCGCGTTGAAGGCGGCCGAGCAGT